>JALFTG010000023.1 GCA_022779345.1 Oscillospiraceae bacterium | reverse complement strand
ACGAGATCACCGGTGAGGTCCGCCTCATCTCCGCCGCCACCGCCGGCGGGGAGAGCACCAGTACCTTCCTGTCCAAAGGCATCACTCTCCGGGGCTCTTTCACCGGCGCCGTGACCGTCACCGGGAAGTGGAGCGGATGGTACCTGTATGTCCCGGCCTATGTGTCCCGGTTCCTGCAGAATGCCTGCGATACCCTGTTTCCGGAGCGGACGGCCCTGTTCGTCAAGGCCCTGATCACCGGGGACAAGGTGGATGTATATGACGACCCGGAGGTGTATGCCGACCTGTCGCAGGCGGGCATTCTCCATGTGATGGCCGTGTCCGGTATGCATGTGGCCTTTCTGGTCACGGCAGTGACCATGCTCACTGGCACCCGACGGGGACTGTGGATTTGTATCCTGCTGATTGCCTTCTTTGCGGTGATGACGGGCCTGTCTCCGTCGGTGCTCCGGGCGGGGCTGATGGAGAGCCTGTTCCTGCTGGCCCCGGCCCTGCGCCGGGAGGCGGATGGAGTGACCTCGCTGTCCTTCGCCTTATTGCTGCTTCTGGTCTGGAACCCCTGTTCCATCGGTTCGGCCAGCCTCCAGCTCAGCTTCGCCGCCATGGCGGGACTGCTCCTGCTCACGCCACGGCTGGCAGAGCGGCTGGCATCGGACTTCCGGAAACTGCCCCGGTTCCCGGCCCGGCTGGCCCGGCTCATCACAGCCTCCGTGTCCGCCAGCGTGGGTGCCACCGTGTTCTCCCTGCCATTGTCGGCGGCATGGTTCGGCTATGTGCCGCTGTACGGGGTGCTGACCAATCTTCTGACCTTGTGGCTGGTGCCCGCGTGCTTCATCGGCGGATTTCTGGCCTGCGTGCTGGGCACGGTATTCCCGGCCCTCGCTCCGGCCTTGGGCACGATCCTGTCTGTCCCCGTGGAAATCATCCTCCGGGTGTCGGCAGTGATTGCGGCCCTGCCCTATAGTGCGCTGTATCTGTCCGGCAACCACCTGGTCTGGTGGCTGGCGGGGAGCTATGTCCTGTTTCTGATCACATACCTGCGCCGGGGCGATCAGCCCTACCGCCCGTTCTTCCCGGTGTGCCTGTCCGTCAGTGTCCTGAGCCTGCTGCTGATCGGCACGGATGTGCGCTATGACAACACCACGGAACTGGCCGCCGTGGATGTGGGGCAGGGACAGAGCATCGTGCTCCTCCGGGAGGGCACCACCGTGGTCATCGACTGCGGCGGCGACAGTGCATGGTCCGGGGATGACACCGCCGCCTTTCTTCTGGGCCGCCGGCGGGAGCAGGTGGACCTGCTGGTGCTGACCCATCTCCATGCCGACCATGTGAACGGGGTGACCCGGCTTATGACCCGGGTGGATGTGGACCGCCTCCTGCTGCCGGACTGCGCCGACGATGAGGACGGGTTCCTGGCGGATATCCTCGCCGCGGCGGAGCGCCACGGTACGCAGGTGTATTCCGTCAGCGAGACCTGCGATGTGTCCGTGGGAAACATCAGCCTGTCTGCATATGTGCCGCCCTACAAAGGGGAAAATCAGGGCCTGATCCTCCGGGCAGAGCTGGGAGATGCCTCGGTGCTCATCACCGGGGACGCGGACGAGACGGCGGAGAAGTGGCTGGTGCGATCCTATGTGCTCCCCGACGGGGACATTCTGGTGGCGGGACACCACGGTGCCGGTACCTCCACGAGCCGCCTCCTGCTGGAGACCTTTTCCCCGGAGCAGGCGGTGATCTCCGTGGGCTATAATCCCTACGGTCACCCGGCGGCGGAAACTCTGGATAGACTCGCGGCGGAAAATGTGGTAGTATACCGGACAGATACCTTTGGCGATATTGAACTGAGGCTGGATGACGATGGCGAAGAAGGAAACACTTGATTACGGAAAACTGAAAAAGGAACTGAAGGACGCCGGTCCCCAGCGGGTCTATCTCCTGTACGGACCGGAGGAATATCTGCGGGAGGACTTCGTGACCCTGCTGAAAAAGACCTGTCTGCCGGACGGGGAGGACGATTTCAGCTACAAGCGGCTGAACCCCGACGGCTTCAGCGCCCGGGCCTTTGAGGACGCGGTGGACGCCCTGCCTTTTCTCACGGAGCGGACCTTCGTGGAGGTCCGGGGGGTGGATCTGAACCGGCAGAACGAGCGTGAGGCGGACAAGCTGGTGAAGCAGCTGTCCGACATCCCGGATTACTGCACGGTGGTGTTCGTGCAGGACGCGGGCTATGAGCCGGACGGCCGGAAAAAGCTGATCAAGGCCGTCAGAAAATACGGCCGGGATGTGGAATTCACCGAGCAGCCCCAGACCAGCATCGTGAAATGGGTGCGAAAACGCTTCGCCGCCCACGACAAGGCCATCGACCCGGACACGGCGGAGTATCTGGTGAACTACTCCGGCCGCCTCATGCAGCAGCTGATTCCGGAGATCGAGAAGGTGGCGGCCTACGCCCCCGGCCAGAGCATTACGAAAGCGGACATCAACGCCGTGGCCTCCAAATCCGCGGAGACGGCGGTGTTTGAGCTGTCCGACCAGCTGGCGGCCCGGAATTATGACGGCGCCGCCCGGGTGATGGGGGAGCTGCTGGGCCGGAAGGATACAGAGCCGATCATGCTCCTGGCCATGATCGGCAACCAGATGAGGAACATCTATGCCGCCAAGCTGGCAGAGGTGGAGCGCCGGGACAGGGCATATATCACGGCGGTGACCGGGGTGCGTCTTGACTTTCTGGTGAAAAAGCTCCAGAACAACGCAAAAAAATTCTCCATCTCCCGGCTGGAGCGGGCGGTGGAGCTGTGTGCGGAGACGGACTTTGCCATGAAAAGCAGCGGCGCGGAGGATGAGGACCTGCTGAAAGAGCTGCTGGTGAAGCTGGCCTTCGACGGATGAGGACGGTTATGGAAAAGATCAAAGTATCGGAAGTTCTGGTGGTGGAGGGCAGATATGACCTGAACACCCTGAAGCAGGTGTTTGACGCCACCATCGTTACCACGGAGGGCTTCGGAATCTTCAACGATTCGGAAAAACTGGACCTGATCCGCCGTCTGGCCCAGAAGCGGGGCGTGGTCATCCTGACGGACTCCGACGGGGCGGGCTTCGTGATCCGCAGCAAGCTGAAAAGCAGTCTGGACCCGGCTCTGGTGAAGCACGCCTACATCCCGGATGTGGCCGGCAAGGAAAGGCGCAAGCGCACCCGATCCAAAGAGGGGAAGCTGGGCGTGGAGGGCATGGACCGGGAAGTCCTGATCCAGGCCCTGCGCCGCTCCGGCGCCACCCTGGACGGGGAAAGCACTGCCGGGGCCGGGGACATCACCAAGGCGGATCTCTACGCCCTGGGCCTGTCCGGCCGCCCGGGCAGCGCGGAAAAGCGGCAGGAACTGCTCCGGCGCATGGATCTGCCGGAGCATCTGTCCCCCAACGCCCTGCTGGATGTGCTCAACATCCTGACCACCCGGGAAGCGCTGGAAGCGCTGTGTCAGAGTATGTAATCCTCCGCGCACACGCTGGCCAGAATACCCAGCAGCAATACCAGCTGGGGCAGCCGCACCAGTTCCCACACGCACCGGTATGTATCGTATTTTCCGGACAGGCCGGACGGCTCCTCCAGCATCAGGAGAAACGCGCAGAACACCAGCACGCAGGACAGAATCAGCGACCCCATCCAGATGTCCCAGGGCAGCTGCTGCATGGACACGATCCTGTCCAGCAGCCGCTTTGCGGATGCAACCATGAAAAAACCACCTCCGGGCCATTGTACCCTGCCGGGAGGCGGAACACAACCGGAAAGAATCGGGAAAACAGGGATGCCCTGGGTTCCCGATTTTCTGATTTTTTTTCACAGAATATTGTGCCGCCGGAGAAAGTATGGTAAAATCAACTGATTATAAAAGAAAAGCCCGTTTTGCAGACATTGAAGGAGGCCAAAGCTTATGAAGTGCCCGTTTTGCGGCTATTCGGAAAGCAAAGTCATTGACTCCCGCCCCGCCGATGAAGGGGCGTCCATCCGCAGAAGAAGAGAGTGCCTGGGCTGTCAGAAGCGGTTCACCACCTATGAGACCGTTGAGCGTATGCCCCTGGTGGTGGTGAAGCGGGACGGAAGCCGCCAGACCTTTGACAAGATCAAACTGATCAACGGTATGCTCCGGGCCTGTGAGAAGCGCCCCGTGGGCCTGCAGGAGATCGAGCGCATCGCCGATGACATCGAGCAGGAGCTCATGGGCAAACTGGACCACGAGATCAGCTCCGAGGCTGTGGGCAACATGGTCATGGACCGGCTGAAGGATCTGGATGAGGTGGCCTATGTGCGTTTTGCCTCGGTCTACCGCCAGTTCAAGGACATCAACACCTTCATGGAGGAGCTGACCAAACTCCTCAGCGACCGCAACGGCGCTCAGTCATAACACGCTCCGGGGCGTGATGTGCTCCATGGAGACGATGCTGTCAATGTGATACTGCAGCTTTTCGCAGGCGGCATGGAATTCCTCCATGTCCCCGTCGGAGAGGGCGGTGAGGGCCTCATAAAAGGCGTCGGAGGTGGAGTCGATCTCCGCATGGCGGATGAAGATGTGGGTGTACCCGTCCGCGTCCAGCCAGATCTCCAGGGCCAGACGCAGTTCCTGCTCCGCCCGGAGGGAGCGGCCCTCCGCTTCGGCGGTCTCAGCGGCCCGGATATGCTCTGTCATCCGCCCGGCCAGGTTCTCCAGATGATACACATTCCACACGGCCCCGGCGATCAGGCACAGAATGATTCCGGCGGCGCACACTTCCTTTTTCATCCCTGCCGCTCCATTTCCGCCAGACACACTGTCCCGGCTCCATCAATGGTCATGAGATACACATCCGCCGGATCGTCCATCCCCCGGTCCCGGAGGGTCTGGGCCAGCCAGCTCTCGTCCAGCCCCATCACCCGCAGGTTCCGGGACAGAACCCGGCCGTCGTTGATGAGGATGGTGGGATATCCGGCAGGCGGCACCTCGATTCCCAGCTGGGCGCAGGTGGGCGGCTGCTGGGCAGGGAAGAGGACCACATTCAGATTTCCCCCGGTCTCCAGCACGGCCCGCTCGATGGTGGACAGATCCGTCACCCCCTGCTGGCGCAGCTCCTCAAACAGTTCGTCCAGGGTGAAGCGGTTTTTCCGCATCTGGACCTGATCGATTTTCCCGTCCGCCACGAGAATGCTGGGCTTGCCACACAGCAGCGTGCGGAAGCGGATGCTTTTCGTCACGGCCCCGGTGACCAGAATCTCAAAACAGAACAGCAGCACCACCGGGATGAGCCCGTTGAGCATGGGGATGCCGATATCCTGCAGGGGCATGGCGGCCACATCCGCCACCATGACGGCAACCACCAGCTCGGAAACTTCCAGTTCTCCCAGCTGCCGCTTCCCCATAAAACGCATTGACACCAGCAGCGCGATATATATAATGAATGTACGGCAAATGATGATCGCCATGGCGCGCTCCTTTTTGCAGAAATTTTACAGATGATTTTTCCCGGAAACCGGAATAAAAATACAGACAAACCCAACAACGGAGGTAAGATTATGAAGTTTACCAAAATGCAGGGCTGCGGCAACGACTATATTTATGTCAACTGCTTTGCCGAGAATGTGGAGGACCGTCCGGCGCTGGCCAGAAAGATTTCCGACCGGCACTTCGGTATCGGCGGCGACGGCCTGATCTGCATCGACCGGTCCGATGTGGCGGATTTCAAAATGGATATGTACAACGCCGACGGTTCCCACGGCAAGATGTGCGGCAACGGCATCCGCTGCGTGGCGAAATATGTGTATGACAACGGCATGACCGACAAGACCGAGCTGACGGTGGAGACCGGCAGCGGCGTCAAGACCCTGCAGCTGCAGGTGGAAGACGGCAAGGTTTCCACGGTCCGGGTGTGCATGGGCTCTCCCGAGTTCCGCCCCGCCCAGATCCCCATGAAGGCCGAGGGGGAGAACTTCATCATGCGCCCCATTGAGGTCTGCGGCAAGCGCTGGGATGTGACCGCCGTGTCCATGGGCAACCCCCACGCCGTGGTGTTCGTAGACAATGTGGACTGGCTGAATCTGGAAGAGATCGGCCCCGCCTTTGAAAACCACCCCATGTTCCCCGAGCGGGTGAACACGGAGTTCGTGCAGGTGGTGGATGAGCACACCCTGAAGATGCGGGTCTGGGAGCGGGGCAGCGGCGAGACGCTGGCCTGCGGCACCGGCTCCAGCGCCTCTCTGGCGGCGGCCGTGGTCTGCGGCAAGTCCGCTGCCAGGGTGAAGATGCTCCTCCGGGGCGGCGAACTGGAGATCGAGTGGAACCGGGCGGAGAACCTGATCTACATGACCGGTCCCGCCGTGAAAGTGTTCGACGGCACCTTTGACGAATAACAGAAACCATACCATCAGATAAAGAGGAACGACTATGGCAGAGATCAATCAGAATTTTCAGAAGCTCCCCGGCAGCTACCTGTTCGCCGAGATCGCCCGGCGCACCGCGGCTTATCAGGCGGCAAACCCCGATAAAAAGCTGATTAAAATGGGCATCGGCGATGTGACCCGCCCCCTGGCGCCCTCCGTGATCCGGGCCATGCACAAGGCCGTGGACGAGATGGGCAGCGCCGATACCTTCATGGGCTACGGCCCCTATGAGGGCTATGACTTCCTCCGGGACGCCATTGTGCAGCACGACTATGCCGCCCGGGGTGTGACCATGAGCCGGGAGGAGATCTTCGTGTCCGACGGCGCCAAAAGCGACTGCGGGAACATTGGGGACATCTTCTCCGTCAACAATGTGGTGGCGGTGTGCGACCCGGTGTACCCGGTGTATGTGGACGCCAACGCCATGGCCGGCCGGGCCGGGGAGTATGACGGGGAGAAGTGGACCAACATCGTCTATATGCCCTGCACGGCGGAAAACGGGTTTGTCCCGGCCCTGCCGGAGCGGGTGCCGGATCTGATCTATCTGTGCTTCCCCAACAACCCCACCGGCATGGCCGCCACCAAAGACCAGCTGAAGCTGTGGGTGGACTATGCCAATGAGCACGGCAGCGTGATCCTGTACGACTCCGCCTATGAGGCCTTCATCCGGGACCCGGAAATTCCTCACAGCATCTATGAAGTGCCCGGCGCCCGGACCTGCGCCATTGAGTTCCGCAGCTATTCCAAGACCGCCGGCTTCACCGGCACCCGCTGCGCCTACACCATCATCCCCAAAGAACTGAAGGTGAACGGCGTGTCCCTGGCTGAGCTGTGGCTGCGCCGCCAGTCCACCAAGTACAACGGCTGCCCCTACATGATCCAGCGGGGTGCCGAGGCCATCTATACCCCCGAGGGCCAGCAGGAAGTGCGGGAGACCATCGACTACTACCTGAACAATGCGGCCATCATCCGGGAGGGCCTGGCCAAAGCGGGCCTGACGGTGTACGGCGGCGTGAACTCCCCCTATGTCTGGGCCGCCACGCCGGACGGCATGGGCTCCTGGGACTTCTTTGACCGCCTGCTCCAGGAGGGCAATGTGGTCACCACCCCCGGCGCCGGCTTCGGTCCCAGCGGCGAAGGCTATATCCGTCTCACCGGCTTCGGCGATCCGGAAAATACCAAAGAAGCCATCCGCAGAATTACCAGAATGCTGTAAATTACGATTTTGTAAAAAACACTGCCCGGCCAATGGCGTGTGCGGGCTTCAGCCCGTGCATGGAATGGCCGCAAATTCTCATTTGAACCGACAGATTCAAATGACTGATATTGGAGGTATAAACAATATGTCCAAATATTTTGGGACCGACGGGTTCCGGGGTGAGGCCAATGTGGACCTGACCGTGGATCACGCCTTTAAAATCGGCAAATTCCTGGGCTGGTATTTCGGCCGGGAGCACCGGGCGCAGATCGCCATCGGCAAGGACACCCGCCGCTCCAGCTATATGTACGAGTGCGCCCTGTCCGCCGGCATCACCGCCGCGGGCGGCGACGCCTACCTGCTCCATGTGACCACCACTCCCAGCGTGTCCTATGTGGTCCGTGCAGACGGCTTTGACTGCGGCGTCATGATCTCCGCCAGCCATAATCCCTACACCGACAACGGTATCAAACTGATGAATGGCCACGGGGAGAAGATGGATGACGAGATGATCGCCCAGGTGGAGCACTATCTGGACGGGGATATGGAGATTCCCCTGGCCACTGCCGACCACATCGGCCGCACCATCGACTATTCCTCCGGACGGAACCGGTACATCGGCTACCTGATTTCCCTGGCCACCCACTCCTATAAGGACATCAAGGTGGGTCTGGACTGCGCCAACGGCAGCACCTGGCAGATGGGCAAGAGCATTTTCGATGCCCTGGGCGCCGAGACCCATGTGATCAACAACACCCCCGACGGCCTGAACATCAACCGGGAGGCCGGCTCCACCCACATCGAGCATCTTCAGAAGTTCGTGGTGGACAACGGTCTGGACATCGGATTCGCCTTTGATGGCGACGCGGACCGGTGTCTGGCCGTGGACGAAAAGGGCAATGTGGTGGACGGCGACGCCATCATGTACATCTGCGCCCGGAATATGCTGGAGCGTGGCGAGCTGGACGGCAGCAAGGTGGTCACCACCGTCATGTCCAACATCGGCCTGTACAAGGCCCTGGACGCCCTTGGCATCGGCTACGAAAAGACCGCCGTGGGCGACCGGTTTGTGTATGAAAATATGCGGGACAACGGCCATCTCATCGGCGGGGAACAGTCCGGCCACATCATCTTCGCCAAGTACGCCAACACCGGCGACGGCCTGCTCACCGCCATCAAGGTGATGCAGGTGATGCTGGACAAGAAACAGCCCCTGTCCGCTCTGACGGCAGACCTGACCATCTATCCCCAGCTCCTGAAGAATGTGATCGTGGACGACAAGGACGGCACCCTGGCAGACCCCGCAGTCCAGGCCGCGGCCGACAAGGTCACCGCTGACCTCCACGGCGAGGGCCGCATCCTCCTGCGCAAGAGCGGCACGGAGCCGGTGCTCCGGGTCATGGTGGAGGCCTCCACCCATGAGCTGTGCGAGGAAAAAGTGAACGAAGTAATCGAAGTCATGAAGGAGACCGGACATCTCATCCGGGTGAAATAATCATGGAAAAGCAAATGAAAATTGAAGAGCTCCTGGACCTGTCCCACACCATCGCGGCGGACCTGTTCCGGGAGAAAACCTACCCCTGGGAAGTGCTGGGGGAGATCAGCGCATTCATTGAGAAACTGGGTGAGACCCTCCCCGCGGAGGAATTTGACCATCCCCAGGCGGGCGTGTGGATTGCAAAGGACGCAAAAGTGTTCCCCTCTGCGTATATCGGCGCCCCCTGCATCATCGACCACGGGGCCGAGGTACGCCACTGCGCCTTCATCCGGGGCAGCGCCATCGTGGGCAAAAACGCTGTGGTGGGCAACTCCGTGGAACTGAAAAATGTGGTCCTGTTCGACAATGTGCAGGTGCCCCACTACAACTATGTGGGCGACTCTGTCCTGGGCTACAAGGCCCATATGGGCGCCGGCTCCATCACCTCCAATGTGAAAAGCGACAAGACTCTGGTGGTGGTGAAGGGCGACGAGCAGATCGAGACCGGCCGGAAGAAGTTCGGCGCCATTCTGGGCGACCATGTGGAAGTGGGCTGCAACAGCGTGCTGAACCCCGGCACGGTGATCGGCCGGAACAGCCACATCTATCCCGTGTCCAGCGTCCGGGGCGTGATCCCCGCTGACGCCATTTACAAGGACGCAGAGCACATCGTGCCACAGACCTGACAGAAAGACCCGCTGCCGGTTTCAATGGCAGCGGGTCTTTTGCACGGGAAATCAGATGAGATTTTTGTACTCCTCGGAGCATTCCACGGTGTCGGGCGGGAAAAACTCCTCCACCGGGAAGCGGATCTTGCCGAACAGGGCGCAGGGATCGTCCCCCGGGGAGGATGCCTCGCACTCTTTGTCCGGCAGGCAGTAATCGTACGCCGGGATGAGCAGCTGGGTATCCCGCTCCAGCCGGATGATGGAGAACTGCCCCAGGGTGACGAACAGGCGCTTGGCCGTGTCCGTGAGCACCAGCTCCTCCGGGAACCGCTCCAGAATCCAGCCGGGAATGTCCCGGGCTTCCAGATCCGGCGGAATCAGGCACTCGGAGTCGGCGATCCGCATGGACAGGACGATGGGGTCCACTACCTCCACCACGCCGATGGGGGAGGACGGGTCCGTGTGGCAGCAGCTGTCGGCGGAGGTGAAGGTCTTGACGGCCCCCTCGCTGCCGAACAGCATCACCCGCTTGTCGAACACCGCCAGCCCGGACACGGGACTGCCGCCAGGGAAGGTCTCGCCGGTGACGCGGTAAAAATAGGTCACATCCACGGTGTAATAGCCCCGGTTGAAGCTCATCCCCTCCACCTTCACATCGGCGTACAGCAGCTCGGCGCATTTGGGCCGGACGCTGATGGCGCTTTCTATGTAAGATTGAGAGGAAACCGTGGGAAACACCCGCAGGTCTTCGATGCAATCCTTATCCCTGCAGCTGTCGAAGATTTTTCTGGTCTGAATGCAGACGGCCTCACGCACCTGGGCGCTGCTTTCGACCGGACCGGGAACAACTCGGTCTGCCATAGTCATACCTCCTGATCGGGATTTGAAGGAACTTCACTAACAGTGTATGCGCGGCAGTTTCAGGCGTGAAAAAGATTTTTGGACAATTCACGGGAAATAGGGTATAATGGAAGCCGTGAACAGATTGGAGGCGGAAACATGGACGAGGGCTTCGGCTTCATCCGGGAAAAACTGGATATCAAAATCCTGATTCTATACATTCTGGCCCGGCTCCCCGGCCCGGTGGACCGGGACGGACTGGAGGATGTGGTGTTCTGTGACGGCGCGGTGGATTATTTCAGCTTCTCCGAGTGCCTGTCGGAGCTGGTGGCCACGGGCCATATCACCGACAATGACGACCGGTATGAGATCACCCCTCTGGGCCGGGACGACGGGGCGGTCATGGAGAGCAGCCTGCCGGTCTCCGTTCGGGCCCGGGCGGACATGGCCATGCTGCCGGTGGCGGACCGGGTGAGCCGGGAGGCCATGATCCGGGCGGACCATGAGCAGACGGACAGCGGCTGCATGGTGCACCTGTCCCTGTCCGACGGCAAGGGCGAGCTGCTGGAGCTGTCCGCCGTGGTGGGAAACGAGGATCAGGCAAAGCGCATGGAGCGCAATTTCCGCTGGAACGCGGAAGAGCTGTATATGCGTATCATGTCCCTGCTGGAGGAGGGCTGACCGGAGGCGGAAAATTTTTCGTCCTCCGGCGGATTTCGCCTTGCCTTTCCCGCCGGTTTGTGATATAGTATGCATATTCCGGATATGCGGGTATAGTTCATCGGTAGAACGCAACCTTCCCAAGGTTGATAGGAGGGTTCGACTCCCTTTACCCGCTCCAGCGGCAAAGCCCCCGGCAGTCATACAACTGCCGGGGGCTTTCCTGTTGATGCAGGAAGTCTCCGGAGGGAAAATTCTCCCGGAAACAGCCGTTTCACCGCTTGCGATTGATCGCATTGAATTCGTTATATTTCTGGCAAAAATGGAATGTTTGTGAAATCTGACGGGAAAAACAGAAAATATATGCGTCTGCATGACAGTTTTTTATCAAAAAACTATTGAAATTTTATGAACAGAGTGTTAAGATACAGACAGATAAAAATGTGGAGGGAGCGCAAGCTCCTGTTGTCTTTTTCCACAGAAAGACAGCGAAGAAGGGTGTGATAGTTATCTCAATAGAAATGACCAAAGAAGAATGCCTTGAGCGTCTGCTCAACGCATACTCCCATCATTACGATATCGTACGGGATGTAACTGTGGAAGGAGGGAGCTATCCTGCCGAGGCGATTTTCTTCCTGCGGGATGAGAACTATCTGATCAGCAGAAAACATGTGCTGAACGCGGTGGAAAATCACGAGTATGTCTATTTTTATCTGACAGATCATCTGGATGCCGAAACTTTGCGGCAGCAGATTGAAGTGTCTCGCGCCGCCGGAATGACCAACATCAAGCCTGACAAGGAGCATATGTCCTCCTTTGTGACGCTGGTGATCCTGGCGGACACCATTGACCCGGAAGCAAAGGCCATCATCAAAAAGACCCGCTTCCGCAAAAACTTTCGGCTGGCACTCCATGGCTGGATGGAGTATCATATTGCGGCAATGGAGATTTCCACGCAAAGCTTCCTGAGTAATCCAGCCGGTAAGGAAGCAAAAAAGCTCCTGGAGATGAATTTCAACCCCAGGCAAACTAAGAAAGGGAGAGTATCACAATGAATGGCTTACTACTTCTCATTATTTGCGTTGCATTGTTGATCTGCGGCTATATCTTCTATGGCCGTTACCTCTGCAAACAGTGGGGCGTTGGTGAAAACGACAAACCCACTCCCGCGCACACAATGGAAGACGGCGTGGACTATGTGCCCGCCAAGGCCCCTGTTCTGATGGGCCACCACTTTTCTTCTATCGCCGGTGCCGGCCCCATTACCGGCCCCATCACCGCTGCAAGCCTGGGCTTCGGCTGGCTGGCCTGCGCGCTGTGGATTGTCATCGGCGGTATCTTCTTCGGCGGCGTCCATGACTTTGGCGCCCTGTTCGCTTCCGTCCGTCATGAAGGCAAATCCATCGGCGAGATCATCGCTGACACCATGGGTGTCCGGGCAAAGCGCCTGTTCATCATCTTCGCTTACCTGACCCTGATCCTGGTCGTGGCAGCTTTCGCCTCCATCGTGGCCGGCACCTTCGGTGCTACCTTCGACGAGAGCGGCGCTGTTGACTACGCAGCTTCTCTGAGCCAGGCCCGCGTGGCAATGGTGTCCATCCTGTTCATCGTCATCGCAATTATCTTCGGCTTCCTGGTTTACCGCCGCAACGCTCCTCTGGGCGTGTCCTCCGTGATCGGCGTGATCGCCATCGTCGCCATCATTGCCATCGGCATGAACTTCCATCCCATCTATCTGTCCTCCAAGGCCTGGATGTGGATCGTCGGTGTGTACATTCTGGTCGCATCCGTCACTCCTGTGTGGATTCTGCTGCAGCCCCGTGACTACCTGAGCTCTTTCCTGCTGTACGCAATGCTGGCTCTGGCTGTCATCGCTGTTATCATGGGCCGTCCCTCCATGGACTCTCTGCCTGTGATCCAGTCCGCTGAGTCCTCCAGCCCCGTGTTCCCCGTGCTGTTCACCACCATCGCCTGCGGCGCCATTTCCGGCTTCCACTCCCTGGTCTCCTCTGGCACCACTGCCAAGCAGCTGGATAAAGAGACCGACGCCAAGCCCATCGCTTACGGCGGCATGCTGCTGGAGTGCGTGCTGGCAGTCCTGACCCTGTGCGCTGTTGCTTATGCCTACAGCTGGAACGCTGCCAACCCCGACAGCGCTCTGAAGGGCGCTACCGCCATCTTCGGCGGCGGCATTGCCGGTATGATCGATCCCAGCCGCGGCTCTGTGTACAATGTTCTGTACACCCTGCTGGTGCTGACCTACTCCGCATTCTGCCTGACCTCTCTGGATACCGCTACCCGTCTGGCCCGCTTCATGTTCCAGGAATTCTGGGTTGACAGCACCAAGGGCGAGACTCCCGAGACTGTCACCGGCTACAAGAAGGTCCTGTGCAATCCCTATGTTGCCACCATCATCACCGTGGTTCTGGGCGTGTTCCTGGGCATGAACGGCTACGGCAAGATCTGGGCTCTGTTCGGATCCGCCAACCAGCTGCTGGCTGCTCTGGGCCTGCTGGCTGTGGCTACCTGGCTGGGCAATGTGGGCAAGAACAACAAGATGTTCATTATCCCCATGATCTTCATGCTGATCGTCACCATCTGCTCTCTGATCATCAACACCAAGACTCAGATTGGCCTGATCGCTGCCGGCGGCGCCGACTGGGGCCCCTATGTCCAGGCCATCCTGGGTGTGCTGCTGGTGATCCTGGCCGTTGTTCTGGCGGTTGAGAGCATCCAGACCATGCTGAAGCAGAAGAAGGCTGCTGCTGAATAATCAGTATCAGATTCTTCCTTACATGAAAAACTGAAAGCGGCGGAGTTTTGCCAGTCTCTGCCGCGTCCCCGGGGCTGCCGCATCTGCGGCAGCCCTTTTTATTTGGAAAATGTTCACAGCATTTCTGTTCCGCCGCCCGCAAGGGCGGTTGTTTTTTTGACCGGGCTGTGTTATAGTAAATTGATTTGTTATGCGCGGTTCAGCCATTTTTTGAAAGAACAGGAGCGTGAAACCATGGAACAGGCATTGAAAACGCTGAAAAACTGGATCGATTCCAGCAATAATATTGTTTTCTTCGGCGGCGCAGGGGTCAGCACGGAAAGCGGCATCCCGGATTTCCGCAGCGTGGACGGACTGTACCACCAGAAGTATAAATTCCCCCCGGAGACCATCCTGAGCAACACATTTT
Organism: Oscillospiraceae bacterium; assembly: GCA_022779345.1. Classification (GTDB taxonomy): domain Bacteria; phylum Bacillota; class Clostridia; order Oscillospirales; family Oscillospiraceae; genus HGM13010. Next base: position 39,720 of record JALFTG010000023.1, on the reverse strand, counting down.
TCCGGAGAAATCCCGAGGAGTTTTATATTTTCTACCGGGACAAGCTCATCGCCCCCAACGCCCGGCCCAATGCGGCCCATCTGAAGCTGGCCCAGTGGGAGCAGGAGGGAAAACTGAAAGCCGTCATCACCCAGAACATCGACGGCCTGCACCAGATGGCCGGCAGCCGGAAGGTCTTGGAACTCCATGGCAGCGTCCACCGGTGCTACTGCGAGAGGTGCCGGAAGATCTACCTGGAGTCCTTCGTGAACGAGGGCACCGGTGTGCCCCGGTGCAGCTGCGGCGGCATCGTCCGGCCGGATGTGGTGCTGTATGAAGAGGGGCTGGACAATCACATCATGTCCGAGTCCATGAGCCTGATCCGGGATGCGGAAATCCTCATCATCGGCGGCACTTCCCTGAATGTGTACCCTGCCGCGGGACTCATCAATTATTACCGGGGAAATAAACTGGTTCTCATCAATCTGTCGGAGACCCCGGCGGACAGCCAGGCGGACCTGGTGATTCACGGCAAGATCGGAGAGGTATTTTCACAGTTATGAGCAGAATTGAGATTCTGGGCGTGTCCTTCGACAATGTGACCATGGACGAGGCGGTGTCCGCCGCAATGGGCATCATCGCTGAAGGGAAGCGTGGTTATGTGGTGACGCCCAACCCGGAGATCGTCATGGCCGCCCGGGAGAACCCGGACCTGGCCCGGGCGGTGGGGGACGCGTCCCTGGTGCTGCCCGACGGCATCGGCGTCATTTACGGCGCAAAGATTCTGGGCACGCCCTTGAAAGAAAAGACCCCGGGCATTGACTTTGCTGCCCGGGTTATGGAACGGCTGGCGGACCGGCAGGGGAGCGTGTTCCTGTTCGGCGCCAAACCCGGCGTGGCGGAGCAGGCAGGGGAGAACCTGCGGGAGAAATTCCCCGGTCTGGTCATTGCCGGGACTGCCGACGGTTATTTTGACGATGACACGCCGATTATTGAACAGATCAACGCCGCGAAGCCGGATTTGCTGCTGGTGTGCCTGGGCTCCCCCAAGCAGGAGCTATGGATGCATCAGCACGCGGGGCAGGTACAGGCCGGGCTGATGGCCGGTCTGGGCGGCAGCCTGGATGTATTTGCCGGCGTGGTCCAGCGCGCCCCGGAGCGGTGGCAGAAGCTGGGCCTGGAATGGCTGTACCGGTTGCTGAAAGAGCCGAAGCGCATCGGCCGGATGATGAAGCTGCCCCAGTTCGCCCTGTGTGCAGTGAAAGAGAGAGTGACGGGAAAATGAGTGAAAAAGGCAAACTGATCGTATTTGAAGGCATTGACGGCTGCGGAAAATCCGTGCAGTATCAGCGCCTGTGCGACCGGCTGACCGCCGCGGGCCGGGACTTCCGCCGGGTGCGGTTCCCCCGGTATGACAACCCCTCCGCCACTCTGGTGAAGATGTATCTGGGCGGGGAGTTCGGGGACGATCCCTCCGCCGTGAATGCCTATGCCGCCTCCACCTTTTATGCCGTGGACCGGTACGCATCCTATATGACCGATGACTGGGGCCGCCACTACAACAACGGCGGTCTGGTCCTCATGGACCGGTACACCACCTCCAACGCGGTGCATCAGGGCAGCAAACTGCCGGAGGAACAGCTTCCGGAGTTTTTCGACTGGCTGTATGATTTAGAATATCACCGTCTGGGCCTGCCCCGGCCGGATCTGGTGCTGTATCTGGATGTGGATGTGCCCACCTCCCTGGAGCGCATGGCCCAGCGCCGGGCTGCTGACGGCAGTCAGGCGGACATCCATGAAAAGGATGCGGGCTATCTGGAAAAATGTCTGGAGCTGGGTCACCGGGCCGCCGCCCATTACGGCTGGCAGGTGATCGATTTCAGGCGGGACGGGGAACTGCTGTCCATTGAGGACAAGAGCGACCTGATCTACCGCACAGTGAAAGAGGCGCTGGGCCTTGACTGAGGAGAAATCCCGCCTGCGCCGGGAACTGCGGGCGGCGCAGAGAGGGCTGTCCCCGGAGGAGACCGCCCGGTCCGACGCCGCGATTCTGGCTCAGATCCAGGGCAGCGAAGTCTATGGGAAGGCGAAGCGGCTGTTCCTCTATTACAGCCGCCCCGGCGAGGTGGACACCCATGCCCTGCTGGCCCGGGCCGTTTCCGATGGTAAGACCGTGGCCCTGCCCGTGTCCGCCCCCGGCGGGGAGATGACCTTTTACCGGTATACCGGCACCCTGCGGCCGGGATTGTGGAACATTCCTGAGCCGAAGCCGTCCGATCCCATGGAGCCGTCCCCGGAGGATCTGATGATCGTCCCGGGCCTGTCCTTTGACCGGATGGGATACCGTCTGGGCCAGGGCGGGGGCTACTATGACCGGTATCTGACGGCCCACCCCGCGGTGACCGCCGGTGTGTGCCGTGCCCGGTTTCTCCGGGATGCGGTCCCCCGCGACTGGAACGACCGTCCGGTGCGATATATCATTACCGAGCATGAGATTCTGACATTTCCGGTAAAATAAAAAATACGGGGTCTCCGAAGAGACCCCGTGCGTTGGATCAGCAGCAGCCGTTGTTGCAGCCGCAGTCATTGCCGCAGCCGCCCCAGCCATTGCCGCAGCAGCAGAACAGGACGATGAGAATGATGATGATCCAGAGGCAGTTATTACCGTTTCCGCAGAACATATGATTGACCCTTTCTCCGCACCATGTAGCACGCAAAGTCTGTTACCCCGTGCGGTTGGGGAAGTCGACGCGGCGTTTATCCTGCGAATCCCGGGAGGAGGAAGCCTCCACCCGCAACATACTATGCCCGACGGTCCCGCCGGGTTACAAATTGGCAGCTTATCAAGGAGAAAAAACACTATGGCTGAAAACGATAAGAAGCTGGAAGAGATGTTCGGCACCAACGCCCCCGGCCCTGCCGGACATTCCGCCGCCGACACGGGGAAATCCCGGAAAAGCGAGCGGCCCGCCCGGGAGGAGAAGCAGTCCCGCCGGGAGAAAAAGCAGAAAGCCCCGAAGCCCGAACCGGTTCCGGAGGAGCCGGACGAGCGGGATTACCGCCCCATCCGGAAGAGCCGGGATATGCGGATCGGCTGTCTGGGGGGACTGATGTATTTTGTATTCGTCCTGAGCGTCAGCGTGATTCTGGCGTGTCTGGCCTGGATGGCGGCGGCGGATGTGCTGGCGCTGAACAAGCCGGATGTGGAGGCCGTCATCACCCTAGATGAGAGCGCTTTCACCGAAGAGGAAGAGCCGGTGCTGGATGACAACGGTGATCCGGTTCTGGACGAGAACGGCCAGCCAAAGACCAAAACCGTCACCTATGCGGACATCGACTATGTGGCCGAACAGCTGAAGGCGGCGGGACTGATTGAGTATAAATCCCTGTTCAAGTTCTACTGTATGTTCTCCCACGCCTCCACCAAGATCGACGAGGGGTCCTATACCCTGTCCACGGAGTTTGACTACCGGGCGCTGGTGAAGAAAATGAACCAGGGCTCCGGCGCGGCGGTGACAGTGGATGTCACCTTCCCGGAGGGCTTTACCCTGGAGCAGATTTTCCAGCGGCTGGAGGAGAACAATGTCAACTCCTATGAGAACCTGATGAAAGCCGCGGCGAACTTCTCCTACAACTATTCCTTCCTGGCGGGCAAGGAGTCCGGCGACGCCTCCCGGCTGGAGGGCTACCTGTTCCCGGATACCTACACCTTCTTCGTGTATATGGAGCCGTCTTCCGCCATTGGCAAGTTCCTGGACAACTATAACCGGAAGATCACCGATGAGATGGAGCAGCAGGCGGCGGACATGGGTTATACCATGGATCAGATCATCACCATCGCCTCCATGATCGAGAAGGAAGCAGCCAACGACAGCGAGCGTGCGAAGATCGCCTCCGTCATCTATAACCGCATCCGGGAGGGTATGCCCCTGCAGCTGGACTGCACCATCACCTATATCACCGGGAAAAATGAAGTGACCGAGGCGGATCTGCAGATCGACAGCCCCTACAATACCTATCTCTATTCCGGCCTGCCCGCCGGACCCATCTGCAATCCGGGCCTGGCCTCCATCCAGGCGGCGTTGAACCCGGAGAGTACCAGCTATTACTACTATGCGCTGGATACCGCCACGGGCACCCACCAGTTCTTCTCCGACTATGCCTCTCATCAGGCGTTTGTGAGCACCCAGAACTATGGCTGATATGAGAATGGAAACCCGAATCACCCGGCCGGAGCTGCTGTCTCCGGCCGGGGACTTTGAACGGCTGAAAATGTGCGTCCACTACGGGGCGGACGCGGTATATCTGGCGGGCACCGAGTTCGGTATGCGGGCCTCTGCCGGGAATTTCGGCCCGGAGGAACTGCCCCGGGCGATCTCCTATGCCCACGACCGCGGCGTGAAGGTCTATGTGACCTGCAACACCCTGCCCCGGGAGGACGAGCTGCCCCGGCTGCCTGCATATCTGGAACAGCTCCAGGACGCGGGGGCGGACGGGCTGATCATTGCGGACCTGGGAGTGTTCTCTCTGGCCCGGAAATACGCTCCGAAAGTGCCGGTACATATCAGCACCCAGCTGGGTGTGGTGAACAGCGAGACGGCAAAGATGCTCTATGATCTGGGAGCCACCCGTGTGGTGCTGGCCCGGGAGATGAGCCTGGAGGAAATCCGTGCCTTCCGGCAGAACATCCCGGCGGAGCTGGAGATTGAGGCCTTTGTCCACGGGGCCATGTGCGTATCCTTTTCCGGCCGGTGCCTGCTGTCCAATTACCTGACGGGGAGGCGGGATGCCAACCGGGGCCAGTGCGCCCAGCCCTGCCGGTGGAAATACGCCCTCATGGAGGAGAAGCGACCGGGAGAGTATTTCCCCATCGGGGAGGACAACGGCACTTTTATCCTGAATTCCCGGGATATGTGCATGATTGAGCACCTGCCGGAACTGCTGGACGCAGGCATCTCCAGCCTGAAGATCGAGGGCCGGATGAAATCCGCCTACTACGCCGGGGCCGTCACCAATGCCTACCGCCACGCCATCGACGATGTGCTGGCGGGCAGGGAAGTGGACCCGGTGTGGATCCGGGAGACGGAACAGCTCAGCCACCGGCCCTACAGCACCGGCTTTTATTACGGCCAGCCCGGCCAGTACACCGCTGACAGCGCCTACTTTGCCGGAGCGGACATCTGCGCTGTGGTGGAGGAATGCGACGCTGAAGGCAACGCCCGGCTGACCCAGCGGAACAAATTCTGCCAAGGGGACGCCATCGAGCTGCTGACCCGGGACGGTGCGCCCATCCCGTTTACGGCGGATGGAATGGCCGGGCCGGATGGCACGCCCATTGACGCCACGCCCCGGGCCATGATGGAATTCACCATGAAACTGCCCCGGTCCTGCGAACCGCTGTCCGTTCTCCGCCGGCTGAAGGAAGACCCGAAAAGGAGCCGCACATGAGGGAACAGACTTCCGGGAAATATGTGCTTTCCGTCCTGATCGCCGCGGCCCTGTGGGGCTTTCTGGGCCTGTTCCGCCGGGAGATGGGGGCGCTGGGCTTTTCCGCCGGGGACATTGTGTTCCTGCGCTGCGGCATTGCGGCCCTGGCCTTTCTGGTGACGCTCCTGCTCCGGGACCGGAGCGGGATTGCCATCCGTCTGCGGGACCTGTGGTGCTTTTTGGGGGCAGGCGTGGCCGGTCTGCTGTTTTTCACCTACTGCTATTATCAGTCCATGAACTATATGTCTCTGTCCGTGGCGGCAATCCTGCTGTACACGGCCCCGGCCATTGTGGTGGTGCTGTCGGCAGTCCTGTTCCGGGAACCGTTCACAGTGCGTAAGCTGCTGGCATTGGTGCTGGCCTTCCTGGGCTGCTGTCTGGTGTCCGGCCTGGGCGGCGACACCCGCCTGTCCTGGACGGGCATCCTCTACGGTCTGGGCGCCGGATTCGGATATGCCCTGTACAGCATCTTTGCCCGCTGCGCTCTGGAGCGGGGCTACCACAGCAACACGGTCACCTTCTATGCCTGCCTGTTCGCCGCTGTGGGAGCGGCGGCCGTCTGGGGGCTGAAAGCACCCGTGACCCTGCTGGTGAGCAGCGGCACCCATCTGGGCTGGAGCATCGCCACCGGCCTGATCACGGGCTATCTGCCCTATCTGCTGTATACCTACGGCCTCACCGGCCTGGAGACCGGACGGGCGTCCATTTACGCCAATCTGGAGCCCGTGGTGGCCACACTGGTGGGCGTTTTCGCCTTCCATGAGGCCATGACTGCCCAGAACATCTGCGGTATTCTGTGCGTTCTGGGGGCCGTCATTCTCCTGAGCGTCAAAACCCGCAGGGAAAAACAGAACCAATAAATCAGCGCCCCGGTCAGCATGACCGGGGCGCTTGTGTTTGATGGGATTGGGATTTTTCAGTCGCCGGTGTGCAGGTAGTCTTTCCAGGTGAGCCAGGGGGACAGCTGGGTCAGCACCGCGTCCGTGAGAACGGAGCGGTAATCCTCCCGGGGAGACATCATCCGCCTGTCGGTGCTCCGGCGGATGCGGGCGGCAATAACGCAGCCGTGGCCCGGCGTGCTGTTGACGATGATGGCCCCGTCGTGGAGCCTGGCGATGCTGTTGGCCACGGCCAGACCCAGCCCGGCGGAGAACCGGCCGGTGTGCAGGTCCGGGGGCAGCTCATACTGCCGGAACAGTTCTGCCAGAACTTCCGGGGCAATGCCGCCGCCCTCATCGGCCACCATGATGGACACGAATTTGTCCGTGGCGCTCAGGGACAGGCGGATGGTGCTGTTTTCCGGGGCATTCTGCAGGCTGTTGCACAGCAGGTTCAGGAGCATCTGCTGGATCAGCACCACATCCATGGACGCGTAAATCTCCTCCGTATCCCGGAATTCCACCCGGATGTTCCGTTCGGCCGCCAGATCCGACACCATGTCGGCCATATCCCGGCACACGGCGTTCACGGAGGCGGTGACGGGGGAGAAGGCCTGGATGCCCCGAAGACAGTCATCCACCAGGGAATAGTTCATGATCAGCCGCTTCAGCCTGCAGGAGCTGTGTTTGAGAATGGCGGTGTACCGGGAGAGCTTCTCATCCTGATACCGTTCAGACAGCACCAGAATCTGATCCGTGGTGGCCTTGATGGTATTGGTCAGTTCCCGGAGGGAGGAGGAAATTGCCCGGTCGGCGGTTTGATTTTCCGCAGGCGCGGGGATAATGAAGCTGTACATCCGGACATCCTCCCAGGTGCCGCAGGAGACGGTGACATTCTGTCCGTTCACCACGGTGCCGGCGATGAATCGCTCCGACTCCGCGGACAGAATCGTTTCCGGCAGGAGCTGGGCGGCATTGCACCCGGTCCGGTCCCCGCCGAACAGGTTCACCGCGGGCGGATTCATGGACAGCACGGTACCGCCCCGGACGCAGATCACCGGATCCCGGGACAGAGCAAACAGCTGACCGATGCCAAAAGTATCACCAAGCATAAAAACCTCCAGAGAAATTGCACGAAAACAGACAAAAGACAAAATCTGCTTGAACAATGGGCAGTTTCGTATTATTATAGTACATGCAGCGGGAAATCGCAATGCGTTTGTCGAATTTTGGCGCGCGCCGCTGCCGGGCACCGGATCGGTGGGTATGATCTCTGGAAGGGAATGGAAGGTCATAGCCGGCGGCGTCCGTGCGTACACTCACAGCGTCAATTATTTTTTGCATGGAGGAAATCATTATGAGTATCAAAGCAGGTATCAACGGATTCGGACGCATCGGCCGCCTGGCCTTCAGAGCTGCTATGCAGCACGACGATGTGGAGATCGTGGGCATCAACGCTCCCGACAAATCCCCTGAGCTGATTGCCTACACCCTTAAGTATGACACGGTGCATGGCCGTTATGCCGGGGAAGTTTCCTGGGAAGAGGGCGCCATCATTGTGGACGGCAAGCGTATCCCCCTGCTGGACAAGAGAAATCCCGCCGAGCTGCCCTGGGGCGAGCTGGGCGCTGAGTATGTGCTGGAGTGCACCGGCAAGTTCCTGACCACCGAGAGCGTGCAGGATCATCTGGATGCCGGCGCGCAGGTCGTCATCCTGTCCGGTCCTTCCAAGGACGCCACCCCCATGTTCGTCATGGGCGTGAACAATGACAAATACACCCCCGACATCAAGGTTCTGTCCAATGCTTCCTGCACCACCAACTGCTTGGCTCCCATTGCCAAGGTTCTGAACGACAAGTGGGGCATCGTGGAAGGCCTGATGACCACGATTCATGCCTGCACCGCCACCCAGAAGACGGTGGACGGCTTCGGCAAGAAGGACTGGCGTTCCGGCCGTGCGGCCTTTGACAACATCATCCCCGCTTCCACCGGCGCTGCCAAGGCTGTGGGCAAGGTCATTCCCGAGCTGAACGGCAAACTGACCGGCACTTCCATGCGGATCCCCACCGCCGATGTCTCCCTGGTGGACCTGACCTGCCGTCTGGAGAAGGCCGCTACCTATGACGAGATCTGCGCGGCCATGAAGGAAGCCTCCGAAGGTCCCATGAAGGGCATCTTGGGCTACACGGAAGATCAGGTGGTCTCCTCCGACTTCCGCACCGATCCCCACACCAGCACCTTTGACGCAAAAGCCGGCATGGCCCTGAACGATCACTTCATCAAGGTCATCTCCTGGTATGACAACGAATGGGGTTACTCCAACAAGCTGGTGGATCTGATGTGCTATGTGGATTCCGTCAGAAAGGCATAATTCACAGAAAATTCAATGAAATCTCCCGGCGGAGACGGTCTGCATGACCGTCTCCGCTTGATTTTTTCCCCGGGATAGTGTATCATTGCCAGGTATTTGGAAAAATGTACAGACCATGCCCGCCGGGCATGGGGAACCTTCGGAGGCGGTATCTTGGCAGAAGCGAAAAAGCAGAACTTTCTCCACGGTGCGGTGATCCTCACCGCAGGTCTGGTGATCATCAAGATCCTGGGCGCCGTGTATAAAATTCCTCTGGGCAACATCCTGGGGGACGACGGCTACGGCATTTTCCTGGCCGCGTATAATGTCTACAGCGTGTTTTACACCGTGTCCACCGCCGGCGTGCCGGTGGCGCTGTCCCGGCTGATCGCCGCGGCAGATGCCAATGACCGGCCCATGCAGATCCGCCGGTATTTCCGGGTGGCTGTGGGGGCCTTTTTCCTGATCGGCCTGGTGTGCTCTCTGGTGATGTTCCTGTTCCCCACGGAACTGGCCGCCATGATCAAGCAGCCCAAGGCCGCCCAGAGCATCTGGGCATTGTCCCCCAGCGTGCTGCTGTGCTGTATGCTGGCGGTGTACCGGGGCTATATGCAGGGCCACTCCAACATGGTGCCCACGGCGGTTTCCCAGGTGGTGGAGGTGCTGTTCAAGGTCCTGTTCGGCCTGGGTCTGGTGATGGTGCTGACCAATATGGGCAAGAGTCTGCCTGTCCGCTGCGCCGCCGCCATCTCCGGCGTCACCGTGGGTTCCCTCATGTCCCTTGCGTACCTGATTTTCTATAAATTCCGCAACTACAGCGACAAGCCCCTGACCGCAGAGGAGACGGATATCCCCGACAGTACCGGGAAGACGGTCAAGACCCTGCTGGTCATTGCCATCCCCATCTCCATCGGCGCCTCTGTCCAGGCGGTCATCAACCTGATCGACACCTGGCAGGTCATGGGTCTGCTCCAGAGCGCTGCGGGCTTTGCCCAGGAGACGGCGGAGGTGCTCTACGGCGTGTACGGCAAGGCCCAGACCCTGTACAACCTGCCGGCGACCATTATCAGCGCCCTGTCCGTGAGCGTGGTGCCCGCCGTGGCGGCTCAGTACGCCCTGAAGAACTTCGAGGGTGCCAAGAGCACTGCGGAGACCGCCCTGCGGATCACCGCGGTTCTGGCCCTGCCCATGGCGGTGGGCCTGTCCGTGCTCAGCAGGCCCATTATGAAGGTCATCTACTGGGATGCCGCCGCCCAGGGCGGCACGCTGCTGATGATGCTGGGTGCTGCCTCCTTTTTCCTGTGCATGGTGACGGTCATGACCGGCATCCTCCAGGCCGGCGGCAAGGAGCGTCTGCCGGTGATTGCCGCGGTGATCGGCGGTGTGGTGAAGATCCTTCTGAACCGGATCCTGATTGCCATCCCCACCGTGAATGTGTACGGCGCTGCCATCAGCACCCTGTGCTGCTTTGCCAGCATCTGCGTGCTGGATGTGTTCTTCATCAGGCGCTGCTTCGGGGAATATCCCCACCTGGGCCGGATTCTGGGCCGTCCTCTGGTGAGCACCGCCGTGATGGGCGTGGCCGCTGTGGGAGCCTACAAGGCGTGTTCCCTGGTGCTGGGCACGGAGCCGGGCCGGCTGATGATGCTGGTGGAACTGGCTGTGGCCATTCTGGCGGCGGTGATCGTGTACTTCGTCATGGTCATTGTGACCCGGTCCATCACCGCAGAGGACCTGAAGCTCATTCCCAAAGGGGAAAAAATCGCAAAACTCCTGAAAATGTCCTGACAGGACCGGGAAATTGACCGTATTTTATTGACTTTTCAGGTGCAAGATGTTATAAACATATCTGTCTCTGAGGGAATGCTATGAAATTTGAATGCAAAGATCAATATGACCTGTCCGACTTCATCGCGCTCATCGACTTCCTGCGCTCGGAAAACGGCTGCCCCTGGGACCGGGTGCAGACCCACGAGAGCATCCGGCGGAACCTGCTGGAGGAGGCCTGTGAACTGGCCGAGACCATTGACCAGGGGGACACCGGCCACATGGAAGAGGAACTGGGCGATGTGCTGATGCAGGTGCTGTTTCACACCAGCATCGAGGCACAGGCCGGCCACTTCACCCTGGACGATGTGGCGGACCGGGCCTGCAAAAAGCTGGTCAGCCGCCATCCCAATGTGTTCGGGGAAAAGACCGACCGTGACTGGGATCAGCTGAAGCGGGAAGAGCGGGGCGAGGAGACCGTCGCGTCCTCCATGGACAGTGTGGCCCGGACGCTGCCGGCCCTTTGGCGGGCAGAGAAGCTCCAGAAGAAGGCCGCCCGCGCCGGTTTTGACTGGCCGGATGTCCACGACGCCCTGGACAAGATCGAGGAAGAGGCCCGGGAACTGCGGGAAGGTATAGATGCCGGGGATCGGGACAATATGATAGAAGAAGTGGGCGATCTGATCTTCGCCGCCGTGGATGCCGCCCGGATGTGCGGGATCGACCCGGAGGAGGCAGTCCACCGGACCTGCGAGAAGTCCATCCGCCGGATGACCTATGTGGAGCAGGCTGCCGCCCGGGAGGGCAAGCGGCTGGAGGATCTGACCCTCAGCCAGATGGAGGCCCTGCACCAGCAGGCCCGGCACGATCTGGAAGGCAAGACCCCCGTGTACGACAAGCTGGAGTATTTCAGCGCACTGGAACAGAAATAAACCGATGATGCTCTGATCCGCTCAGGGAAAGCAGCGGTTTATAATAGAAAGAATTATTATGGATATCAGGAGGATTAAGGCATGAATAAAACCGAACTCATTGCCACCGTGGCAGAGAAGGCGGAACTGTCCAAGAAGGATTCCGAGAAGGCTGTTGCCGCTGTGTTTGACGCCATCACCGAAAGCCTGAAGGCCGGCGACAAGGTCGCTCTGGTGGGCTTCGGCACCTTTGATGTGAAGGACCGCCCCGAGCGTACCGGCAAGAATCCCCGTACCGGCGAGCCCGTTGCCATCGCCGCCACCCGCGTGCCCACCTTCAAGGCCGGCAAGGGTCTGAAGGACGCCGTGGCCGAATAAGCCGAAAAACAAAATCAGAAACTGCAGGGTTTGTCGAGTGGGACGAGCCCTGTTTTTCTTTTTCCAGAATGCCCGGTTTCCTGTAAGGAAAACCCAAAAACGGCCAGCGGGTTCCGACGGACTTTTTCGGGTTGCCAAATTATACTTTATGTTAACAACTTTTCGGAGGAACCGGCAATGGCAGAACAGTCAAAACACGCTGCGCTGCGGCGGACCGTCCGGACCCTGACCCAGGGTGCGGCGGAGGAATCAATCAGAAAAAAGGGGATCGGAGCGGCGCTGTACTTTGCCCTGGGCTTTGTCATGGCCTCCGCCCGGATTGTGGGGAATTCCGCGCCTTTCGGGGCCGCCATGGTGGCGGCGGCCGGGCCGGGCATCGGCGGTGTGGCAGCCCTGGCGGGTGCCTGCCTGGGTTATGCCCTCACCGGCGGGCTGGACTGGGGCATCCGCTATATCGCCTGCTGTGTGCTGGTTTACACCGCCAGTTTCGTGTTCCAGGACCTGACCATCTGCCGCCACCGGGTCTTTCTCCCGGCAGTGACTGCCTCCGCCGCCGCGGTGACGCTGGCGCTGGGAAGCATCGCCGTCAGCCGGCAGGATGTCCCCCTGGCGGCCCGGCTGTTTCTGGAGGTGGTCCTGTCGGGGACGGGGGTGTATTTCTTCACGGACGCGCTGAGCGGGGAGGAGTGTCTCACGGAGACGGCGGAGAACCGGCGGAGCGTGTCTGTGACGGTGCTGCTGGCCTGCGTGCTCCTTGCCCTGTCCAGGATCACCCTGTTCGGCTATCTCTCCGCAGGACGGATTCTGTGCGTCCTGGCTGTGATGACCGCGGCGTTCACCGCCGGGATGCTCCCGGGCTGCGCGGTGGGCACGGTCATGGGTCTGGCCATGGATGCGGCCATCACCATGTCCCCGTTTTTCACCATGGCCTATGCCCTGAGCGGCCTGGTATCCGGCATCTTTGCCAAACACGGAAAACTGGCGTTCCTGCTGGCTTTCATCGGGGCCAACACCCTGGCGGTGATCTGCGCCTGGTCCTCCGGCAGCCGGATCGAGGCGTTGTATGAGGTGTTCATTGCCTCGGTGGCGTTCCTGCTGATCCCCGGCAGTGTCCTGAACCGTCTGGGCTTTCTCACCCGCACCGGCTCCTCCGGCTGCGGGGAGAGCGGTCTGCGGCGGTACACCGCCGGACGGGTCTACGGCATGAGCACCGCATTTTCCGAGCTGTGTGAGACGGTGATGGGCGCAGCGGAGGAGAACACCAACGACAGCGACATCTCCACGGTGTTTGACCGGGCGGCGGACGCGGTGTGCGTGAAGTGCCGGAAGAAAAATAACTGCTGGAACGAGAAATATCTGGACACGCTGAACATCTTCAACGACGCCACGCCCAAGATGCTGGCCCGGGGGAAAATGGAGACAGAGGACCTGCCTGCCTATTTCCGGGAGGAATGCACCCGCCATGAGGAACTGGTGGCCGCTGTGAACGAGGAACTTCGCAGAAACGCCTTTCGCCGGATGATGAAGATGAAGCTGGACGAGAACACAAAAGCCGTCCTGGAGCAGTACGCAGATTTTTCTGGCATTCTCAGCGAAGTTTCCCAGGAAATCGGCAGCCCCCACGGGGCGGACCCGCTGGCGGAGCGGCGGCTGATCCGGTTCCTGAACTCCCTGGAAATCGAAGGAGACGCGGCGGTGTTCCGGGATGCCGGGGGGCGGATGCGGATCACCATTGAAAGCGGCCAGCTGAAAAAACTCACGGACCTGCCGGACTATCTGGACCGGCTGTCGGAGGTGCTGGGGGTGCGCCTGTGCCGTCCCCGGGACGACTCCCAGGCCACCGGCCGCATGACCCTGCTGGAGGCGGAGCCTCTGGCGGTGACCGTTGGCATTGCGGCCATGAAGAAAAAAGGGGAGAGCGTGAACGGGGACCGGGGCCGGTATTTCAAGACCGACAGCGGGGAACTGTGCGTGATCCTGTCCGACGGTCTGGGCACCGGGGCGGACGCGGCGAAAGAGAGCGCGGCCGTGGTGGACCTGCTGGAGAAATTCCTCCGCAGCGGGGTATCTCCGGCGGCATCCATGAAGATCCTGAACTCCGTCATGCTCCTGAAAAACCGGGACAGCTGGGGCTACGCCACCGTGGATCTCATGTGCGTGGACCTGTTTTCCGGGGAGACCTGCTTTTACAAATACGGCGCCGCACCGTCGTACATCAAGACCGCCAAAGGTATCCGGAAGATCCGCGGCACCAGCCTGTCGGCAGGCATGGGCACAGCGGATCAGAACGCGCCGGATGTGGTGCGGATGCTCCTGCGTCCCGGGAACATCGCCGTCATAGCCAGCGACGGCGTCACCGCCGGGCGGAGCGACGAGGAGATGAAACAGCTCATTGATGACAACGCGGCCTGCGATATGAAAACCCTGGCCCGGCAGGTACTCATGGCGGCCCAGGCGGCCAACGGCCAGAGCGATGACATGACGGTGCTGGCCGTGCGGCTGGAGGAACGGCGATGAGCCGCCCGACGGTGCGCCGGGGCGGCCTGTATAACACCCTGCGCTTTCGGTTAAACTGGAATCACTTCACAAATAAGCAGGAGGCGGAGAATGTGGTCAAAGGCCTTTCACGAAAAGTGATTATTGTCAAATCCCCGGACCCGAAAATTTTTGAACAGGCAATTTTTATTGTCCGGGACGACTATCTGTCCACCCAGGGGGTGGGGCAGAAGGAGCTGCTCCGGCAGGCCCGGGCGGCAGCCAACGGATATGTGAACAGCACCAGCGGCTGGCACCGGTTCTCCCGGCGGACCTGGCCATGGCTGCTGGCGGCGGGAGCGGGTCTGGCGGCCCTGGTCTGGCTGTGGCTCCGCTTTCTGGGCACATGAACAATCAAGCCGCTTTTCCGGGCGCCTTTGCGGGAACTCTCCCGTAAGGGCGCCCTTGCCGGTTTATCCGGATTTTTACAGATTTGGCGGTTTTGTTGTTGTGTATGCCGCCAAAAAGTGGTAAAATAAAACAGCCTATTGGCACAGACAGATTCCGACACCGGCGGAACGGGGAAGGAGCGGATAAAAATGTCGAACCAGACCTATGAGTATGAAGAGCTGTGCGAGCATCTGCGGGAATTGCTGGCGGAACGCAATGTGGCGGAGATCCGTCAGGAACTGTGCAAAATGAACAGTTTTGACACCGCCGAATTCCTGACGGACCTGCGGGAAGAGAACGAGAACCTGATGGTTCTGGCGTTCCTGCTGCTGTCCAAGGAACAGGGGGCGGAGGCCTTCGCGGAACTGGACACCCCGGAGCAGGAGCTGATCATCAACTCCATTTCCGACTCCCAGCTGGGTTCCATCATTGAAGAGATGTATGTGGACGACGCGGTGGACCTGATGGAGGAGCTGCCCGCCAATGTGGTCAAGCGCGTCATGCGCGCCGCCACGCCGGAGACCCGGAAGCTGATCAACCAATATCTGAAATATCCGGAAAATTCCGCCGGCAGCATCATGACGGCGGAGTTCATCGACCTGAAAAAATACATGAGCGTCCGGGAGTCCATCGCCCGCATCCGGCGCATCGGCGAGGACAAGGAGACCATCTATGTCTGCTATGTGACCAGCGGCGACCGGAAGCTGGAGGGCGTAGTCACCGTCAAGGACCTGCTGCTCCACGATGATGACGATGAGATCTCCGGCATCATGGACACCAATGTGATCTTTGCCCACACCACCGATGACCAGGAGGATGTGGCGGATCTGATCTCCGACTACGACCTGCTGGCCGTGCCCGTGGTGGACAAGGAAGACCGTCTGGTGGGCATTATCACCGTCGATGATGTCATCGATGTCATCGAAGAAGAGAACACGGAAGATATGGACAAGATGGCCGGTATTCTTCCCTCGGATACGCCCTACGCCCGGTCCCCCGTGGTGGAACTGTGGAAAAACCGTATCCCGTGGCTGCTGTTTCTCATGCTGTCGGCCACGCTGACCCAGATGGTCATGACCCATTACGAGACCGCCCTGGCGGCTCAGGCGGTACTGACGGCCTATATCCCCATGCTGATGGGCACCGGCGGCAACTCCGGCAGTCAGGCCTCCACCGCCGTTATCCGAAGCCTCTCCCTGGGCGAGACGGAGACGAAAGATGTGCTGAAGGTTCTGTGGCGTGAGATCCGGGTGGCCGTGCTGTGCGGCGTGACGCTGGCGTGCGTGAACTTTGTGAAGCTGCTGCTGGTGGACAGAATGCTGCTGAATAATGCGGCGGTCACCATCCCCGTTGCCCTGACCATCTGTGTGACACTGGTGTTCGTTGTCATCTTCGCCAAGGTGGTGGGCTGTACGCTCCCCATGGCGGCAGAGAAGATTGGCCTGGACCCGGCGGTCATGGCTGCCCCCCTGATCACCACGCTGACCGACACGGTCTCCCTGCTGATCTATTTCCGCTTTGCCCAGATGATCCTCCGGATCTGATGGGGAAGCGGTTTTTGAAAGATTTGAGAAAAAGAGAAAAGGAAACCAACCAATGTCTGCTGTTATTACGAAGATGATCATGCTGGTCAGCCTCATGTTCATCGGGTACCTCTGTTCCAAAATTCATGTCACCGGCCCGGCTTTCAACAAGAATGCCAGTTCCGTGATGATGAATGTGTTCCTGTCCGCCACAATTCTCAGCTCTGTGGTGAATGTGGAGCCCACCATGAGCAACCGGGAGATTTACACCATTGTAGCCCTGTTTTTTGTCATGATGATAGTAATTTGGGCGATTGCCTGGGCAGCTGTAAGGCTGTTGCGGATTCCCCGGGAAGAGGCGGGCGTCATGCTCTGCCTGATTACATATATGAACACGGCCTTTGTCGGTTTCCCCATTGTGGAGACGATGTACGGTCAGGAGGCTGTGTTTTATGCATCGCTGTCCGGCATCCCGTTCAACATCATGCTCTATTCTGTGGGGACGATCACCCTGTGCGGTGACGGAACCGGGGAAAAGATATCCATCCGCAAGATGATCACCGTCCCGCTGGTGGTGACATTGATCGGCGCCGTGATTTTCACTCTGCGCATCCCGTTCCCCCAGGTGGTGGAGGATATCATCGACACCCTGGCGGGGGCTACCATCCCCATGTCCATGATCATCATCGGCACTTCTCTGGGGGCCGTGTCCATCAAAGACGCGGTGACAGACTGGCGGATCTATGTCATCAGCCTGATCCGTCTGATCGTATGCCCGATCGTGGTCTATTATTTGTTGTCCCTGTTTATGAGCAATCCGACGATTGTGGGCATTATCACCATTGAAGCCGCTACCCCTGCCGCCATGGTGCTGACGGTGCTGTGTCTGCAGTATGACCGGGACGACAGTCTGGCGTCCAAGGGCATTTTCATCAGCACGGTGCTTTCCATGGTGACGATTCCGTTTATTATCTGGCTGCTGTTGTGAGGAGGCCGTATCTATGAACATTGTTATTGCCGGCGCGGGCAAAGTGGGATACTCCCTGGCCCGTCAGCTGTCCAAAGAAAATCATGATGTGACCGTTATCGACTGCAAACCTGAGCGCATTGAGTATGTGACATCCAATCTGGATGTGTTTGCTGTTCTGGGCAACGGCGCCAGTTTTGAGATTCAGAAGTCCGCCGGGGTGGAGAATGCCCATCTGCTCATCGCCGCCACCAGCATGGACGAGGTGAACATTCTGTGCTGCATCGTGGCGAAGAAGCTGGGCGTACCCCACACCATCGCCCGGGTGCGGAACCCGGATTATACCAAGCAGGTGCTGTTCCTCCGGGATGAGCTGGGCCTGTCCATGTCCATCAATCCCGAGCAGGCCACTGCCGAGGAGATCTCCCGTGTGCTGCGCTTCCCCTCCGCCACCAAGGTGGAGCCCTTTGCCAAGGGTGCGGCGGAAATGGTGGAGCTTCGGATTCCCGATGGCAGCCCTCTGTGCGGCATGACCATCAGCGACATTCACCCGAAATACAAGGCCAAAGTCCTGATCAGCGTGGTGGAGCGGAACGGCCGGGCCATCATCCCCGGGGGCGATTTCGCCCTGAAGGCCGGAGACCGGATCAGCATCGTGGGCAGTCCCCGGGAACAGAGCCGGTTTTCCCAGCTGGTGAGCATGAAAAAGGACAAGGCGGTCCGGAATGTGCTGATCATCGGCGCGGGCAAAGTGACGGTGTATCTGGCCCGGCAGCTTCTGGACATGGGGATGCGGGTGAAGATCATCGAGCAGGACCGGGAAAAGTGCCTGCAGATCAAAAATCATCTGGAGAAGGCCACGGTCGTCTGCGGCGACGGCACCAAGCCGGACATCCTCATGGAGGAGGGCCTGTCCCAGGCGGACGCCGTGGTGGCCCTGACCGGCATGGACGAGAGCAACATCATCATCGCCGTGTACGCCAAGACCGTCTCCGGCGGGGTGGTCATCGCCAAGGTGAACGAGTCCCATTTTGACCCGGTGCTGGAGAAAACCGGCATCGATGTGACGGTGCAGACCGCCGGCGTGACAGTCCAGCGCATCGTCCACTATGTCCGGGCCATGGAGAATACCAAGAGCAGCACCATGGAGACACTGTATCTGCTCAATGACGGCAAGGTGGAGGCCATCCAGTTCAAGGTGAACGGGGACTCCCACCTGGGCGTGCCCATCAAGGACCTGCCCCTGCGCCCGGGCGTGCAGATTTCCGCCATCCTCCGGGAGGGCAAGTGCCTGATCCCCGGCGGCAACGACCAGATCCGGAACCGGGATGATGTGATTGTGGTGACCACCCTCCATGACATCGGCCAGCTCAGCGACATTTTTGAGAGGTAAGCCATGAATTACCGTATGATCTCTCAGGTTCTGGGCCGGGTCGTGGCACTGGAGGGGATGCTCCTGCTGATCCCCATGTTCGTTGCCATCGGATACGGGGAGCCGTTTTTCCATTTTGTGAAGACCATTCTGATCGCAACGGTGCTGGCGCTGGTGCTCATGCAGCCCAAGCCCCGCACCCGGGACTTTTTTGCCAAGGAGGGCTTTGTCACCGTGGCCTTCTCCTGGATCATCATGTCGCTGATCGGGGCGCTGCCCTATGTATTCAGCGGTGAGATCCCCAACTATATCGACGCATTGTTTGAAACCGTCTCCGGCTTCACCACCACCGGCGCCAGCATCGTGCCCAGCGTGGAGGCGATGACCCACGGCATCCTGCTGTGGCGCTGTCTGACCATCTGGGTGGGCGGCATGGGCGTGCTGGTGTTCGTCATGTTCGTGGTGCCCCTGTCCGAAGAGCACTCCATGCACATCATGCGGGCGGAGATGCCCGGTCCCACCGTGGGCAAACTGGTGCCCCGGATCCGCAAGACGGCCATGATCCTATATGTGATTTACGCGGCGCTGACGGTGATTCTGACCATCCTGCTCCGCCTGTGCGGGGTGAACTGGTTTGACGCGGTGATCCATGCACTCAGTACCGCGGGCACCGGCGGTTTCTCCAGCCACGGGACCAGCGTGGCCTATTTCGACAGCGCTGCGGTGGATGCGGTGATTGCTGTGTTCTGCCTGCTGTTCGGCGTGAACTTCAACCTGTATTTCTTCCTGCTGATCCGCCGGTTCCGGGATGTGTTCACCAACGATGAGCTGCGCTACTATCTGGGCATCGTGGCGTTCGCCATCCTCACCATTACGCTCAACCTGCGAAGCTATTACGGCAGCGCCCTGACGGCCTTCCGGTATGCGGGCTTCCAGGTGGCGTCCATCATGACCACCACCGGCCATGTGACAGCGGACTTTGACCTGTGGCCAACCTATTCCAAGATCGTACTGTTCCTGCTCATGTTCATCGGCGGCTGCGCCGGCAGCACCAGCGGCGGCATCAAGGTATCCCGGCTGATCATCATGGGCAAAACCATCCGCAACGACATTATCCACCAGATCAATCCCCGGGAAGTCCACACGGTGCGCCTGAGCGGTTCCGTGGTCACCCGGGAGGTGCAGCACACGACCCTGGTGTTCGTGGCCCTGTATATGCTGCTGATTTTTATCAGCACCCTGATCGTGTCTCTGGACAACAAGGATTTTATCTCCACTTTCACCCCGGTGGTGGCCTGCGTCAGCAATGTGGGCCCCGCCTTCGGCATTGCCGGCGCCACAGGCAGCTATGCGTCCTATTCGTACCTGTCCAAGCTGGTGCTCTCGGCGGATATGCTCATGGGCCGGCTGGAGATCCTGCCCATCCTCATGCTCTGCGCCCCGTCCCTGTGGAAGCGCAGCTTCTGAACCGGAGGATTTGAAAATTTTATATTTTGCAAAGTGCCGGAGAGGAACTGCCTCTCTGGCACTTTGCAATTTGTGTCATTGGCCTGTTTTTCCGGACATGGGAATGTCCGGAATAGCGTTCAAAAGATAAAAATGAAAAAGCATCTTGACCGAAACATTGGATGCGGCTATAATTCCTACAAACCAACTAAAAAAGTAGGAAAGGAAACGAAGCGGATGTATTATTTCTCTCTCAGCATGTTGAGACATAATTTCCGCTGTGGCCGAATGCTGTCCTCCCGGACTTTGCGACCGACTGTGAGGCATGGTATGCCTTTGTCTGTCCCGTGTGTGAACAGCACAGGCTTGTCGATCCGCTGTCCGGGAGTATTTGCTCCCGTTTTTTATTTTTTTACCACCCAATTTGATTAGAAAGAGGTTTATGAAATGAAACGATATACGAAGCTGATCGCACTTGTTTGCTCTGCTGCTCCTGTACAGCCTGGCGGGCTGCGGCAGTCAGAAAACACAGGAACCGGCGGAGACGGATGACGGAGAAGAGACCCAGCAGACCGTTGAGCCCCGGGAAGTCATTGTAACAGTCATTGGCATGATCCCCGGCTGGCAGTTTGAGGATGAGAGCGGAGAACTCACCGGCTTTGAGATCGAACTGCTGAAAGCAATTGATGAACTGCTCCCGGAATATACCTTTACCTTTGAGTTCTCAGACTTCAGCGATATGCTGATCGCTGGGGAAAACGGCAAGGCGGATATCAGTGCCTGCCAGTGGCAGGCCAATGACGAGCGCATTGACCGGTTCAATTTCACCTACGCCTATCAGAAGAGCGAACAGATCATCGTGGTGGACAGCGCCAATACCGCCGTGGCTGAGAGCATCGAAACCATCGATGACCTGGTAGGCCTGACCGTCCGTGTGCCCGATGGCAACTCTGCCTATTATGCACTGACTGCCTACAACGAGGCCCATCCCGACGCCCCCATCAACCTGCAGGAGACGGATCTGCTGGACGCTGTGAACGGTGCACTGTCCCAGCTTCGTGCGGACGGCACTATCTCCAAGCTGTCCACGCAGTTTATCGGTTATGATTTGAGCGAAGGCATCACCGACGCCGACTGATACCGGAAATCAGAGATCACACTGCTGCCCTGCGGTGGTGTGATCTTACACTTATTTGTACAGGGGAGATTCTCATGGGAGACTATTTCACTTTCACCCGGCTGGTGGATTCCATTGACACTGTGCTGTCCGGAGCGGGGGCTACATTTGAGATCGTGATCTTCTCGTTCCTGATTGCTCTTGCGGCCGGGATCCTGCTGGCCGTCATCCGCATCCGAAAGATTCCGGTATCTGCACAGATCGTGGCTGTATTCAACTCTTTCATGCGGGGGACCCCCATGATCGTGCAGATCTATCTGGTCTATTATGGGCTGCCGTTTTTTATGGACCTGCTGTTCGGTGTGGACATCAACCGGTGGAGCAAAATGCTCTATGTGATTCTGGCCATTGGACTGAACAACGCCGCCTTTTTCGCGGAGATCTTCCGCAGTGCCCTGGCGTCGGTGTCCGTTGTCCAACTGGAGGCCGGCTTTTCCATCGGTCTCACATGGATGCAGGCCTTCCGGCGGGTCGTATTTCCCCAGGCATTCCGGGTGGCGCTGCCGTCTCTGGTGGTGCAGTTCATCTCGCTGCTCCAGAGTACGGCCCTGGCGTATATGTTCGGCGTCACGGACATGATGATGGCGGCCCGGAAATACGGCTCCAAATCCGGTCACAGCCTGGAGGCGTACTGCGTGGTAATGGTGCTGTTCGTGGCCATCTGTGTGGTGCTGGAACTGTCCTCCCGCTGTCTGGACAAACGGCTGAACACGGAGAGGAGGGTATAAATGGTCTTTCGGTTTCAGGATTTTCTGGACTGTCTGCGGGCCGGCGCCCTCAGAGTCCCGGACACCATGTACGCGGTGCTGATCACGCTGCTCCTGGGCCTGATCTTCGGGACCCTGTTTGCCCTGCTCCTCAATGGGGAGGTCCCGGCGGTCAGCAAAGTTGTCTCCGCTGTGTTCACTGTTTTGCGGGGAATTCCCCCGACCCTGCTGTTCATCGTGATCCGCCTGCTGTATTCCACTGTGTTCGCAGGGTTCATTGCGGCCCACGATTTCGGGTTTACCATCCGGGATATCGACATCATGTATGTGGGCATTTTCAGTATGTTCGTCTTTGCTCTGCCCATCATCACGGAGTCGGTAAGAGGGGCGTTGTTGTCTGTCACCCGGGACCAGTATGAGGCGGGTTATTCTATCGGCCTGTCCCCCTGGCCGCTGTTCCGGCGGGTGATCCTGCCCCAGATGATCCCGGCGGCGGTACCGGTTCTGGTGAACAATTTTATCATTCTTCTGAAAACATCGGCTCTGCTGTTCCTGATCGGTGTTGTGGACATCTGGAACGGCGCCCTGGAGCCGGCGCATCTCACTTACGGATATTTTGAAGCCTATGTCGCCGCTGCGGTCATTTACTATGTAATTTTCTTCGTGGCCGAACAGCTGGGCATTGTACTGGAAAAGATTTTTCGGGTGGAAAAGCGTACCGCGGGGAGGAAAACAGTATGATCGAGATCAAACATATCAAAAAATCCTTTGGGAATCATCAGGTGCTGAAAGATGTCTCCCTGCGGGTGGAGACCGGGGATGTAGTAGTGATTCTGGGACCCAGCGGTTCCGGAAAGACGACCTTTCTCCGGTGCATCAACTTCCTGGAAAAGGCGGATGCAGGGGAGATCATCATGAAAGACCTGGCCGTAGATTGTAAAAAAGCCAGGAAAAAGGAGATCCACGAGATCCGTATGCGCACCTCTTTTGTGTTCCAGAATTACGGCCTGTTCAAAAACATGACTGCCCTGCAGAATGTGATGGAGGGGCTGATCACCGCCCGGAATGTGCCGAAAAGCGAAGCGGAGGCCAAGGCGAAGGAAGCACTGGACTATGTGGGACTCTCCGATTACTACGACTATTATCCCAGTCAGCTCTCCGGCGGCCAGCAGCAGCGGGTGGGCATCGCCCGGGCAGTGGTTCTGGACCCGGATGTGGTCCTGATGGATGAGCCAACCTCCGCACTGGACCCGGAGCTGATCCAGGAGACCCTGAACATCATCAAGAAAGTGGCCGAACGGAATGTGACCATGATAATCGTCACCCATGAGATGTCTTTTGCCCGGGATGTGGCAAATCATGTGGTGTTTATGGATGGCGGCGTGATCGTGGAGGAAGGGAAACCGGATGATATCTTCAGTCATCCAAAGGAAGAGCGGACCAAACAATTCCTGCGCAGGATCCTGCCGGAAAACGCTTTCCTCACATATGCCCAGGACATTTGAAAGGAGACCTTTATGGAAGTATACAGCCTGCGGGATCTGGGGGAGGACTACGGTTTCACGGAACCGCTCTTCTACTTTGATCCCACCAACTGCTATGTGATCGCCTCAGAAAGCGGCCATGCCGCCATCAGCGATGCACCGGGGGAAGTGGATAAGATCCTGGCGTTTTTGGAGAGCAAGGGTCTGACATTGACCAAGATCCTGATCACACATGCCCATTGCGAACATATCTACAAGCTGAAAGAGATGGTGGATCGGACCGGCGCAGAGGTCTATATGCATGCCAGTGAAGCCGGCCTGCTCACGGACACCCAGGCCCTTTACATCGATTACATGAACATTCAGGGCTATGAACCCTACACCGGACCGGTGACCTCCATTGAAGATGGGGATATCATCCATCTGGATGAGGTGGAAATACGGGTCATCCATGTGCCGGGGCACTCCAGCGGCTCGGTGATGTATCAGGCCGGAAACGCGCTGATCTCCGGCGATGTGCTGTCCCACAACGCCATCGGACACCATAACATGCCCGGCGGCAGCCGGGAGGATATGCGGGAATCTGTGCAGAAGATCCTGCGCATCAAAGCGGACTGCCATGTCTATCCGGCCCACTGGACGGAAACAGAGCTGCGGGAAGAACAGGAGGGCAATCTGGCGGAGCTTCCGGTGGTGCGCCTGTCTGGAACAATTGTTTTGGGGGAAACAGAATGAAGATCATCGAACTGCCCGGCTACCGGGATTACGAATATGACAGAACAAAACTGGAAGAGCTGACCCACGAACTGTACGCTGTCCTGCCGCCCACGGTCTCTTACCTGGTGGCGGCAGAGGGGAGAGCCGTGCTGATCAACGCCGGCGCCCCTGCGGAACAGATCCTGGCCGTCCTGGAGCGGGAGCATCTGGTCCTGACCGATATCCTGCTCACCAGCGCCCTGACAGAGCACACTTTCTTCCTTGGGGAGACCGTGCGTGCGACTGGGGCCAGGGCGTATCTTCATCCTGTGGACCGGGAGCTGCTCCCCGCCCTGTGGGAAGAGACAGTCCGCCTGATCAATCTCCGTCTCCCGGAACAATATACCGGAGTCATTCATCCGGTTGAGGACGGCGCACAGTTGCGCCTGAACGGCCTGGAGATTCAGGTCCATTCTGCCCCTGGCGTCACGCCAGGCTCCGTATATTATGAGGTGGGGAGCAGCCTGTTCACCGGCGATCTGATCGCCCACCAGGCAGTGGGAACCTGTGACCTGTCCGTAAGCAGTTCCGCTGCTCTGCTCAAGTCTCTGACGGCACTGCGGGCCTTGGAAAGAGACTATCAGATTTACCCCTCCCACTGGGGGAAAACCACGCTTTCCCACGAAAAGGCGACCAATCTGAAAAAACTGCCTCTTGCCAGGATCATCCGGACGGTTGATTTGAGCTGAAACGCAAAAAAGCGATACCTGGTCACCAGGTATCGCTTTTTGTTTGGTTTTGGAAAGGGGATTACTTGTTGTTGACCAGCTTCTCAACTTCAGCGGCCAGGTCGTCCTGACGCTTCTCGATGCCCTCACCGGTGGCGAAACGGATGAAGCCGGTGACCTTGATGGAGCCGCCGACCTGCTTGGCAACCTCGGCGATGTGCTTCTCCACGGAGACCTTGTTCTCCTTGACGAAGGCCTGCTGCAGCAGGCAGTTCTCCTCGTAGTACTTGCCGACACGGCCCATGACCATCTTCTCGATGATGGCTTCGGGCTTGGGCTTGGCGGCGTTCTTGTTCTCCTCGATGGCCTGGGCCATCAGGATTTCTTTCTCCTTGTCCAGAGTGGCCTGATCCACATCGGCCTTGTCCAGGAAAGAGGGGTTCATAGCGGCGATCTGCATGGCCACATCCTTGCCCAGCTCAACGACCGCATCGTTGCCGGCCAGGTTCTCGGACACTTCCATGTTCACCAGCACGCCGATCTTGCCGCCGGCGTGGATATAGGGAACGCTCAGGCCGTCAGCATAGCGGGCGAAACGGCGGACATTGATGTTCTCACCGATGACCAGAACCTTGTCGTTCTGCTCTTCCTTGACGGTGCGGCCGGTGCCGGGGAACTGGCAGCCCATCAGGGCGTCCAGATCAGCGGGGTTCTCCTTGGCGACCACTTCGGCGATGCCCTTGACATAGGCGACGAACAGCTCGTTCTTGGCCACGAAGTCGGACTCGGCATTGACTTCGACAACAACGCCCACGCCGTCGATGACGGCAGCGTAGCTCATGCCTTCGGCGGCAATGCGGCCGGCCTTCTTCTGAGCGGCGGCCAGGCCCTTCTCACGGAGCCATGCCACAGCCTTGTCCATATCGCCGTCGGACTCGGTCAGGGCCTTTTTGCAGTCCATCATGCCGACGCCGGTCATCTCGCGCAGATTCTTGATATCAGCAGCGGTAAAAGATGCCATTTTTGCTTCCTCCTAATCAGTTATCGTACGGTTGGTGGGGAGATTATTCCTCAGCAGCGGCTTCCTCAGCCACAGCAGCCTCTTCAGCGGCCTGGGCGTCCACACCCTGACGGCCCTCAATCACGGCGTTGGCCATGGTGGAGGCGATCAGACGGATGGCGCGGATGGCGTCATCGTTGGCGGGAATCACATAGTCCACTTCATCGGGATCGCAGTTGGTGTCCACGATAGCGACAATGGGAATACCCAGCTTGCGGGCCTCGGAAATAGCATTGTGCTCCTTGCGGGGATCGACCACGAACAGAGCGCCGGGGAGCTTGTTCATCTTCTTCACGCCGCCCAGGTACTTCTCCAGCTTCTCCATCTCGCCCATCAGCTTGATGACTTCCTTCTTGGGCAGCATGTCGAAGGTGCCGTCCTCCTGCATCTTCTTCAGCTGAGTCAGACGGTCGATACGGGTACGCATGGTCTTGAAGTTGGTGAGCATACCGCCCAGCCAGCGGGCGTTCACATAGTACATACCGCAGCGCTCGGCCTCCTCACGGATGGCTTCAGCGGCCTGCTTCTTGGTGCCCACGAACAGCATGGTCTCGCCCTTTTCGGACAGCTCGCGGACGAAGTTGTAAGCTTCTTCCAGCTTGCCCACGGTCTTCTGCAGATCGATGATGTAGATGCCGTTACGCTCGCAGTAGATGTACTCGGCCATCTTGGGGTTCCATCTGCGGGTCTGGTGACCGAAGTGAACACCGGCCTCCAGCAACTGTTTCATAGATACGACTGCCATTACGATTTTCCTCCTTATTTGTTGAACCTCCGGGACCTTCAAATCCCGTACCCGGCCCGAGGGCCACACGGCGTGAGATCAGGTCTCCGTGCGTAATGCTGAAATATATTACCAGAAATTCTCCCACATTGCAAGGGATTTTTTACATTAATACAGGTAATTTTCAAAGTTTTTTCTGGTTTGCCGCTTCTGACGGGGGTCATAGCCCTCCAGATTGATCAGAATCGTGTCGTCCCCCATGCGCACGATGCTTTCCCAGGGGAACACATAGTCCGTGTCGCCGGGGAGCAGGCCGAAGAATTTCCGGGGACCGGGAACCAGAAAAGACAGGATACGCCCGTTCTGCTCGTCAAATTCCGCGTCCGCCACATACCCCAGCCGCTGGCCTGTGGAAACATTGATCACTTCTCTGTACCGCAGATCGCCGATTCGCATGAAAATCCCCCCTTGGAGACAGTATATCCGCAAGGGGGGATGAATATGTCATTTTATGACAGTCAAAAAAGTGGTTGTCCACTTTTTTGAGAAGGTTGCGGCCATTCCGCGCACTCGCTGCACTCGCACACTCCATTGGCCGGGAAGAGTTTTTTCGACGGCAAAGCTGCCGAAAAAACAGATTGAAATTAATTTGTGCCTGTGGGCACAAACTCTGCGAGGCTCATTTTATGACAGAGGAGAGGTAGGCTTTTCGGGCGGTCTCGTAGTAGTCGCCGCCCACGGTGTCCAGGATCACCACGGCGGGGAAGTTCTCAACCGTGAGCTTCCGCACCGCCTCGGTGCCCAGGTCCGGGAAGGCGATGACTTCCGCCTCCTTGATGCACCGGGCCAGCATGGCGCCGGCGCCGCCGGTGGACGCCATGTAGACCGCCCCGTTGCGGACGACCGCTTCTTTCACGGCGTCGGACCGGCGGCCTTTACCGACCATGACCCGCAGACCGGCGTCCAGCATCTCCGGGGTGTATTTATCGCACCGGGAGCTGGTGGTGGGACCGGCGGAGCCCACAGGCATCCCCGCCTGAGCAGGGCTGGGGCCTACATAATAAATAGAAGCGCCGTCCAGATCGAAGGGGAGGGGCTCCCCGGCGTGCATCATCTCATAAATGCGCTTGTGGGCCGCGTCCCGGGCGGTGTAGATCGTACCGGTGAGGAGCACGCTGTCCCCGGCCCGGAGCCGGGCGGCCTCCTCTTTCGTCATGGGCAGCTGAACGGAAACGGCCATCACAGCACCTCCTTTGCGTGCCGGGCACTGTGGCAGTTGATGTTCACGGCGCAGGGAAGCCCGGCGATGTGGGTGGCCATGGTCTCAATGGCCAGGGACAGGGCCGTGGTCCGGCCGCCCAGACCCTGAGGCCCGATGCCCAGCGCGTTCACGGCATCCAGCAGTTCCGTTTCCAGAGCGGCGTAATAGGGATTGGGGTTGTGCCGGTCCATATCCCGGAGCAGGGCCTTTTTCGCCAGCAGGGCGGCCTTGTCGAAGGTGCCGCCGATGCCTACGCCGATGGTCATGGGCGGGCAGGCATTGGGGCCTGCGGCCTCCACGGTCTCCAGCACGAATTTCTTCACGCCCTCCACGCCGTCGGCAGGTTTCAGCATGGCCACCCGGCTCATATTCTCGCTGCCGAAGCCCTTGGGGGCCACGGTGATGGTCAGCTTGTCACCGGGCACGATGTCGGTATAGATGACGGCGGGGGTGTTGTCCCCGGTGTTCACCCGTTCCAGGGGATCGCCCACCACGCTTTTCCGGAGCAGACCGTCGGTGTAGCCTTTCGCCACGCCCGCGTGGACAGCGTCATACAGTCCGCCCCCGGTGATATGCACCTCCTGTCCCACTTCCAGGAACACGCAGGCCATGCCCGTGTCCTGGCACAGGGGGATGGTGCCGTTGGTCTCGTAATTTTCAATGATCACATCCAGAATATCCTGTGCCGTGGGCCAGGTCTCCGCCTGGCGGCAGTCCCGGATCCGCTCCCGGACATCCTCCGGCAGGTCAGTGCAGGCCTTCACGCACAGAGCCGCCACGGTGTCGGTGATGGCGCTTGCAGGGATTTCACGCATAAAATGATTCCTCCCGTACTTTACAAGTTCGCGGTTTGACCGTATAATATCACATATTGCGAAAAAATCAATTCTCGAATCAATTCTCAAGGGGGATTTTTCTATGACCATCGCAGAAGAAAGCCTTGCCATGCACTATGAGAAAAAGGGAAAGATCGAAGTGGTGTCCACCGTTCCGGTAAAGACCTCCCACGATCTGTCCATGGCCTATACGCCGGGCGTTGCCGCACCCTGTCTGGAGATCCAGAAGGATGTGAACAAGTCCTATGACCTGACCCGCCGGGCAAATTTGTGCCTGGTGGTCACCGACGGCAGCGCCGTGCTGGGTCTGGGGGACATCGGCCCGGAGGCGGGTATGCCCGTTATGGAAGGCAAGTGCGTGCTGTTCAAGGAACTGGGCGGTGTGGACGCCTTCCCCCTGTGCGTGAAAACCAAGGATGTGGACGAGTTTGTGAACACCGTCTATCTCATCTCCGGCTCCTTCGGCGGCGTGAATCTGGAGGACATCGCCGCCCCCCGGTGCTTTGAGATCGAGGAGAAGCTGAAGGCCAAATGCGACATTCCCATCTTCCACGATGACCAGCACGGCACCGCCATCACCATGCTGGCGGGTATCACCAATGCCATGCGGGTGGTGGGGAAGGACCTGAAGGACATCCGGGTCATCATCAACGGCGCCGGCGCCGCCGCCACGGCCATCGCTTACCTGCTCCATGACGCCGGCATCCCGGACATCACGGTGTGCGACCGCACCGGCCTGATTTGGCAGGGGCGCCCGGACCACATGAACCCCGCCAAGGACAAGCTGGCATCCTTCACCAATCCCCGGATGGTGAAGGGCGGACTGGCTGAGGGCGTCAAAGGAGCCGATGTGTTCATCGGAGTGTCCGCCCCCGGAGTGCTCACCCAGGACATGGTCCGTACCATGGCGGACAAGGCTGCCATTTTCGCCTGCGCCAACCCCACGCCGGAGATCTTCCCGGACGAGGCAAAAGCCGCCGGGGCCGCTGTGGTGGGCACCGGCCGGAGCGATTTCCCCAACCAGCTGAACAACGCCCTGGTGTTCCCGGGCCTGTTCCGGGGCACCTTCGACGCCCGGGCCAGCGAGATCAACCAGGAGATGAAACTGGCCGCTGCCAAGGCCCTGGCGGACATGGTCTCCCCGGCAGAGCTGTGCGCCGAGTACATCCTGCCCCCGGTGTTTGACCAGCGGGTTCCCCAGGCCATTGCCGCCGCCGTGGCCCAGGCCGCACGGGACACCGGCGTGGCGCGCATCTGACTCTTTTTGTAAATGAACAGAGGTCATCCGAAAAAACGGGTGGCCTCTGTTTTTGCTTGACAAATACCGATCGTGTGCATATAATGAAAACGAACGATTTAAAACAACTGATTCAAAACAACTGTTTTTAAGAAAGGACGGACCCATATGCCGCCGAAACCGAAATTTACCAGAGAGGAGATCACCGCCGCCGCGCTGGATCTGGTGAGCGAGCGGGGAATCGATGCCCTCACCGCCCGGGACCTGGGGGTGCGGCTGGGCAGCTCCGCCCGGCCTATCTTCACCGTATTCAAAAATATGGAGGAGGTGCAGCAGGCCGTCCGGCAGGCGGCCATGGAGCGGCTGGAGACCTTCAGTGCCGGAGAAGGCGGGGAGGAGATGCCTCCCTTCAAGCAGTACGGTATGAAAATGATCCGCTTCGGCCGGGAGGAACCGAAACTGTTCCAGCTGCTGTTCATGACGGAGACAGACCCGGCAGACAGCTTTTCTGCAGTCATCGACCGGCTGGGCGACTGGGCCAGGGAGTGCGTGGCGGTGATCCGCCGGGATTACCGGCTGGACCGGCAGGACGCAGAGGACCTGTTCCAGCATATGTGGCTCCACGCCTACGGGATCGGGACCCTGTGCGCTACGGGGGTGTGCCGCTTCACCGATGAGGAGATCAGCGCCATGCTGTCCCGGGACTTCCGGGGACAGATGTATCTGCTGCGGGAGGACGGCCTGCTGAACTGGGCCTGATACCGCTTGATGGCCGGAATCCGCATCTTGCGTATCCGGCGGTTTACAGGGAAGAGGAATTGTCGTATGGTATTCATGGAGGATGGGAAATGAAGGTGCGGATTGAGACAATCCCTCCGGACCGGGAGGAAGAGGTGATCGTGCGGTGTCACGAGCCCTCCGCTGCCTGGGTGGACTATGTACAGTGCGTCCGGGACACGGACCCGGGACTGACGGGGGAATTGAACGGAGAGATTGTCCGGCTGAAGCTCAGCGAGGTATATTACTTTGAGGTGGTGGACCGGAAGTCGTTCATCTACTACCGGGACACGGTGTATGAGAGCCGGATGAAGCTGTATGAATTTGAGGAAAAGTGCCGGGGGACATCGTTCTTCCGGGCGTCCAAGTCCATGGTGGTGAACGCGGACAAAATCGACCGGATCATCCCGTCCATCTCCGGCCGGTTCATCGCCGTGCTGCTGAACGGGGAGCGGGTCACCGTGTCCCGCCGGTATGTGGGGGCGCTGAAGGAAATTCTGGGATTGTGAGGTGCTGGCGATGGTACGCCATGAGATCGCCAATTTTCTGAAACGGTTCGTGGTCATTTACGGACTGACCATGCTGGCCTCATACGGTTTCTGTCTGGTGTTTAACCCGGGGGTGACCGTGAATGTGGTGGATTATTTCGGGGCGTGCATCCTGTTTTCCGCCCTGGCGGACGCCACCAGTCTGGTGTATCTGTCCCGCCATGAGCTGTCCGGCCGGGAGTGGTGGACCCGTACGGCAATCCAGTGCGTCCTGCTGGAACTGGTGCTCATGCCCGCCGGATATGATATCGGTATGTGGCGGGGCCTGACCGGCGGCATCGTGTTTTTCGCGATTGTGCTGGTAGTGCGCTTCTGTGTAGAGCTGGTGGGCTACGGCCAGGATTATGCCGATGCCAGCGATGTGAATGAGCGCCTGCGCCAGCGGCGGGAGGAAAGGGGCGGAACCCATGATGACTGACCGGACGGACACCCATTGGGTGCTGTGCCCCGTGTGCGGGGGCAAGACCCGGCTGAAGCTGCTGGAGGAGACGGAGCTGAAATGCTTTCCCCTGTTCTGCCCCAAGTGCCGCCGGGAAACCATCATATCCGCCGCCCATCTGCGGGTGTCGGTGGTGGAAGGGGGAACCTGAAATGATGTTCAGCGGCGTCTTTGTCCTGCTGATCGCGGCGCTGGCCGTGCTGGCTGTCGCTCTGTGGCTGCTTTACCGGCACTGAAAGAAACTGAAAATACCAGGCCAGACGCATAGACGCAGAGCCATCCGCTGACACAACGGGTGTACTCTGCGTTTTTTGCCTCCGGCCTGATGAATGGATAAAAAGGAGAAGATTGATCATGAAAAAAAGACTTTGCAAATCTGCGGACGACAAAATGCTGGCCGGTGTGTGCGGCGGCATCGCGGAATATCTGAATCTGGACCCCACCCTGATCCGGATCGCCTGGGTAATCTTCTGCGCCATGGGCGGCGCCGGGATCCCGGCCTATGTCATCGCCGCCATCATCATGCCGGAAGCGGGCGGGGTGGCATAAGACCATGGAACCGGTGATTCAGATTGAGCACCTCTCCAAATCCTTCGGAGAGGTGCAGGCCGTGCGGGACCTGAGCTTTCAGGTCCGGGAGGGGGAGCTGTTTGCCTTCCTGGGCGTCAACGGCGCCGGGAAGAGCACCACGATTTCCATCCTTTGCGGCCAGCTGGAGAAGGACGCCGGCACTGTGCGTATCTGCGGGAAAGACCCGGACCGGGATGGGGACGCCGTCCGGCGCAGTCTGGGCGTGGTGTTCCAGAATTCCGTGCTGGATCAGGCCCTCACCGTCCGGGATAATCTGGAAAGCCGGGCCGCCCTGTACGGCATCACCGGTCGGGCGTTCCGGTCCCGGCTGGAGGAACTGACGGATCTGCTGGACCTGGGCGGACTGCTGAAACGCACGGTGGGAAAGCTGTCCGGCGGCCAGCGCCGGCGGATCGACATCGCCCGGGCGCTGCTCCACAATCCCCGGATCCTGATCCTGGATGAGCCCACCACCGGGCTGGACCCCCAGACCCGGCAGCTGCTGTGGGCCGCCGTGGAGCGTCTGCGCCGGGAGCGGGACATGACCGTGTTCCTCACCACCCACTACATGGAGGAGGCGGCAGACGGGGATTATGTGGTGATCCTGGACAGTGGAAAGATCGCCGCCGAGGGCACACCTCTGGCGCTGAAAAATACCTATACCGGGGACTTCATCACCCTCTACGGCGTGACGGAGGCCCAGGCCCGGTCCCTGGACCGCCCCTGTGAGCCGGTGCGGGACGGCTGGCGCATCGCCGTGCCGGACACCGCCGCCGCCACAGACCTGATCCTGGCCCGCCCGGAACTGTTCCGGGACTATGAGATCGTGAAGGGCCGGATGGACGATGTGTTCCTGGCGGTCACCGGGAAGAAACTGCCGGGAGGTGCGGGCCAATGACGGGACTTTCTGCACTGGTCAGGCGCAATACCAGACTGTTTTTCAAGGATCGGGGGATGTTCTTCACCTCGCTGATCACCCCGGTGATCCTGCTGGTGCTGTATGCCGCCTTCCTGAGCAATGTGTATGAGGACTCTTTCCGCTCCGCGCTGGAAGCGGCGGGGGTGTCCGTTCCGGACAGCCTGATCGGCGGCTGTGTGGGCGGACAGCTGGTGTCCTCCCTGCTGGCGGTGTGCTGCGTCACCGTGGCCTTCTGTTCCAACCTGCTGATGGTTCAGGACAAAATCACCGGCGCCCGCCGGGACCTGACCATCACCCCGGTGAAAAGCGGAACGCTGGCCATGGGGTATTATCTCTCCACGCTTCTGTCCACCTTGCTGGTCTGCCTGACTGCCACGGCGGTGTGCCTGCTGTATCTCCGGTATGTGGGCTGGTATCTGACTGGGGCGGATGCGGCATTGCTGATTCTGGATGTGGTTTTGCTGGTGCTGTTCGGCACGGCGCTGTCCAGTATCGTGAACTGCTGCCTGTCCACCCAGGGGCAGATGAGCGCCGTGGGCACCATTGTCAGTGCGGGCTACGGCTTTTTGTGCGGGGCCTATATGCCCATCTCCCAGTTTTCTGAGAGCCTGCAGAAGGTGCTGTCCTTCCTGCCCGGCACATACGGCACATCCCTCCTGCGCAATCATGCCCTCCGGGGTGTTTTCACCGAGATGGAGGCCCGGGGCTTCCCGGCGGAAGTGGTGGAGGCCATCCGGGACAGCGTGGACTGCAACCTGTATTTTCTTGGCGGGCGGGTGGAAGTGCCCGCCATGTACGCCGTACTGGCCGCGTCCATTGTGATTGTGGTGGGAATTTATATTATCATGAATGTCCTGCTGGGACGGAAACGGAAATGAGGGATTGTGTATGAACGAAACCATCTGCGGCGCAGACTGCGGCCTGTGCCCCATGCAGGCAGCCTGCGGCGGCTGCCGGAAAACCGGGGGGCACCCCTTCGGCGGGAACTGTGTACTGGCGGAGTGCTGCCGGGACCGGGGCCAGACGGACTGCGGAGCCTGCGGCGGCGCCTGTGCCACGAAAGCGGCCCTTATCGCCGAGTTCAACGCCCTGCACATCTCCGGTCTGCCCCCGGTCACGGACCTGAACGCCCTCCGGGGGGCCTTCGTGAATCTGGAATACACCCTGCCCAACGGGCAGAAGGCGAAACTGCTCCGGGATGATGACATCTGTCTGGGCAATCTGTTCCAGCCGGAGGATGGCACCCGGTGCCTGGGCATCGCCGCCGATGACCGGTATCTTCTGGTATGCGCGTTCGGCCCGGAGGGGGCGGATGCGGAGGTGCTGCTCTGGAAACGGAGGACGCCATGAACAATGCCTGCCCCTGCAGAAAGCAAAGCTGCCCCGCCGCGGGGACTGCGCCGCCTGCCGGGCATATCACGCCGGCGGAAAACGGCTGCCCCGGTGCGAACGCCGTCCGGTCCGGACAGCCCCGGTGACTGTGCTGGCGGTCCTGGCGGTGCTGGGCCTTCTGGGCGGCATCCTCGCCGTGGTGTGCCGGAAAGTGCCCGCTGCGGGCATCTGCTGGGCCGCCGCGGCGCTGGCGGCGGGGCTGGCCTATGATATTGGGAAAGGGAGGAAACCCCCATGACTGCATTGGAAAAACTGCAAAAGATCTTTCATGTTTTTCGGGTTCTGGCCAAAGCGGCCATGATATTGTGCTTTGTAGCAGCAGGACTGGCCGTTGCGGCCCTCGTGTGCCTGCTGATCTGGAAAAACGGCACCGCGCTGTATCTTGACGGCCGTTTTGTCGCCGTGTCCGGCGTGGCGGAGGTGCACGCCGGCATCTGCGCACTGCTGAGCGCCGCTGTGATGACCCTCACCGACGGCGTGCTGTTTCTGTTTGCCTGGCAGTATCTGAAAGCCGAGGAGGCGGCAGGCACGCCCTTCACCGTCTCCGGTGCGGACACGGTGAAAAAACTGGGCATCCGCATCATCGTGCTGCCTCTTGTGGCGGTGATCATCTCCGCGGTGATCTACGGCTGTTTCGGCCTGACGCCGGATGTGGACATCAGCAGCGGCGGCTGTGTGATCACCGGCGGTGTGCTGATCCTGGTGTCTCTGATCTTCCGCTACGGCGCGGAACTGGAAGAGGCAGGGCATGAGCAAATATGATTCTCTCTGGACCCATGTGGCCCAATGCCCGGAGGAGCGTCTGACGCTGACATTCCAGCAGATCGGAGAGATCTGCGGCGTGCCGGTGGACCACTCGTTCCTGAGGTATAAAGAGGATCTGACGGCATATGACTGGCAGGTGAAAAAGTCTCCATCAAGGAGCAGACCGTACTGTTTGTCCGGACGGTTGTCTGATGAGAAGAGGGGGAACAATGACAAACTGGATGGACTGGTACGGTCTTGCTCTGATGGCGGTGATTCTGGTGCCGAATGCGCTGTTTGCCCGGGCACACCCGGAGGGATTTGAGAACCTGTGGCGGAACCGGTGGGTGGAACTGCTGGAGCAGACCGGCCGGTTCGGCTGCTTTGGGTTCATGATTGTCCGTATCCCGCCCCTGTACCTGGGCCTGTGGTGCGGCAGGACGGTGTATCTGCTGGTGAGCGCGCTGTTGACAGCGGCCTACTGTCTGGTATGGCTGGTCTGGTGGAACCGGGACGGCCTGTTCCGGGCCATTGCCCTGTCCGTTCTGCCCTCGGCGCTGTTTCTGTTCTGCGGCGCTGCGGCCCGGAATTTACCCTTGCTGGCGGCAGCGGTGGCCTTTGCACCCTGCCACATCACCATCAGTGTGAAAAACGCTCTGGAGAAAGGAGCTTCCCATGACCTTTGAACTGCGCCCCTGGCGCATCTCCGACGCCCCGGATCTGGCGGCGGCCCTGAATAATCCCCATGTGCTGGACAATCTCCGGGACGGCCTGCATTTCACGCCCATGCGTTGTGAAGGAAAGGAGAAACCGTGAAAAAACTGATCCTGCTTGCCACGGCGGCGGTGTGCGCCCTGGTGCTCACCGGCTGCAGAAGCGGCGGAAACTATATGACCTTTACCTATGACCACCCGGACAAGTACACTGTCGGCTCCGGCCGGGTGACGGACACCGTGAAGCACCTGGACATCCAGTGGCTCAACGGACAGGTAGAACTGCGCTACGGCACCGGGGACGCGCTGTCCTTCACGGAACAGTCCGGCAAGGCGCTGACCAGGGAGACCACCATGCACTGGTGGCTGGACGGGGACACCCTGCGCCTGCGGTTCTGCGCCTCCGGCAAGGTGACTGTTGGCAATCTGGAAAAGACCCTCATCGTCACCCTCCCGGCGGGCCTGACCCTGGAGAGCGCGGACATCACCACCGTCTCCGGGGACATCGATGTCCCGGAGCTTCACGCCCGGGAAATCGGCTGGGGCACCACCAGCGGAGCTGTGTCTGCCAGTGTGTACGGAGCGGAGCGGGTGTCTGTTGGCACTGTGTCCGGCGCTGTGGCGCTGGAAGCTCCCGGCATGCTGGACAGGGCGGAAGTATCCTCCACTTCCGGCTCACTGGAGGTGACCGTTGACACCGTGGAGAAATTGTCCGTGGAGACCGTCTCCGGCACGGTGAACATCTCTGCCCGGCAGGCGGAGCGCGGGGAGATCGGCAGCACCAGTGGCACCGTGAACCTGACGCTGGCGGACACGGCGGGTGTCTGGGAGATCGGCACCGTGTCCGGCAGCGTGCACCTGACCGTCCCGGAGGACGGGGACCTGACGCTGGAGTACAGCACGGTTTCCGGCAGCTTCTGCAGCGGAATCCCCATGCGGCAGGAGGGCAAAAAGACCTACATCGCCGGCCGTGGCGGGGAGACCTGGACAGTCAGCACCACCTCCGGCACCCTTGAAGTGTCCGGCAGGGCATGACAAAATGCATCACAGCAGAGATAAAAACACATCCCGGCCGGTAGTCCGGGAGTCCCCTGCGGGGGATCAGTAACCTGCCTCCTTTGGTTGTCCGTTCTCTGCATTCACCAGAGCAAAGAAAAGGAGGGACCCCTATGGAAACCGGAAAAGCCGTGCTGACGGTCCTGTTTGAGGACCCGTTCTGGATCGGTGTGTACGAGCGGGAATGGGACGGGCGCTATGAGGTGTGCAAGATCACCTTCGGCGCCGAACCGAAAGATTATGAGGTCTATGACTTCCTGCTGAAAAACTGGAAGCACCTTCCATTCAGCCTGCCCGTGAAGGCCGCACCCATGGCGGAGCACGCCGTCAATCCCAAACGCCTGCAGCGGGAGATCCGCCGGGCGACCCGGCCTGCCGGCGTGGGCACAAAAGCCCGGCAGGCCCTGAAGCTCCAGCAGGAACAGCGGAAAGCAGAGCGGACGGAGCGGGGACGGGAGCATAGGGACGCGGAAAAGGACCGGCAGTATGCCCTGCGGCAGGAAAAACGCAGACAGAAGCACCGGGGACATTGAGAAGAAAGGCATCGGAACGCCATGTTCCGGTGCCTTCCCCGGTTTTTAAAAGAAAAAATCCGAAAACAGCAAGAAAAATCGAGAAAAATCAGCTGTTTACATTAAAAATTGTTTACTGTAAGATAGACACAGGATCACATGGAAAGCGAGGAAAAACTGATGACACAGGATCATATCATTATCCGCGGGCTGCAGCAGAACAACCTGAAAAATGTCTCCCTGGACATCCCGAAAGGGAAGATCGTGGTGTTCACCGGCGTGTCCGGCTCCGGCAAGTCCAGCATCGTGTTCGACACCATCGCCGCCGAGAGCCAGCGGCAGATGAACGAGACCTATACCGCCTTCATCCGGGGCCGTCTCCCCAAGTACGAAAAACCGAAAGCGGAGCGCATCGACAATCTCTCTGCCTCTGTCATCGTGGACCAGTCCCGGCTGGGGGGCAACGCCCGGTCCACCGTGGGCACCATCAGCGACCTGTACGCCGCCGTGCGTCTTCTGTACGCCCGCATCGGCCAGCCCCATGTGGGTACAGCGTCCTTCTTCTCCTTCAACGACCCCAACGGCATGTGCCCGGAATGCTCCGGCATTGGCAAGGTCATGACCATCGACATCGAGGGCCGCATCGACCCGGAAAAGACCTGGAACGAGGGCATGGCCGACCTGCCCGCCTTCCATGTGGGCAACTGGTACTGGAAGCAGTACGCCGAGTCCGGCATCTTCCCCCTGGACAAGAAGTGGAAGGACTTCACCGAGCAGGAGCGCAACCGGGTCCTGTACGGCGCCGACACCCCCGACGGAAAGCGGCTGCACAAAAAGGTGGACGGCATCTCCCACTATCTCCACCGGATGCTCCTGAACCGGGACACCTCCCAGCTGAAGGAGGCCAGCGTGAAGCGGCTGATGTACCTGGTGGAGGAGAAACCCTGCCCGGTGTGCCGCGGCAAACGGCTGAACCAGGCGGCCCTGTCCTGCAAGGTGGCGGGGTACACCATCGACGAGATGAGTGCCATGGAGTTCACGCAGCTGCGGGAAGTCCTCCGGACCATCGATGATCCCCGGGCGCAGTCCATCACCGCCTCCCTGACCGCCACGCTCACCCGGATGATCGACATCGGCCTGCCCTACCTGTCCATGGACCGGGAATCCTCCACCCTGTCCGGGGGCGAGGCC
The DNA here is from genome assembly GCA_022779345.1 of Oscillospiraceae bacterium. Taxonomy (GTDB): domain Bacteria; phylum Bacillota; class Clostridia; order Oscillospirales; family Oscillospiraceae; genus HGM13010. Next base: position 966 of record JALFTG010000023.1, on the reverse strand, counting down.
CAGCGGCTGAAACTGGTGCGGTATATGGGCAGCGCCCTCACCGGCATGACCTACATCTTCGATGAGCCCAGCACCGGGATGCATCCCCGGGATGTGCACCGGATGACGGACCTGCTCCGCAACCTCCGGGACAAGGGCAACACGGTGCTGGTGGTGGAGCACGACCGGGATGTGATCTCCATCGCCGACGAGGTGATCGATGTAGGCCCCGGCGCCGGGAAGCACGGGGGCGAGATTCTGTTTCAGGGTAGCTATGAGGCCCTGCTCTCCTCCGGCACCCGCACCGGCGAGGCCATGAAGCACATCGTGCCCCTGAAATCCCATCCCCGGACGCCGAAAGCCTTCCTCCCGGTCCGGGACGCCTGTATCCACAACCTGAAGCACGCTGACGCGGACATCCCGCTGCATGTGCTCACCGTGGTCACCGGTGTGGCGGGATCGGGGAAAAGTTCCCTGATCCGGGATGTGTTCGCGAAGCAGTACGCCGACCGGGTGGTGCTGGTGGATCAGTACCCGGTGACGGCCACGGGCCGGTCCACCCCCGCCACCTTCCTGGGGTTCTTCGATGAGATCCGCAAGGTCATGGCGGCGGAGAACGGAGTGGATGCGTCCCTGTTTTCCTTCAACAGCAAGGGCGGCTGTCCGGTGTGCCACGGCCGGGGCGCTGTGGTGACGGAGCTGGTGTTCATGGACCCGGTCACCACCGTGTGCGAGGCCTGCGAGGGAAGCCGGTACAGCGAAGAAGCCCTGTCCTACCGGTATCACGGGAAGAACATCGTGGAGATCCTGGCCATGTCCGCCGGGGAGGCCCTGGAGTTCTTCCGGGATAACAGAAAGATCCGCAAGGCCCTGAACGCCATGGTGGAGGTGGGCCTGCCGTACCTGTCTCTGGGCCAGCCCCTGAGCACCCTGTCCGGCGGCGAGCGCCAGCGGGTGAAGCTGGCCAGATATCTGGACAAAAAAGGG
>JALFTG010000006.1 GCA_022779345.1 Oscillospiraceae bacterium | reverse complement strand
ACCATCCGCTCCACTTCCCGGTGACGGTCACGGCGCCGGTGAAAGAGCCCCGGAGAGTGATGCCTTTGGACAGGAAGGTACTGGTGCTCTCCCCGCCGGCGGTGGCGGCGGAGATGAGGCGGACCTCACCGGTGATCTCGTCCCCGGGCGAAACCTCCGGGAGGGCGTTGTCATAGTCATAGAACACCGCTTTCGCTTCCGGAAGGCCGTCCCCGGTCAGCCGGACGGTGACGGAGCGGTAAGTGCCGTAATCTATGGGAAAGTCCGTGACCCGGGCCTGAACGGTGCGGGTCTCCCCTGCCAGGGCCTCCGCCGGAGCCACGGCGGTGCGGAGATACCCGGCGTACCGGGCAAAGCCCAGGGCTGCGAACAGGCACAGCAGCACCGCCCGGACACGGACATTCCCCCGCAGTGCCAGACAGGGCAGGATCAGCATCGCACACAGGAGTGCGGCCGGAAGCAGCTGTCCGTCCGGGAGGACATAACAGGCCGCCAGGGTGCTGAGAGTGAAGCCCAGGGCGCACCACATGAGCCACCGGCCCGGCGTATGCTCCGCCCGGCGCAGGCAGTCCCGCAGCTTCATCCGATTCCCCTCCCCTGCTGTTTTTTCGTATTATAATGCAAAAACAGGGCTTCCGCCAGTCCGGAAACCCTGTTTTTCATGGAATTTTGAATCAGACGATCCGCTCGCCCATTTTCACACCGGCCAGGATGTGGAAATGCAGGTGCTTTACAGTCTGGCCCGCGTCCTCGCCCACATTGGAGATAACCCGGAAGCCGTTGTCCAGATGCTCCTGCGCAGCGATCTTCGCGATGGCCAGGAAGCAGTCGGACACGGCGGAGGCATTCTCCGGGGTGATGGCGGCAGCGCTCTCAATGTGCTGTTTGGGGATCACCAGAATATGGACCGGGGCCTGGGGATTGATGTCCCGGAAGGCCAGAACTTTTTCATCTTCATAGACCTTGGTGGAAGGAATCTCCCCCGCCGCGATCTTGCAGAACAGACAATCAGACATGATATTGACTCCTTTCAGGACCTTATCGGCCCGCAGTCTTAAAAAGTCTCACAGAGTTTGCGCCCGCAGGCGCAAATAAAATGCAATCCTTCCCCGAAAAGGGGCCCGAATGATTACAGTCCCAGCTTTTCGGACACGAAATCGTCCACGGCGGCCAGAGCGTCGTCCAGCTTCAGCAGGTCCTTGCCGCCGCCCATGGCGCTGTCGGGCTTGCCGCCGCCGGAGCCGCCGCAGATGCCGGACACCTTCTTCACCAGCTCGCCGGCCTTGACGCCCTTGCCGACCGCTTCCTTGCCGCACACGGCCAGCAGGGTGATCTTCTCTGCATTGGAGGAGGCCAGCACAGCAACAACGGAGGGTTCCTTGTCCCGGAGCGTATCGCCCATCTGGCGCAGCTTGTTGGCGTCGGCGCCGGGGATCACGGAGGTGATCACCTTCAGGCCGCCCACTTCCCGGGCGCCGAACAGCACCCGGTCGGCTTCGCCCACAGTCTCCTTGGCCTTGTATTTCTCCACGGTCTGACGGAGAGACCGCATTTCCTCGTTCATCTGCAGAATGTGCTCCCGCAGCTCTGTGGGCTTGACCTTCATGGCAGCCGCCGCATCCAGCAGCATCTCCAGCTCCCGGTTCATATTCTCCAGCGTGGCCATGCCCACGGTGGCCTCGATCCGGCGGACGCCGGAAGCCACGGAGAATTCCTTCTCGATGTGGAACATACCCACTTTGGCGGTGTTGTTCAGGTGGGTGCCGCCGCAGAACTCCACGGAGTAGCCCTCGCCCATGTCCACCACGCGGACGATATCGCCGTACTTCTCGCCGAACAGGGCGATGGCGCCCTTCTTCTTGGCCTCCTCGATGGGCAGCTCTTCGGTGACCACATCGTAGCCGGCCAGAATAGCGGTGTTGATCTCCAGCGCCACAGCCGCCAGCTCCTCGGCGGTCATGGCGGAGAAGTGGGTGAAGTCAAAGCGCAGACGGTCCGGCTCCACCAGAGAACCGGCCTGGTGCACATGGTCGCCCAGCACTTTCCGCAGGGCCTTGTCCAGCAGATGGGTGGCACTGTGGGCACGCATGATGGCCTGACGGCGCTCCACATCCAGCTTGCTCTCCACGGCGTCGCCGACCTTGATCTCGCCGGACTCCATGACGCCCTGGTGCAGGAACTTGCCGCCCTTGTCCTTCTGCACATCCGTGACCCGGAACACGCCGGTGCCGCAGGTGATGGTGCCGTGGTCGGCGGTCTGACCGCCCATTTCCGCATTGACGGGAGTCTTGTCCAGAACCACGAGGCCCTCTTTCCCGGCCTTCAGCACGCCGGAGACCTCGCCCTCGGTGACCAGGGCCAGAACGGTGCCGTCATCTTCCAGATGGTCATAGCCGGTGAACCGGGTGGGGGTGTTGTCCAGACCCAGGTCCAGGCCCTGCCAGGCGTTGGACATATCGCCCCGGGCAGCGCGGGCACGCTCTTTCTGCTCCTCCATCAGGCGGGTGAAGCCTTCCTCGTCCACGGTCATGCCCTGCTCCTCCAGGATATCCTGGGTCAGGTCCAGGGGGAAGCCGTAGGTATCATACAGCTTGAAGGCGTCCTCGCCGGAGAACACGGTCTCGCCCTTTTCCTTGTGGGACTCCACCAGCTCGTTCAGGATGCGCAGGCCGGTGTCAATGGTCTTGGCGAAGTTCTCTTCCTCCACCCGGATGACCCTGGTGATATACGCCTGCTTCTCCACCAGGTCGGGGTAGGCGGTCTTGTTCTCATGGATGACCATGTCGCAGACCTTGTACAGGAACGGTTCGTTCACGCCCAGCAGCTTGCCGTGGCGGGCGGCCCGGCGGAGCAGGCGGCGCAGCACATAGCCACGGCCCTCGTTGGAGGGCAGAATGCCGTCGCCAATCATGAAGGTGGCGGAGCGGATGTGGTCGGTGATGACGCGCAGGGACACATCCATCTTGTGGCTCTGGCCGTAGGTGGCGCCGGTGATCTCGGACACCTTGTTGGTGATGTTCATGACCGTGTCCACATCGAACAGGGAGTCCACATTCTGGCACACGCAGGCCAGACGCTCCAGACCCATGCCGGTATCGATGTTTTTCTGGATCAGGTCGGTGTAGTTGCCCTCGCCGTCATTGTTGAACTGGGAAAATACATTGTTCCACACTTCCATGAACCGGTCGCAGTCGCAGCCGGGGGCGCAGTCGGGCTTGCCGCAGCCCTTCTCGATGCCGCGGTCATAGTAGATCTCAGAGCAGGGACCGCACGGACCGGAGCCGTGCTCCCAGAAGTTGTCATCCTTGCCCAGGCGGACCACATGATCAGCGGGCACGCCGATTTCGTTCACCCAGATATCATAGGCCTCATCGTCCTTCTCATACACGCTGGGGTACAGCAGTTCCGGCTCCAGGCCCACCCATTCAGGGCTGGTCAGGAATTCCCAGCTCCAAGCCAGGGCTTCATGCTTGAAGTAGTCGCCGAAAGAGAAGTTGCCCAGCATCTCGAAATAGGTACCGTGGCGGGCGGTCTTGCCGATATTCTCGATATCGCCGGTACGCACGCACTTCTGGCAGGTGCATACCCGGTGCCGGGGAGGCTCCACCTCGCCGGTGAAATAGGGCTTCATGGGGGCCATACCGGAGTTGATAATCAGCAGGGACGGGTCATTCTGCGGGATCAGGGAAAAGCTGGGCAGGCGGAGATGACCCTTCGTCTCAAAGAAGGACAGGAACATCTCACGCAGCTCATTCAGGCCGTAAGGTTTGTGTGCCATGGTTTGATTCCTCCAAATATTTTGATTCTCTCATCGTTCCGGGTGGCCGGACAAACAAAAAAGCCCCGCCCCACACAGGGGCGAAGCTGACTTCGCGGTACCACCCTGATTCACGCCGGAAACCGGGCGCAATCTCATGTCGTTCTGTAACGGGAACGGGCCGTCCTGCTCCTCGCAGGCAGTTCCAAAGCGGCGTTCGAAGGCATGGGCAGGAGTTTTCACCGTGCGCTCCCTCTCTGGCGGCCCGACAGGCTTCGATTGACTTTTTCAACACATTTAACGGTGATATTTTAGCACATCTTCCGATATTGTCAATCCCCAAATCGGCAAAAATCGTTCCCTTGTGATTGACAGATTTCCGGGCGGTGTGGTATCATGGCTCTTGTTTCCGATATGGTCACTGAACGGCGCACATGCCGTAAAAGGTTACATCCCCCTGGGCAGTGACCTGTCCCAGCAGGACCTCCTCCGGGCCGTGGTAGCCCTGGGCGGTCAGCTGCTTTTCCAGCCACTTCAGTTCCCGGCCCATGCGCTTCAGGTTTTCATGGAGGACCCGGCCGTCCATGATGATCTCCACCGGGATGGTCTCCTGCTCCGGCGTCAGGTTCAGGTCTGCCGGTGTGGCCGGTCGGGCTGTGGACACGGGCAGGAAGGACATCTGGCCGTTGTACTCAAATACCGCCGTCTGAATCTGGCTCAGGTCGAAGTATCCGGCCTGGTGACACATGACCAGAAATTCGCTCAGGTCCAGCTTGGCCTGTTTCAGGTTCTCCCGGTAGATTTTTCCCCCGTCCATGATGATGGTGGGGGACCCGTTGATGAACTTCCGGCTCTTGTTCCAGCGGGCGGTCAGCTTGTTCAGCGCGATCCCCGCGCCGCCATAGACCAGCATCGCAATCAGCGGGCGGATGGGACTTTCCAGCTCCGTGGCCAGTTCGGCGGCGATGGAGCCGATGGTGATGCCGTTGATGTAGTCAAAAATATCGAACTGCGACAGCTGCCGGTGGCCCATGAGCCTGGCCAGCAGGAACATCACAGCCACGGACAGCAGGGATGTGAAGATCACATCCACCCAGTCAATCCCGGTCATGGTATCATCTCCCGGGATAGTATGCGTACCTCACAGCAAAATATGCGGGTATGGCGGAATTGGCAGACGCGCAGGATTTAGGTTCCTGTGGAGCGATCCGTGTGGGTTCGACCCCCACTACCCGTACCAGAAAAAGCACGAACGGGCTGGTACCTCGCGGTATCAAGCTGTTCGTGCTTTCTTCAATACATATCACATCCCGGCGGACGGCAGCGTTTGCATCAGGGAGAAGAAATACCGGGCCTCGCCGGTGCTGAAATACGCATACCACGCATCCAGCGTGTCCGGCGCAAAAACGCCCAGATACGCAATGATCTGCTTCGCCCACAGCAATGCCCCGGTACCGCCCGCGGTAATCAGGTTGCCGTCCGCCACGGAGGGTGCGTCCACATAGAAGCGCTGTCCCTGATAGTTCGGACAGAACGATTCCAGAAAACCCGCTCCGTTGCTTGTATGCGGGCGCCGGTCCAGCAGGCCGGCATTGGCCAGCGCAGCCGTAGCGCCGCAGATCGCGCACACAGCGGCGCCGGCGGACAGCAGTTCACCGGCTTTCCGGATGATCCCGCCATGTTTCGGGTCATCCCAGTCAGTCCCGCCCGGCAGCAGCAGTACGCTCGTTTCATCCACCGCAACATCGTCAACAACGCAGTCGGGGATAACCCGCAGACCCCCCATGGTTCTGACCGGTTCTTTTGTGATACCAACCGTTGTGAGCGATACAGCCGGCGCGTCCTTTTTGAAATAGCGCCCGGAATGCAGTTCCGCCGTCACATATCCCAGTTCCCAGTCTGCCAGAGTGTCAAAAACATAGACATAAATATGATACATAATGTCCTCCATTTCATGGTCTTTTGATTGATGCTTTCATTGTACCATCTGATTGTTGACAACAGTATGGCAACAATTCATAATAGTCAGGAGGAATCAGGAAAGGCGGATGCCCATGAAAGCAGACAGGCTTGTCAGCATCATTATGATCCTTCTCGAGAAAAAGCGGGTTGGCGCGCAGGAACTGGCCGACCTGTTCGAAGTCTCCCCCCGCACGATATACCGTGACATGGAAGCCATCAGCATGGCGGGGATTCCTGTCCGCTCCATATCCGGAGTGGGCGGCGGGTTTGAGATCATGCCGGGATACAAGGTCGATCAGAAGGTCTTTTCCGCAGATGACTTGTCGGCCCTGCTGATGGGGCTCTCCAATCTTTCAGGCATGATCCGGTGTGACGAACTGGTAAACGCCCTGGCAAAGGTCAGGAGCATCATTCCGGCGGAGCAGTCCGGAACCATTGAGCTGAAAGCCAGTCAGGTCCGGATCGACCTGACCCCATGGATGGGCAGCGGGCATATCCAGTCCTGTCTTGAGACGGTCAAAACCGCACTGCAGGAGCATAAACTGCTCTCTTTTGCATACATGGACGGGCACGGCAGCCGGACTGAGCGGACGGTTGAACCCTGTCAGCTTGTCCTGAAAAGCAATCATTGGTATGTTCAGGGGTACTGCCGTCTCCGGAATGATTATCGCCTGTTCCGGCTGTCCCGGATGTCAGGCCTGGAGATGAAGCAGGAAACCTTCGTTCCGCGGGATTACCCGGAACCGGTTCTGGACTTCGGGGAAATCCTGGAAACAATGCAGACAGAAATCAAACTCCGCATTCATCAATCCGTATTGGACAGAGTGCTGGAATTGTGCACTTATGACCGTGTGACGCCGGACGGCGATGAACATTACATTGTGCGTTTTCCCTTTATCGAAAGAGACTATTACTACGATATGCTCCTCAGCTTCGGGGATCAATGCGAGTGTCTGGAGCCCCGGCATGTCCGGGAGGAAATGAAGCGCAGGATACAGAGGCTGTCCGCCTTATATGAGGATCAGAACCGTGTGATTGGATGACCG
>JALFTG010000172.1 GCA_022779345.1 Oscillospiraceae bacterium | reverse complement strand
TGGCCCGGATGAACTTGAACAGGGGCAGCATCCGGATTTTGCTCAGATCGATCTCCGCCTTCATGCCCTCGGGGATGATGCGGCACAGGTTGCCCTCGATGCCGCCGCCGGTGATGTGGGCCATGCCGTGGATCATATCCGTGCCCAGCAGGCCCTTGATGGCCTTGTAGTATGGGGTGTGAGGCCGCATGATCTGCTGGAGGAAGGTCTCCCCGTCAGACACCACGGTGTCTTTGATCTCAGGGTAGGAGTCCATGAGCATCCGCACCAGGGTATAGCCGTTGGTGTGCAGGCCGTTGGAGGCCACAGCCAGGACCGCGTCGCCGATCTCGATCTTGCTGCCGTCAATGATGCGGCTCTTCTCCACGATACCCGCCATGGAGGAGGTGAGCACATAGGTGTTGGCATCCAGCACCTGGGGCTGGATGGAGGTCTCGCCGCCCACCAGGGCGCACTCGTTCTCCCGGCAGGCGTCCCGCATGCCCTTGACCAGCAGGGTCAGGGTGTCGCCGTCCACAGCGCCGGTGACGATCACATCCAGCACCGCCAGGGGCGTGGCGCCCATGACCACGGTGTCGTTCACCAGATGGTTGATCATGTCGTGGCAGACGGACTCGGTGTAGCCGTACTCGGCGGCCAGCTTCTGCTTGGAGCCGGGCTCCTCCGCCTTGAGCACCAGAACGGGCTCGCGGATTTCCGGGAAGCTGATGTCATACAGGGACGCAAAGGGTCCCAGGCCGTTGAGCACCCGGGAGTCGTCGGTTTTGATCAGCTCGCCCATGCTCTCCTTGATGGCGTCGGTGTCGTTGATGTTGATGCCCGCGTTTTTGTAAGTAAACTCTTTCTGTTCGCTCATTGAGGGAAGCCTCCTGTATCTGAAGTGCGGTATCGCCCTTGTTTTCTCTGTCTGATTATACCGGGTCTGTTCTGCGCAGTCAAGAAAAACCGAGACAGGCGCTGCCGGCCGTGGGACGGCTCTGTTTTTTTACAGGCCCAGTTTCTCCGCCTGGTCGGGACGCCAGAAGAACTGCCACTCCTTCAGGCGCCAGCGCTCGGCGGTCTCCTTCGGGTCCATGCACGCGAACTCGCCGGCCTCATACATCTCGTCCACCATGGCATCATCCACGCCCAGGGTCCGGAATACCTCCAGGTTGTGCTCACCCAGGGTGGGGGCGGGCGCCACCAGCTTGCAGGGATTGCGCTTGAACTTGTTGACCAGGCCGATGCCCTTCATCTCGCCGTACACGCCGTCGGTCCAGGTGATGATGTCCTCCCGGGCGGCGTACTGGGCGTCCTTCAGGATGTCCTCGGGGCCGTAGGCCTTCTGGTTGGGGATGCCGTGGGCATTCAGCTCGGCCTCCACCTCGTCCACGGTGCGCTCGGAGCAGAATTTCTTGATGGCGGCCTCAATGCGCTGGCCCACAGGCAGGGTGATCAGACAGCCGCTGAAGTTCTCATAGATATCCGGATCGGTGGTGCCGGGCAGGGGCAGGCCGAACAGGGGGAAGCCCCGCTTCACATTGCCGGCGCCCACGCAGCCGATGAAGATGGTGCCGCCGTCCTTGCAGTCATAGAAGGAGAAGCCGGCCGCCTGGTCGCTCACATTGCCGGTACGCCACCGGACAGGCTCGCCGGCCTTGGGATAGCCCCTGTTGAACCAGTCCGCGGGATAACCGCCCAGCAGACGGAACATGGTCTCGTACTGGGAGATGTCCGCGCTGTCGCCCTCGCCGCTGTCCCGGGCATGGATCACCAGGGACAATGCACAGATGCAGGCGTTCAGGGCGGTGGCATAGTCGGACAGGTAGGGATTCACCTTCAAAGGTGCGGCGGTGGGGCTGGAGCCGTTCATATACATATAGCCGCCCATGGCCTGGCCGGACACATCATAGGCGGCCTTGTCCTTGTCCGGGCCGTACTGGCCGTAGCCGGAGACATGGACGATGGCCAGTTTGGGATTGATGTTCTCCCAGATATATTCATCGGTCAGGCCCAGCCGGGCATAGGTGCCGGGGCGGCCGGATTCCACCCACACATCCGCCCAGGCCAGGATCTTCTTGAACACCTCCATGCCCCGCTTGCTGTGGGTGTCCAGCGCCACGGAGAACCCGTTGCGGTGGTCCTGGGCATAGGCATAGGTGCCCCGGGTGCCGCAGGGGTACAGGGGATGCTCGATCTGGATGACCTGCGCGCCCATTTCGGACATGAGACTGCCGGCAAAGGGACCGGCGATGTTGGTTCCGGTGGTGACCGCTTTCACGCTGGACAGGATGCCGAATTTGGGGAATTCGTCAAACTTCATGTGAACGCCGTAGTAATCGGTAAATTGCTTGGACATGGTCAGACTTCCTTTCTTTTCAAGCGTCCGGCCGCAGCTCGTGACCGCTTTTTTCACAGTTTTACGGGAGTTTCTGCCGCTCCCCTTCTGTATACCTTACCATCTCCACTGCCGTTTGTCTATCCCATTTCTCCCTATTTGTGAAGATTTTGTCAATTTGCTCCCGTTCACGGCCCCGGCAGCCTTGCTTTCGGGTACGGAGTATGCTATACTCCCCTTTATACGAGAATGCATAAAGAGGTGCAGGATGAAAAAGCTGATCGGTACCAGAGAATTTTATAAGATGGCGCTGGTGATCGCCCTGCCGCTGATGATCCAGAACGGCATCACCAGCTTCGTGAACCTGCTGGATAACCTGATGGTGGGCCGGCTGAGCACCGAGGCCATGACCGGCGTGTCCATCGTCAACCAGCTGATGTTCGTGTTCCAGCTGACCATTTTCGGCGGCGTGTCCGGCGCCGGCATCTTCACGGCCCAGTATTTCGGCCGGGGGGATCAGGACGGCGTGCGGTACACCTTCCGCTTCAAGCTGATCGTCACGGCGGCGCTGGCGGTGCTCTCCGCGGCGCTGTTCACCTTTGCCGGGGACAAACTGGTGGAGCTGTATCTCCACGCCGACAGTGCCGGGGACATCGGCCTGTGCCGGGCGGAGGCGCTGTCGTACCTGCGGATCATGACGCTGACGGTGTTCCCCTTTGTGCTCACCCAGTGCTACAGCGACACCCTGCGAAACTGCGGCCAGACCGTGGCCCCCATGATGGCGGGGGTTGCGGCCATCTTCGTCAACCTGACTTTCAATTACCTGCTGATCTTCGGCAAATGCGGCTTCCCGGAACTGGGCGTCCGGGGCGCGGCCATCGCCACGCTCATGGCCCGGGTGACGGAATGCGCCATTCTCATTGTCTGGACCCGGCGGCACGCGGGGCAGTACCCCTTCATTCTGGGGGCCTGGAAGAGCCTGCGGATTCCCGGCGTGCTGGTCCGGCAGATCACCGTCAAGGGCCTGCCCCTGCTGTTCAACGAGCTGTTCTGGTCCGGCGGCATGGCCTTCATGGCCCAGTGCTATTCCACCCGGGGTCTGTCCGCTGTGGCGGCCTTCCAGATCTGCATGACCGTGTGGGACCTGTTCACCATCGTGGCCTTTGCCCTGGGCAACTCCGTGGGCATCATCGCCGGGCAGAAGCTGGGCGCCGGAGAGCTGGACAAGGCCCGGGACTACGCCTGGAAGCTCATTGCCTTTGCCGTGGCGGTTTCGGTGGTGTTCGGCGGACTGCTCATCGCCTGCTCTTCCCTGTTCCCCCGGCTGTACAATACCACCCAGCAGGTCCGGGAGCTGGCGGCGCAGATGCTCATCGTCATGGCTGTGTGCCTGCCGGTGATCACCTTCACCCACGCCTGCTACTTCACCCTCCGGTGCGGGGGCAAGACGCTCATTACCCTGGCCTTTGACAGCCTGTTCACCTGGCTGGTGAACATCCCCCTGGCCTGGACCCTGTCCCGGTACACCGCCCTGCCCATGCTCACCCTGTACGCCGTCTGCCAGACCCCGGAACTGCTGAAAAGCGTCATCGGCTTCGCCATGGTGAAAAGCGGCCGATGGGTCCAGAATCTGACCATGGAAGAACTGTAAACAATTAGAAATTGGCAGTCAAAAGCCGGTGGGATGTGTGTCACATCCCACCGGCTTTGTTTTTCCGGAAAATTCCTGATTTCTAATTCCTGATTCGTTTAAAACGCCCAGGTACCGTTCCGGAAAATGGGGAATTCCTCCCCGTCCGCCGTCTCGCCGGTGATGGACAGGTCGTCACAGCCGATCATGAAGTCCACATGGATCAGGGAATCGTTCACCCCCAGGGCCATGCGCTGGTCCTTCGTGTACTTCTCATAATCCCGGATGCAGTTGTCAAAGCCCATGCCCAGGGCCAGATGGCAGGCGGCGTTCTCGTCAAACAGGGTGTTGTAGAACAAAATCCCGCTCTCGCTGATGGGGGAGTCTTTCGGCACAAAGGCGCACTCGCCCAGGTAAGCCGCCCCCTCGTCCATGGCGATCATCTGCTCCAGCAATGCCTGATTCTTCTCCGCCCGGACTTCCGTCACCCGGCCGTTTTCAAAGCGCAGGGAGAAATTCTCGATCAGCTGGCCCTGGAAGGACAGGGGCTTCGTGGACACCACCAGTCCCTCCGCCTCGCCCCGCTTCGGGGTGGTGAACACCTCTTCCGAGGGGATGTTGGGCTGGAACACCGTGCCGGACAATGTGGCCTCGCTGCCGCCCAGGAAATCCGCTTCCGGGATCAGGCCCACCCGCAGGTCTGTGCCGTTGGACGCCTGATAGTGCAGAGCGCACAGATTCTTGCCGTTGAGCACAGCGCACCGGGCTTTCAGATCCCGGTCATGGGCCTGCCAGGCGGCCACCGGGTCGGTCTCCGCCCGGGAGGTGAACAAAATGGCCTCCCACAGCTTTTCCACTGCGGCCTCGCCCTTCAGGTCCGGGAACACCTTTTCCGCCCAGGCCACGCCGGGCACGGCGGCGATGCACCACTGGTGCCGGTTGTCGATGGCGTCCCGGTAGGGTTTTGTCACCCGGGTGCGGGCAGTCATGGCCTGGGTGTATTTGGGCTGGGGCACCTCCCGCAGGCCGTCCGGGTCCGAGGACTCCAGCACAATCCGGCAGGGCAGGGTGTCCACCATATGCTGGAGTTTCGCCTTTTCCCAGTCCTCTACCGTCTCCAGCACGGTCTGATCCTGCCGCTGGGCCTGGAGCACCTGGAGGGGATCGTAGCTCCACTCCACACGCACTTTTTTCGCCCCGGCGTCATAGCAGGCGGCGGCCACCTCCGTGACGAATTCCGGCTGATCCAGCCCGGCGTACAGGATGACCTCCTGCCCCGGCTGGACATTGGCTCCCACCTGTGCGATCAGGCGGGCATATTCTTTCCGTTGTTCCTTATTCATGGCGTTTTCCTCAATCATATCGAATTTTTTCCGCCGG
>JALFTG010000168.1 GCA_022779345.1 Oscillospiraceae bacterium | reverse complement strand
CCCGGCGATGATGCCCTGGGAGGAATAGGTGGCGCCGCTGACCGTGTCCACATTGGCGGACTGGGCGGACAGCATCCGGCTGATGACGCCCTTGGCCTCGGACAGGAAGGCGTCATCGTCCGACGAGGAAACCACGGAGATGCCGGTGATCACATCGTCCTGAATGGTGACGCTGACGGTGATGGGGCCGGAGAAGCCCTCCCCAAAGCCGCTGAAGGTGCCGTTCTGATACACCCGGACCAGTTCTGGCGTGGGTGTGGGTGTGGCCTCCGGGGTCGGGGCGGGGATCTCCTCCGGCTGGGCGGGCGCAGCAGTCTCCTGGGCCGGGGTGGGCGTGGGCTACTCCGGGGTTTCCGTTTCCGGGGCAGGCTCCGCGTCCGGCGCCGGAGCAGCGTCCGTCACGGTCCGGTCATCCGCAGGCGCGGGAGTGGTGTCCTGAATAGCCTGGACCGTCTGCTCCTCCGGTACTTCGGAAGCGGTTGGCTCCTGCGCCCCGCCGCCGCAGGCCGTGAGCACCAGCGTCAGACACAGGGAGACCGCAATCGCCCCTGCCGCCGCTTTTTTCTGTCCCAAAACCAGGCGGGAGGCGTCCCTGTTTTTCACTGCCCTGTGCTTCAGCACCCGGCACAGGGCATAGCTCAGGAACACACAGCTGTAGACCAGCACATTCAGCAGATACGCCCCCTTCCCTTTCAGGGCATAGGGCAGTATCAGCAGCATTACATGGACATACAGCAGGGTGTAAAACCCGTAGGCCAGGCGCTGGAGCTTCTTCCAGTTTCCGGGCTTCATCTTCCGCCGCACCTTCTTGAAGGAGGTGATGAACAGGGGCAGCATGATGCACAGCATGGTCAGGGAGCACACTGCCGCGCACACCTGGTTTGCCGGGAGCCGCCCGGGCTGGGTGAACAGCAGACGGAAATAGGTCCGGCCGAAGGACAGGTTGTGCCCCAGGGTCAGGATGGAGGCGAGGATGGACAGCTCGCCCCGGATGGGCATCAGGGTCTTGATGAGTCCGGAGCCATTGGGCAGGGCGCCGGTCCACATGACCAGCACGAACAGGGCCGTGGACAGGGCGCCGTGGGAGAAGATGGGCCAGACCCAGGTGTTGAACCAGCCCGGGAAGCGCACACCATGCACTGTGCAGAGCACCACCGCCGCCGCAAGGGCCGTGGCGCCCAGGTAATACGGGATGGGATGGGCTTTCAGGGATTTGGCGCAGAAGCGGACCAGCAGGGCCGCCAGTGCCAGAGAGATGAGAAAAGTCATAGGTCCTCCTGTGTTGATGACACAACGGAATACCGTCCCTTCGGGGCGGCATTCCTGTCATGGGATTTGCGGGGGTCGGTGGTTATGCGGTTGCGGAGATCTCGATGGTGAAGGTCAGATTCTTGCTGTAGCCGGTGGCGATGACTTCGATTTCGTAGGTGTCGCCTGCTTTCATCCCGGCGAAGGGGGCAGCGGAGAGGTCTACGGCGCCGTTTTCCAGAATGATGACCACCGCACCCCGGCCGCTGGCAGCGTAGGAAGTCCCACTCACTTTCACGGCGGTGATGCTGCTCAGGTAACCGGCCAGCTGGTCAGCCGTGGCGTCATCGGCCCGGACCAGGGAGAAGGTGGTACCGTCGTACCTGGCGGGGACCGCGGCGGTCTGGAGTTCAAAGCCGGCGGAGTACGGGGCATAGACGCCGCCGGTATCGCTGACGGTCAGGGTGTAGGCGCCGATAGCGGGAGTGCCCATCCAGGTCAGCGTACTGCCTGTCAAAGCAAAGCCGTGAGTATTGGTGACATCTTCGCCGCTGCCGTTGGCAACAGAGATCTTCGCGGCATACCCCACGGGAAAACCGTTGGTGGAAACGGCGGTTGTACCTGCGGAGACATCCGCATCCGTCACGGACAGCGTCCCGTTGAACTTCACGGGCACATACAGCTCTGTGGCAATGGTGTAGATGCCGGTGTCAGTCAGATAGGTGATTTGGGTGATGGTCTGGCCCATGATGGCTTCGTAGTGGGCAGGGCTGGTGGGGCTGCCGTGAACGGCTTCGATGAAGCCGGTGCAGAAGGCCAGCTCGGTGCCCCGCCAGATGTTTTCCAGATGGCGCAGGCCGTAATCGTTGCCCTCCCGGGTGCTGAGGATCACGCCGTAAACGGTGCTGTCAGCGGAGAGGGTGTTGCTGCCGTCCATGAGATTGATCTGGTAATCACCGTAAGAACTTTCGGTTTGGAGAGACGCCTTCACGCCGCTGAGGGCCGTGGTGACGCCCTGGACCGGGCCGAAGGACAGCGTGCCGTCCTCCAAGGTGGCCACCTTGAAGCAGGTGGGGGCTTCGCTCAGTTCATAGTAGGAATAGCTGGCGCTCTCAAACAGGGCGTCCTTGCCGGAGTAAGTGGTCGTGGAGGTCTGGCCCCGGTTGGTGACGGTGATGGTGACGGAAGTATCGTCTGTTACCTTTGTAAAGTCGGAAAGTTCCACATCGTTTTTCATAACCCCCGGGAAGATCACGCCGGAGATGTCACTGCCGTCGGAATTTTCATGATAGGAGCCGCCTACCAGAGAACCGGTGCGGGTCTTGGCTTTGGTGGCGGAGGACACGGCGTCCACCGCGACG
>JALFTG010000163.1 GCA_022779345.1 Oscillospiraceae bacterium | reverse complement strand
GAAGATCTCCTTCACCAGAATGGGACTCAGACCCATGGACGGTTCATCCATGAGCACGATCTTCGGGTCGGTCATCAATGCCCGGCCGGTGGCCAGCATCTGCTGTTCGCCGCCGGACAGAGTGCCTGCCAGCTGGCGACGGCGCTCCTTCATCCGGGGGAAGTGGGCGAACACCTTTTCCATATTTTCCGCGATCTTCTTCTGATCCCGGATGGTGTAGGCCCCCATCCGCAGGTTCTCTTCCACGGTCATCCGGGCGAACACATGGCGCCCTTCCGGCACATGGGCCAGACCCAGATTGATGATGGTGTTGGCTGGGACCTTCTGCAGGTCCGTGCCGTCCAGGGTGACGGAGCCGGAGGCGGCGGTGAGCAGACCGGAGATGGTGTGCAGGGTGGTGGTCTTGCCCGCGCCGTTGGCGCCGATCAGGGACACCAGCTCGCCGTCCCCCACTGTCAGGGAAATGCCCTTCAGCGCGTGGATGGCGCCGTAAAATACATTTAAATCTTTCACTTCCAGCATGGTGTTCCCTCCTTTATTCGCCCAGGTAGGCGGCGATGACCCGGGGATTGTTGGCGATCTCATCCGGCAGGCCGCAGGCGATGGTCTGGCCGTAGTCGATGACCTGGATGCGCTCGCACACATTCATGACCAGGGACATATCGTGCTCAATGAGCAGAATGGCCACGCCGAACCGGTCCCGGATGGTGTTGATGACTTCCAGCAGCTCGGCGGTTTCCGTGGGGTTCATGCCTGCGGCGGGCTCATCCAGCAGCAGGACTTTCATGTTGGTGGCCAGGGCCCGGGCGATCTCCAGTTTCCGCTGCTGACCGTAGGGCAGGTTGGCGGACACCACATCCGCCTTGTCCGCCAGACCGCAGATCTCCAGCAGTTCCATGGCGTGATCGGTGGCCTCCTGCTCCGCCTGCCAGTATTTCTTCGTGCGGAAAATGGAATCCACCAGATTGTAGCGGATGTCCTTGGTGCAGGCCACCTTCACATTTTCAATGACCGTCATGTCGTGGAACAGACGGATGTTCTGGAAAGTCCGGGCGATGCCCGCCTCCACGAACTGATAGGTCTTTTTCCCGTTCAGGGGCACGCCGTCCAGTACGACGGTGCCCTCGGTGGGCTCATATACGCCGGTGAGCAGGTTGAATACCGTAGTCTTGCCGGCACCGTTGGGGCCGATCAGACCCACCAGCTCGCCGGGATACAGTTTCAGATTGAAGTCCTGCACCGCGTGCAGGCCGCCGAAGGAGATACCCAGATGCATGGTCTCCAGGATGGGCATTCTTTCCTCACTCATGGACCTTCGCCTCCTTTTTTGCGGCTTTGTTGGCCGCTCTGGATGTGAAATACCCCCGGATCCAGCCGGGCCATCTGGGAATGTCGCACAGGGCAAATTCCCGGCTGCCCATGATGCCTTTCGGCCGGAACATGATGACAATGATCAGGGCGATGGAATACACCAGCATGGGATAGGTGAACACATTCTGGAGCAGGGAGGGCAGGGCGGTCACCCAGGCACCGTTTTTGATGGTATAGTTCAGCAGAAACAGCACCACGGCTGCAATGACGGAGCCGGTGAGGGACCCCATGCCGCCCACCACCACCATGACCACGATGAACACGCTGTTGAGAATGGAGCCGTTGGTGAAGGCGAAGGAGGAGGTGGCCAGGGCCGCGTTGCAGCAGGCGTACAGGGCGCCGGTGATGCCCGCGAAGAAGGCGGAAATGGTGAAGGTCAGCACCTTGTAGTAGCTCACATTGATGCCCGAGGCGGCAGCGGCGATCTCGTTGTCCCGGATGGCCCGGATGGCCCGGCCGTACTTGGACCGGACGAACATGAACATCACCGTCATGCACAGAATCACCACCAGCGCTGCCAGCCACAGGTACTGCATCTTCTGGTCATTGGAGAAGCCCAGCCCGTTGGCGTACAAGGCGGAGGAGGCACTGCCCTGGCTCAGGCCCTGCTGGCCGCAGAAGGGCAGGTTGTTGATCACATTCACGATGATCATGCCGAAGCCCAGGGTGATGATGGCCAGATAGTCGCCTTTCAGCCGGAGGGCGGGGATGCCCACCAGAAGGCCCAGCAGGGCCGCGGCGATGCCGGCCACGATGATGCTGATCAGCAGCACCAGCAGAAAGGCGGGACCGGCCTTATCCGTATAGAACCCCGCCCGCTGGAAGGCCAGGGAGATCAGGGCGGCGGCGTAGGCGCCCACGGCCATGAAGCCGCAGTGCCCCAGGGACAGCTGGCCCAGATAGCCCAGCACCAGGTTCAGGGAGGCGGCCATGATGATCAGATAGCTGCACTGCCAGATGGAGGGGGCGATCTTCAGTTTCATGGTGCCGCCGCCCAGCTGACCCATGAGGGTGATCACGGCGAATACCACGATGAGCGCCAGGAAGTTGATCAGATAGCGCTTTTTGGTCTGTGTGTGTTTCATACTTTCTCACCTACATTCTTTCCGAGGATGCCTGCGGGCCGGAGCATCAGCACCACGATCAGGATCAGATACACAAAGGTGTCGGACATGGAGGAGCTGATATAGGTGTTGGCGGCGGACTGGACGATGCCGATCATGAGACCGCCCAGCATGGCGCCGGGCAGGGAGCCGATGCCGCCCAGCACGGCGGCCACGAAGGCGTAGATGCCCAGGGTGGCGCCCATGGTGGTGTAGACCTTGGGATACTGGGCGATGTACATCAGCGCTGCCACGGCCGCCAGGCCCGCGCCGATGCCGAAGGTGATGAGGATGGTGTGGTTCACATTGATGCCCATGAGGGTGGCGGCCTCCTTGTCCTCGGACACGCACCGCATGGCGCAGCCGATCCGGGCCTTCTGGGTGAACAGGTACAGGGCCACCATGATGGCGGCGGACACCAGAATGGTGATGATGGTGGCCTGGCTGACGGCCACGCCGGCGATGGAATAGGTTTTGGAGAACAGGGTGTAGGGCACTTTCGGGTCCGGACCGATGGCCGGGATGGCCTGCGCCAGGTTCTCCAGCACGAAGCTCATGGCGATGGCGGTGATCAGGCAGGTCAGGTTATTGCCCGTTTTCCGCACGGGCCGGTAGGCCAGCAGCTCCACCAGCATGCCCACGCAGGCACAGATGAGGATGGCGGGCAGGACGGCCAGCCAGCCGGGGACGCCCATGTTCATCAGGATGGGGATGGTGAAAAACAGGGTGTAGCCGCCCACCATGATGAAGTCGCCATGGGCGAAGTTGATCAGTTTGATGATGCCGTAGACCATGGTATAGCCCAGGGCGATCAGGGCATAGACGCTGCCCAGGCGGAGTCCTGTGATCAGGAACTGAATGAATGTGATCATAAGGGGTTCCCCTCTTCATTTTCTAAAATCAAACAGGGGAGGCTTTGCGCCTCCCCTGAGGGTGTTTGGCGGAAGATTCTCAGCTCAGGCTCAGAGACTCAATCGCCACTTTGGAGACGGCGTCATCGCCTTCTGTATAGGTGTAGCCCATCAGAACGCCGTTTTTGATGGGAGTACCGGTGTCGTCAAAGGAGAAGGTACCGCAGGTACTGTCGTAGACGACACTGGTGTCGGCCAGGGCGGCCTGGACGCTCTCGGCGTCAGCGGAGCCGCAGGCTTCCATGGCGGCCTTGTAGACATACACGGCGTCATAGGCCAGTGCGTCGAAGTTGTTGGGGGTCTCGCCGTACTTGGCCTGGTAGCTGGCGACAAAGTTGGCGGACACATCGCTGGTGGCCAGCTCGGTGGCGTAGTGGTTGACGAACATCACATCGTTGTAGACGGACAGGTCCGCACCGGCGGGAATGGTGGTCTCGGTGTTGTCCACGCCGTCAGCACCCAGCAGGACACCGGTGAAGCCTGCGCTGCGGGCCTGGGGCACCAGGTACGGGCCCATGACATCGTAGTAGAAGGGGGTGAACACCAGTTCGGCGCCGGAGGAGACCATCTTGTTGAACTGGTTGGTGTAGTCCACCTCGGTCATGGTGGCGACGGATTCTTCGGCCACGATCTCCAGACCCAGCTTGCCGCAGGCGGCCACGAAGGCATCCCGCAGACCGGCGGAGTAAGTATCGGCGGAGCAGTAAACGATGCCCACCTTGGTGTAGCCCTCATCCAGTGCGTACTGGGCGGCCAGCTCACCCTGGAAGGAGTCCCGGAAACAGGTACGGAACACATAGTCCATGGTGGTGGTCAGGGAGTCAGCAGTGCCGGACGGGGTGATCAGGACCACGCCCTCGGAGTTGGCAATGGAGGTGATGGCGGAGGTGCAGCCGGAGGTGGCGGAGCCCACCACCAGGCCGACGCCGTCAGAGATCAGGGCGTTGATGGCGTTGACGCACTCGGTGGAGTCGCCCTGGTCATCCTTGGTCTCCACGGCCATCTGATAGGTGCCGTCGGAGAGGGTGACGCCGCCGGCGGCGTTGATCTCCTCAATGGCCAGCTTGACGCCCTTTTCAATGTGGGTGCCGTAGACGGCCAGGCTGCCGGTCAGGGGGCCGATCATGCCCAGGGTAATGGTGCCGCCGCCTTCTTCCACAACGGTGTCATTGCCGGAAGCCTCCTCCTTGTCAGAGGAACCGCCGCAGGCGGCCAGGGAGAGCGTCATGCTCGCGGCGAGCAGGAGACTCAGCAGTTTCTTCTTTTTCATAACAGATCCTCCTTCAATCGGAACAAATAAAAAAACACAGGGGCGCGGCGACAAAAAGTCGTCCCACACCCTTGTGTTGTGTCTATGATACAGACAATCGTCCGTTTTGTCAATTTGTCGATTCTACAAAAAAGAATCTGAAACTGAAATAAATTTTGTAGGATGTTAAAAAACAGAAAACTTTTCAAAACAACTTGCAGAAACGCAAGGTGAATTGAAATTTTTCCTGTATGACGGCACAGGGGCTCCGGAAGTGTGCGTCTGGGGCGCCTACCGGGAACGGTACGGCCGGTAGAGGATTTGACGGCAGAGAAAAATCGGACTATAATCGACTCAAAGCGAGGGGATGGATATGAACAACGAAGAACACAAGGGAATCACCCTCCTGAAAAAAGGCCATAAAGGACTGCTGCATATCGTGTTCAGCCGGATCGGTCTGATCCTGCTCCTGCTGGTGCTCCAGGTGCTGCTGGTGGGCGTGGCATTTTATAAGTTTGGGGAATACCTCCCCTGGTTTTATGCTTTGGTCCTTGTGCTGGGCGGAGTGATGGTCCTGTATCTGCTGAACAACCGGATGGACCCGTCGGTGAAGGTCACCTGGCTGATCGTGTTTATGCTGATGCCCATTGTGGGGGTACTGCTGTTCTGGTATACCCAGAGCAATCTGGGGCACCGGGCGCTGAGAGACCGGGTGGACAATATTCTGACCGCCACCCGGGAGAACCTCACCCAGGACCCGGAGACGGCGGAGCGCCTGACGGAGGCGGACCCCGGTGCCGGCGCCCTGGCCCGGTATCTCATGAACACCGGGGGCTGTCCGGTGTATGACGGCACGGATTCCGCCTATTTTCCCCTGGGGGAGGATATGTGGGAAGAGATGCTCCGGCAGCTGGAGCAGGCACAGCACTTCATCTTTATGGAATACTTCATTGTGGATGAGGGCGAGATGTGGGGGCAGGTGCTGGAGATTCTGGCCCGGAAGGCGAAAGCAGGCGTGGAAGTGCGCCTGATGTATGACGGCTTCTGCGAGCTGTCCCTGCTGCCCCGGGATTATCCGAAGCGGCTGGAGGCCCTGGGCATCCGGTGCAAGGCCTTTTCCCCTGTGACGCCCTTCCTGTCCACCCATTACAATTACCGGGACCACCGGAAAATCATGGTCATTGACGGGCAGGTGGCGTTTACCGGCGGGGTGAATCTGGCGGATGAGTACATCAACCGGAAAGAACGGTTCGGCCACTGGAAGGACACGGCCGTCATGGTCCGGGGCAAGGCGGTGCAGAGCTTCACCCTCATGTTCCTGCAGATGTGGAGCGTCCGGGAGCGGGAGACGGAGGATTTTCAGCCCTATCTGACGGTACCGGTCACGGTGCCGGAGCGGACGGCGGGCTTTGTGATTCCTTACGGAGACTGCCCCCTGGACCGGGATAAGGTGGGGGAGATGGTGTATATTGACATCCTGAACCGGGCGCAGAAATATGTGCATATCATGACCCCCTATCTGATTCTGGACGGGGAACTGGAAACGGCACTGAAATTCGCCGCGGAGCGGGGCGTGGAGGTGACGCTGATCCTGCCGGGCATCCCGGACAAGCCCATGGCCTATGCCCTGGCCAAAGGCCACTACCGGAGTCTGCTGGATTCCGGTGTGCATATCTATGAGTACACCCCCGGCTTCGTCCATGCCAAGGTCTTTGCCGCAGACGGCCGGGAGGCGGTGGTAGGTACCATCAACATGGACTACCGGAGCCTGTATCACCATTTTGAGTGCGCGGCGTATCTGCACGGTGCAGACTGCCTGCCGGACATTGAGACGGATTTTCAGGACACGCTGGCGAAATGCCGGGAAGTGACCTATGAGTCGGTCCGCCGGGAAAAATGGACTACCAAAGCCCTGGGTGTATTGCTGAAGGCCATTGCGCCGCTGATGTAAAAATTCCCTGAACGGATTTCCGTTCAGGGAATTTTTATGGGCAGGCAGATTCAGGCCAGGATGGACACGGTGTAGCGGAGGGATTTCTCCTCCCCCGGGGCCAGGGTGATCACATGGGGTTTGTCCGAGAACTGTCCGCGCTCACCCACCGCAGCGGCGCAGCCGTGCCAGGGTTCCAGACAAATGAAGGGGGATTCTGCCCCGGATTTCGTCCAGAAGGCGATCATGGGGAAGCCCGGGAAGTCCATGTGGACGCCGCTGCCCGTGACGCGGTTTCGCAGGCTGACGCCGGCGGAGGTCAGGTCCTGGAGGATCACCGTGTCCAGCCGGGCAAACAGCGCCCGGTCCAGCGGAAACCGGTCCGTGCCCTCCAGCAACGGCTCTGTCGCTCCGTCCCGGAGCAGGCCGTCCGGGGTGAGCAGCATCGTCCCGGCGTGTTCGGGGCGGTCAAACACAATGTCATAGTCCTCAAACCGCTCCCCGGCCCGGAGCGGGCAGTTGAAAGCGGTGTGCGCCCCGATGCAGAAGGGCATGGGCACTGTGCCTGTGTTGGTGACGGTAAACATTGTGGAAAAGCCCGTGTCCGTCAGGGTGTGCTCCACCCGCAGACGGAAGGGGTAGGGGTATCGCTCCAGCGTGTCCGGGGTGTCCGTCAGTTCCAGTACCACCCGGTCATCGGTCTGTCCGGTCACCGCAAATTCGCTGGTCCGGGCGAAACCGTGGCGGTTCATGGTGCACACCCGGTCCCCGAAGGCGACCTGTCCGTTTTTCAGATTCCCCACAATGGGGAACAGCAGGGGATTCCGTCCGGCCCAGAAAGCCGGGTCGCCCTGCCAGATATATTCCATCCCCGCCCCGTCCCGGAGGGAGACCAGCTCGCCCCCGTGGGTGTCCACCGCACCCAGGAGAGCGCCGTGTTTCAGTTCCATACGCATGAGGATTCCTCCCGCTGTGATTTGTTGCTTTCATTGTACCACGCCGTACAGACCGGCACAAGAAAAACAGGCAGGAGAAATCCTGCCTGTGAGACGATTCAGATATCCGGGATCAGTTTGATGGCTGCCGTGGCGGCGTAGACCAGGGGATCGTCGTGGAGAAAGAACACGGTGCCGTCGGCGGGGGCGGTAAGGGTCTCCAGCCGCTCCCCGTCGCAGGGGTTCTGGAGCCAGGCCAGTTCCTCGCCTTTACACACATGGGCGTCCACCCGGGTGCAGGGCCGCAGCAGGCCGGAGCTGTGGGGCCGGACGGACAGCAGTTCCTCGTCCCGGATCACCCGGGACACGGGAATGGCGTCCAGGGGGTGGTCAATGATGCCGTTGGCTGCCATGAACCGGAGTACGCATTTCACCATCTCCCCGGCGCTGTGCTCGTCCAGCCGGGTGGTGACGGTGGTGTACAGACTGTAGGCGTCGGTCTCCCAGATCTGCCAGTTGTAGTTCAGGGTGGTGGTGTCGTAGGGCTTGGGATTGCGCAGCACCACATAGGGCAGACCGAACTGCCGGGCCTTGTCCACATTCTCAAACCCGGTTTTCATCATCCGCACATGGGCGGAAAACTGTCCGGGCATATAAAACGAGGCAAACTGGATGCCCATGTCGTACTGGGAGATCTCCTGAAATACCCCGGCGGCGATGCGCTGGGTGGTCTCGCCCAGGTCATAGCCCGGGAACATCCGGTTGATGTCCGTGTTGTCCGTGGGCCAGAAGCGCTTGCCGATGTTCATGGAGGAGGGGTTCAGGGTGGGGATGACCAGAATCTCATGATCCGGGCACAGCTTGCCCTCGGCCTCCGCCTGCTTCAATGCCTGCACCACCTGGGAGCAGGTAAAGATCTGCTGGTATTCGTTGCCCCGTACGCCGCCCACGATGCACAGGCTCTTGTGTCCGCTGCCGAAGCGGTAGCCCCGGATGCGGAAGTCGTCCCGGTACAGGGAGGCGATGGAATAGATGATTTCTTCTCTCATGCCTCCGGCACCTCCATTTTGATGATCCGGGCCAGCAGGGACCCCTCATCCACCACCGGGTACTCCCGGATGGTGAACAGCAGTCCCGTCTCCGGGGCCAGAATGCTGGCGGTCTCCTCCCCCAGGAAGGGGTTCAGGATGCTGCCGATCTCCTCGCCCGCGTGGACGAAGGCACAGTGCTCCCGCTTTTTCAGGAAGATGCCGGAGCAGGGGGAGTTCAGATAGGCCACATCCTCCGGGGCCTCGGAAATAATGGGATCCCGGGGCGCCGGGACTTCCCCGGACCAGATGCCCATATCGTGCATGAGGGTGAAGATGCCGTCGGTGAGCTGCTGGCCGTATTCCACGGTCAGACGCATCCCCACGCCCATCTCCACCACCAGGGTGGGCACGCCCCGGCTGTTCAGGCTGTAGGCCAGGGTGGATTCCAGCACGGTGTTGGCCCCGTGGACCCAGATGAAGTCCACATTGGCCCGCTTTGCCAGGGGGACCAGGCGGTCCCGGTGCAGTTCATTGATGCGGATCTGGGGCAGCTCCGTCAGATAGATGTTGCTGGCGTGGATGTCCAGACACAGGTCTGCCCCCAGCAGGTCCTCCACGATCTTCTGGGCCAGATATTCCGTCATGGACCCGTCCGCCGAGCCGGGGAAGGTCCGGTTCATGTCCAGATCAAAGCCCGGGATGCCCCGGGTGATGGAGTCGATGCCCAGGGGGTTCATGGCCGGGTAGATGTCCACGGTGCCGTGGAGCAGTTCCGGGTGCTCCCGGATGCGCCGGGCGGTCTCCCAGCACACATATTGTCCTTCCAGCTCGTCCCCGTGGATGCCGGTGACGATGCAGATGCGCTTCCCGTTGCCCCCGTCCGGCGGGCAGAAGCGGCTTTTCTTGATGGCCAGCGTCTCATCCACCGGCAGGCTGACCGATGCAACCGTCTGTATCACAATGCTTCTCCTTCTTGTTTCTCCACCCGCACCGACACGCTCTGCCGCTGGGCGGCGGAGCCGGTGAACAGGCCCTGATTGATCAGGCAGTCCCCGTAATCCCGGCCGTGGGACAGTTTGATGTGCTGGCTGTCCACGGGAATGTCATTGGTGGGGTCCAGTCCGTACCAGTACCCGCCGTCGGCGATCTCTGCCCAGGCGTGGCTCTGCCCCTCGCCCATGAGCATGCCCACCACATAGCGGCAGGGGATGCCCGCCATCCGGCACAGGGCCAGCATGGCGTGGGCATAGTCCTGGCACACCCCCTGCCGCCGGGCCATGGCCTGTTCGGCAGTGGTGTGGATATCTGTGGTCCCGGGAGCGTAGGTGAACGCCTCATGGACTGCGTGGGCGAGATACCGGGCCCTGTCCAGAGCCGTGCCCTCCGGCAGGTCCAGGGACCGGAAAAAGTCCCTCAGCGCCGGGCCGGGGCGGGTGTATGCGGAGGCGTAGCGGTACAGAGCCAGATGCACATCGTCCCCGGCGGGGACCGCCGGGGACAAGCCCAGGACAGCCACGCCGCTGACAAGCACTTCAAATTTTTCGTGGGGCGCCA
>JALFTG010000153.1 GCA_022779345.1 Oscillospiraceae bacterium | reverse complement strand
ACCCGGTTGACAGATCTGAGATAGAATGTTCTCGGCAGCATTGATTCCTCCTGACGGTATAGAAAAACCGCACCGGAACCGGTGCGGTTGAAAGCTGGAGCTGGTAATGTGACTCGAACACACGACCTGCTGATTACGAATCAGCTGCTCTACCGACTGAGCTATACCAGCGTTTCCATTTTGGATGCTGAAATAGTCTATCACACAGTTGCCGGAAAGTCAAGAGCAGAATATTATTTTGCCTGCTCCCGGCGGGAGGGCAGCTGGGCAATGATAATGGCCAAGAACATGAGCACGCAGCCCATGGTTTCCCGGGCGGTGGGAATCTCCCGCAGGACCACAATGCCTGCCAGGACGGCGAACACAGATTCCAGACTCATGATCAGAGAGGCGATGGTAGGACGGGTGTACTTCTGTCCGATAATCTGCAGGGTGTATGCCACACCGCAGGACATGATGCCTGCATACAGAATGGGCACTGCTGCATTCAGGATATTTTCCAGGTTCGGTTCTTCGAACAGGAACATCAGGATGCCGGACAGCACGCCGCAGATGAGAAACTGGATGGAGGACAGGCGCACGCCGTCTACCAGGGGGGCGTAGTGATCCACGGCCATGATGTGAAAAGAGAACGCCAGCGCGCATAGCAGCACATATACATCGCCCTTGCTGATGGAGGAGAAGCCTTCCGTGACGGACAGGAGATACAGGCCCACCACGGCGATGAGGATGCAGAGCCAGATCCGGCCGGGTACTTTTTTCTTCAGGAACAGACCCAGAACCGGTACAATCAGGATGTACATGGCGGTGATGAATCCGGCCTTTCCGGCGGAGGTATACTGGATGCCGATCTGCTGGAGATTGGCTGCCACGGTCATGATGCAGCCGCACACGATCCCGGCGATGAGCAGGGTCTTTTTCTCTTCTCCGGTGGGCGCCTGATAGGTTCCCGCTTTCTTTTTGCCTGCGTCCAGAATCAGAAACACCGGCACCAGCACGGCGGCACCCAGCAGGGAGCGGACGCTCTGGAAGGTAAAGGGACCGATATAATCCATGCTCACGCTCTGGGCCACAAAGGCGCAGCCCCAGATCAGCGCAGTGAGCATCAGCAGAAGGTTTCCTTTCAGTTCGCTGTTTTTCATGGCAGTTTTTGTCTCTCTTTCTCTCAGATTATGCAAAGTTCAGGCGTCCGGCTCGGTTTGCTCCCGTTCCAGAAATTCCTTCCGGCGCCGGTGCCAGATGCCGCAGTAGCAGACCACATGCATGGAAAAAGTGAGAATCCATGTGACCGGCCAGCTGATATAAAGCATGGGAAGCGTGTGATAAACCTGGAAAATGGTGCAGACCCAGATGATGCGGAACAGACAGGAACCCACCAGAGACACGATCATCGGTATGATTCCATAGCCCATACCCCGCATGACGCCCACGATGGTGTCCATCCAGCCGCAGATGAAATAGCAAAGGCAGACGATCTTCATCCGCTGCAGTCCGTAGGTGACCACAATGTCGCTGGTGGTATAAATGTGCAGCAGAGGCCCCCCCAGCAGGTAAGCACCCCAGCCGAGGACCATCCCCACGATGGTCACCAGTCCCAGACACTCAAACAGCACCCTGTGAAGCCGCCGATAATGGCCGGCGCCATAGTTCTGGCCGGAAAAGTTCATGGCCGCCTGATAGACCGCGTTCATGGCAATGTAGACAAACCCCTCAATGTTGGAGGACGCGGTGTTGGCCGCCATGACGACCTCCCCGAAGGAGTTGATTGCGGACTGGATAGTCACATTGGACAGCGCGAACAGGGAACTCTGGACCCCGGCAGGGAGACCCACCCGGAGAATCCGTGCCAGTTTGGATTTGCTGACCCGGAGTTTTCTCCACGAAAGCCGGATACAGCTGTCGCTTTTCACCATGAGCCGGAGGATCAGAAACAGGGAGATGTGCTGGGAGAGGATCGTGGCCAGCGCCACACCTGCCACGGACAGACGGAATACGATGACAAACAGCAGGTTCAGCAGCACATTCAGCAC
Organism: Oscillospiraceae bacterium; assembly: GCA_022779345.1. GTDB lineage: Bacteria > Bacillota > Clostridia > Oscillospirales > Oscillospiraceae > HGM13010. The sequence goes on along the minus strand of JALFTG010000153.1, from coordinate 49,402 downwards.
CCCGGCCAGTGCCAGGAAATACAGGGGATGCTTCGTGTCTCCCGTAGCCCGGAGGATGGAGGCGCAGAAGTTGAACAGCAGTGTGGCCGGCATTCCCAGAAAATAAATCCGCAGATACAGGGTTGACAGGGGGAGCACCGTTTCCGGAGATTTCATCAGCTCCAGAATGGGCCGGGCCAGACAGACGCCGATGAGCAGAAGACCCGTGCCGCCCACCAGACTGATAATAACGGAGGTATGTACCGTCTCGCTGACGGCCTCCTCATCCCGGGCACCGTAGAAGTTGGCGACTGCCACATTGGCACCGGCGGAAATGCCGATGAACAGGTTGGTCAGCAGAGAAATCAGCGATGTGGTGGAGCCCACCGCCGCCATGGCGTTGTCCCCGGCGAAACGGCCGACCACCACAATATCAGCCGCATTGAACAGCAGTTGCAGCACACCGGACAGCAGGATGGGGATGGTGAACAGAATGATCTTCTTCAAAAGCGGGCCGGAGGTCATGTCCATTTCATAAGTCTTGTTCATTCCCGAAACAGCTCTTTTCCGTTCATTTTCACACATAAATTCATTGTATTATCATAATACAACTTATCATCTGACTCAATAGGCTCTTTTCATGAATTCTTGCCTCTTTTCTGTGGCGGAAATCGTCAATAAATGATATACTGTGGACCAGCGAGGTGACCTGATTTGAAACTGCTGCATATCGGTGATCTGCATATCGGGAAGCGGGTGAATGAGATCTCCATGCTTTCGGAGCAGAAGCACATTCTGGATCAGATTCTGACCCTGGCCGGGACCCATGGAGTGGACGGCATCCTGATTGCAGGTGATATTTATGATAAATCCACCCCGTCTGCCGAGGCGGTGCGGGTGCTGGACGCATTTCTCACCGCACTGGCAGACCGGGGAATCCCGGTCTATGCCGTCAGTGGAAACCATGACAGCGCGGAACGGCTGGCCTTTGCGGCCTCCATTCTGGACCGGCAGAACATCCACTTTTCCCGGGTGTTTGACGGAACGGTATCCCATTTTACGCTGACGGACGCCTGGGGTGAGGTACAGTTGTGGCTGCTGCCTTTTCTGAAACCCGCCATGGTGCGCCCCTTTTTCCCGGAGGAGACCATCGAAAGCTATGACGATGCCATCCGGTGTGTCCTGTCCCATGCACAGGTGGACCCAGGCGCCCGGAATGTACTGGTGGCTCACCAGTTCGTGGTGGCCGGGGAGATCCAGCCGGAGCGCTGCGAGTCGGAGATCGTCTCTGTTGGCGGCGTGGACAGCGTGAACGCGGATGTGTTCGATGCCTTTGACTATGTAGCGCTGGGCCATCTTCACGGTGCCCAGTCCATCGGCCGGGAGACCATCCGGTACAGCGGCTCTCCTCTGAAATATTCCTTTTCCGAGGTCCGGCAGGAGAAATCTGCCGTGCTGCTGACGCTGGAGGAAAAAGGCAGCCTCACCATGGAACTGCTTCCCCTCACGCCCATCCATGAGATGCGGGAGATCCGGGGGCCCATCGATCAGCTGCTTTCCCCGGAAGTGACGGCACAGGGGGACACGGAAGACTATCTCCATGTGACATTAACAGATGAGGGTGTCATGGATGCCGCTGCCCGGGTGCGCAGCGTGTATCCCAATCTGATGAAACTGGATTTCGATACCGGCCGCTCCCGTTCTGCCCGGAGTTCATCCATGGATCCGGCCCGGCAGATGACAGATCTGGAACGGTTTGCAGAATTCTATGAGCTGCAGAATCATGAAGCATTGTCCGGCGACAGGCTGGAGCATATGCGGCGGCTCTTTGAGGAGGTGGATGCCCTGTGAAACCGGTTCATCTGACCATGAGCGCTTTCGGCCCCTATGCGGGGCGGGTGGAGGTGCCGTTCTCGGAACTGGCAGACCACGGTCTGTTCCTGATCACCGGGGATACCGGCGCAGGAAAAACCACCATTTTTGACGGCATTATCTATGCATTATATGGGGAGGCCAGCGGGAAAAGCCGGGAAGTCTCCTCCATGCGAAGCGACTTTGCCGCTCCGGATACGGAGACCTTTGTGGAACTGGAATTCCTGTTCCGGGGAGAGACCTACCGCATCCGCCGGCGTCCGGACTATGAGCGCCCGGGCAAGCGGGATCCGGCCAAACGGGTGAAAGTGCCCGGCGAAGCGGAAATGTGCTTTCCGGACGGCCGGGTTGTGACCGGCATCCGGCAGGTGACAGCGGCGGTGGAAACGCTGCTGGGCATCGACCGGAATCAGTTTTCCCAGATCGTTATGATTGCCCAGGGGGACTTTCTGAGGCTGCTCCACGCCAACACCAATGAGCGCCGGGAGATCTTCCGGAAGATTTTCAATACAGACAAATATCTCCGGGTGCAGAATCTTCTCCGGGAGGAGAAAAACAGCCTGAAAACATCCTACGATGAGGGAGTCAGCAGTGTGCTTCAGTATGCCCGGCAGCTGACGATCCCGGAGGATGCCGCGGAGGCGGAGGAATTTTCCGCACTGCGGCAGGAGGGAGATTTTTATCAGACAGACCGGCTGGCCCAGTTGTGCCGGGCAGGCATGGAACTGGACCGGAGACTGGCGGAGAAACAAACCGTCCTGGCGGACAGTCTGTCCGGGGAACTGGGCAGGCTGAACCAGAGAATCGGAAGTGCCCGGCAGCAGGCGGAGCAGGAACGGCAACGGGAAGCTGCCAGGCAGCAGTTGGAAATGCTCCGGCAGCGGCAGGACGGACTGGAAGCCGCCCACGCGGCCCAATCGGCCAACGCCCCGGCGTTGGAAGCGCTTTACCGGGATATCCTCCGCCGGCAGGACGCCCTTCCCGCATATGACGCACTGGACTCTGCGGTGAAGGCGGCGGAGCAGATCCAGGCGGTTTTTGAACAGAATATGGCGGAGCTGACCGCACTGGAGACTGCTGTCGGAAAACTTGAGGAACGGCAGAAGAAAATTGCCGGGGAACTGGCCGGGCTGGTGCAGGCACCGGTGGATCTGGAAAAGGCCACCGCTGCCTATGATTTTGCGGACCGGCGTATCCGGGCACTGGAGGAACTGGACCGGCTGCATCACACCTGGCAGAGTGCCATTGTGAAGGCCCGGCAGGGCAGGCAGCAGTATCTGAAATCCCAGGCGGAGTACGATGCAGCAGACGAAATCCGGAAACAGCTGGAGACCCGTTTTCTCCGGGAACAGGCCGGTATTCTGGCGGCAGACCTGGCGGAGGGAACCCCCTGCCCGGTGTGCGGTGCTGTTCACCATCCGGCGCTTGCCGTGTGTTCCGGTGATCCGCCCAGTCAGGAAGCAGTGGAGCAGGCCAGGGACCGGGCGGCATCGCTGGGAGACAGCGCCCATGAGAGCAGCCGCCGGGCGGCGGCGCTGGAGGCAGAGCGTGCTGCCGCTGAGCAGAACTGTCTGCGCCAGGCGGAACAGACGCTGGGCACCTGCCCGCCGGTGGAGATTGCCGCTGAGACGGGCCGGGAACTGGAAACGGCCCGGTCTGCTCTGAAAGCGCAGGAGCGACGGATCCGGGAACTGGAAGCGGACTGTGCCCGGCAGAAAACGCTGGAAAAGCAGCAGGCGAAGCAGGCTGAGCAGCTGAGCCGGGATCAGGAGACGCTGGAACAGCTCCGGAAGACGGTCCAGTCCCGCCGGATTGCGCTGACTGAGGCACAGGCCAAAGCGGATTCCATCCGGACCGGTCTGGAATGTTCCTCCCGGCAGGAGGCGGAACAGGAGCTGGAGGCCATCAAAACCCGCCATAACGCCATGCGCCGTGCCATGGAGCAGGCGGCACAGGCCCGGGATGCCGGACAGACGGCCATCCGGGAGACGGAGGCCACCATCGCCGCACTGGATCAGGCGCTCACCGGCTGTGAAAAAGCGGATATGGCGGCACTGGAGAACGAACGGACGGTGCTGGAACAGCGGCAGGGTACTGCCCGTCAGGCGGCTTCCCACCGGAGTGCCCGGGCGGATGCCAATGAAAACCTGCTCCGTGCCATCCATAAACGCCGTGAGGAAATGGCGGGAATCAGCGATCGCTATCTGGTGGTGGAACGCCTGTCTGATACTGCCAACGGGGAACTGAAAGGCCGCCAGCGGCTGGCCTTTGAGTCCTATATGCAGGCCGCGTATTTCGACCAGATCATTGATGCGGCCAATCAGCGGCTGGGATATATGACTTCCGGCCGGTATGAGCTGATGCGTCAGACGCAGGGTGCCTCCCTCCGGGGACAGTCCGGTCTGGAACTGGATGTGATGGACCACTACACCGGAAAGCAGCGGAGCGTCAAGACGCTGTCCGGCGGGGAATCCTTCAAAGCATCGCTGTCCCTGGCACTGGGCTTGTCCGACATCGTGCAGCAGTACGCCGGCGGGGTGGAGATCGATGCCATGTTTGTGGACGAGGGCTTCGGCTCTCTGGATGCGGAGTCCCGGGAACAGGCTATTGCCATTCTGAACGGGCTTACCGGCGGGGAACGGATGGTGGGTATCATCTCCCATGTGGCGGAGTTCCGGGAGAGCATCGACGCCCAGATCATCATCACAAAAGGCACCGGCGGCAGCACGATCCGGCTGCAGAAATGAGGAACTATGGAATTATCACTGAAAGCACTGCAGCAGAAATTCTTTCAGCTGTGCCATGAACGGGTCTGGAGAGGGGAAGGAACCCGGCTGAAATATATGTATTTCCCCATGGACCCCCATAAGCCCGGCGGGGCGAATATCCTGCTGGTGGGATTCCAGGGCTGCCACGACAGGGAGGCCCGGTACAACTATGTGCGTACCTGCGCTCAGTTCAATATCCACCGTCTGTTCATCAAGGACGACTTTGCGCCCAACGGCCGGGGCAGTTACTATCTGGGTGAGCACGGACAGTATAATGTGGAGCGCCTGGTCCACAGCATGGTGCAGGACTTCATGGACCGGCTGCAACCGGAAAAGACACTGTTCATCGGCTCCAGCAAAGGGGGCTACGGCGCCATCAACTGCGGAATCGAATTTGAAAACGCCGTCATCATTGCCGGAGCGCCCCAGTACCGACTGGGTACATATCTGGACAAACCCGCCAACCGGCCGAACCTGGCGGATATCATTGTGGATCTGACACCGGAGAATATCGCTGCGCTGGATCACCGGCTGGAGCGGAAGATCGCGGAAAACCCCTATGCCGCAACCCAGACCTGTTATCTCCACTATTCCAACCGGGAGCACACCTATGAAAAGCATATCCGGGATCTGCTCCGGGATCTGAAAGCCTCGGGCATGACGGTGTATGAGGATGTGGCGGATTATGCGGAACACGGAGATGTGGGAAAATACTATCCCCACTTCCTTTCTGAGACGGTTTGTGCTATAATCTCCTCCATAAAGACAGATTCCGGCAGAAGGGAAGTTTGACATGAAGAAAATTCAGCTGAAACATATTACCGGCGCCTGGCGCTACTATTTCATCACCATTTGCTGCGCCGCGCTGATCTATACCTGGACTTACCGGGGATTCCAGGTAAACGGCGATGAGAATGCTGTGGTAGGATATTTTATTCTGTTCGGCGTGATTGCCACACTGGCAGTCTTTTCGCTGCGCAGGAGCATTTACCGTCAGATTGGCGAGATTGACCAGAAGGCATTGAAAAAAATCCTAGCCAGCAAGGGGAAACAGCGTCCGCTGGAGATGAGCCGGGGGAAGAATATGACATTTTCCGGTCAGATAGAGGATTTGTTCTCTACTTACAACACATTCCGTCTGTTCAGTGTTGTACTGATTATTGTGGTATTGGTGGGAGATGTGCTTTTACTGGCATAATCCGGTTATCAAAACACCACCGGGTTTCGAACTCGAAACCCGGTGGTGTTTTATATTTGAATGATGTCCTTATAAACGAACCGGAACGGACCGATCTGCTTGTCGATGTGCCAATGGCCGCAGTACCAGTTCCGGTAGGTGAGCCGGTCCTCGACGGCATCCAGCCAATCCTCCGTGCCGGTGTCCACGGTGCTCTGGTCCACGCCGGGGATGTATTTCTCCTTAGGAACCAGCTTGCTGGGGCAGGTGTGGGTGAGCATGATGTCGGCCTGCCAGTTTCGTCTCTCTAGCTGCTGTTCCACCCGCTGCCGGATGGCAGGGGAGGGCTGCTCATCGGAATACCAGGGCAGACCTTTGGCGATGCGGTATTCCTTGAACACCGTGTATGCCCCGCCGCACACCAGCAGTTTCCGGCCGTCAAAGTCATAGACCTCCCCGTCTTTGGCAAACAGCAGGTTGGGGTATTTCTCCTCCTGCCAGACGGTTCCGCCGTGCCATTCGACCTCCCGGTAGGTGTCGATATGCTCCGGACGCAGTTCATGATTGCCCTGGAGGCACAGGACCGGGACACCGTAATAATTCACCGGCGCTTTCCGCCGCAGCCCGCTGCCGGGGACGGTGTCATAATTGAATCCCGCATCCCCCAGAATGATGAGTACATCGTCCTTTGTGGCCCGGCCGGACGCCAGAAAGTCTGTGATCCGCCGGAATTTTCCATGGGTGTCCGCTGTGATGTAGATCATCCGACCACCCTTCCGAACACCCGCAGCTCCCGGTCCGGGGCAATCTCCACAGGTGTGTACCGGGGATTCAGGGAGATCAGTCGGACAGTGCCGTCCTCATTGGAGAATTTTTTGCAGTAAGCATTGCCGTCATAGAGAAAAATACCGATTTCCCCGCTTCGGATGGTCTGCTGCTGGTGAACCCACACCACCTGTCCGTCAATGAACCGGGGTTCCATGCTGTCCCCGGCCACCCGGACACCAAAATTTGCATTCATGGGCACCTCATCACCCACCTCCACCAGATCATAGTGATCGCTGTCGAGAAACTGGCCGGTTCCGGCGGAGACGGAGATGTGATACAGCGGAAGGGACCGCAAAGATACCGACCGAACCGGCTCCGTGCCGTACAGACCGCTGCGCCGGAGGAGATCGATGTATTCCTCAGCTTTTTTCCTGCCTTCCTCATTCAGTCCGGAAAATGGGGAGACCCGCTCTGTCCCCAGAAAGGTGTGCATGACATCGTCTACCTCCAGAACCTGGCACAAAGTCAGAAACTGGGCGGCACCGGGCTGGGTAGTGCCGTTTTCCCACTTACTCACCGCCTGATTGGTGATCTGTACGCCCCGGCGGCACATGGCGGCGGCCACATCCTTTTGGGACATTCCGGCCCGCTCCCGGGCGGCCGCAATGATCCGTCCCAGATCGTTCATCTCCATCCCTCCTGTCATCTCTTTGATGGGATTGTATCACAGTTTGTGCCTCCTTGCAAGTACGAAACTATCTGATTTGGATATTTCTACATCTTTACATATCTGAATAAGAGAGTTATAATGGGGTAAAGTATCCGATCCGGAGACAGGAGGGACTGGGATGAATGAAGTACGGGGCAATCAGAACAAGGTCTATGTGCGGGTACAGGCGGAGTTTGACGAGGAGGGCAACATTACACCGCTGTCCGTGAAATGGGAGAACGGCCGGGTGTATGAGATCGACCGGGTTCTGGATGTGCGACGGAGTGCCAGCCGGAAAGCGGGCGGAACCGGTATGCGGTATACGGTGCGGATCGGCCGGAATCAGACCCAGCTGTTCTATGAGGATCCGGCCTGGTTTGTGGAACGGAAATGACCGGGTCACACAAAATTCTTGAAATGTTTACACAAATCGCGTGCAGCGTGCTATACTGAAAACAACCCATGAAAAATTGAAACTGAGGTGAAGCATATGGCATTTTTTGATAAACTGAACCAGATTGCAAAGTCTGCAACAGATATCGCCAATGAGGCGATCGACAGCGGCAAGGGCATGGCGAAGATCAAGAAGGAACAGTATAATATCGCCGAGCAATACAAGAAGATCGGTCAGTATTATTATCAGCAGCGCACAGCCGGGATGACCCTGGCCCCGGAAGTGGAGGAGTTCTGCGTGGCTGTCGACCTGTCCAAAGCCACCATTGCGGAGCTTGAGGAACAGATGCGGGAGGCAAAGACTGCCCAGCCGGATGAAACGGACGAGGTTCCCTTTGCGGATGTGGATGTCCCGGTGTTTGAGGAGTGCAGCTGCCCCAAGTGCGGCGCGGCTGTGGCTGCGGATGCCCTGTTCTGCGGCAAATGCGGAGAAAAACTGAACTGACTGCCGATGAAAATGCCGGGAGCCCCGTGATTTTGCGGGGCTCCCGGTTGCTTTTTTCTGCCCGGAACGGTATAATCTGACATTATCAAACACGGGAGGAATGGACTATGCCGTATATTCCCACGCCGGAACAGGCGCTGGCGCTGACCATGACTTATAACAAAGAAGAGTTCCACATCAACCATGCCAAAACCGTCGGCCATGTGATGGGGGAATTTGCCAAAGAATATGATCCGGACCGGGTGGATTTCTGGACTGCTGTGGGCATCCTGCACGACATTGATTTTGAGCAATGGCCGGAGCAGCATTGTGTAAAGGCCGACAGCCTGCTGCGGGAGCTGGATATTGACGAGTCGGTAATCCATGCCGTGGTCTCCCACGGTTACGGGATCTGTGCCGATGTGGAGCCCACGGAGCAGATGGAAAAGGTGCTGTTTGCTGTGGACGAGCTCACCGGTCTGATCGGTGCTGCGGCCCTCATGCGGCCTACGGGTATCAGTGATATGGAGCCGAAATCGGTCGTGAAGAAGTTCAAGGACAAAAAGTTTGCCGCCGGCTGCTCCCGGGACATCATTCGTCAGGGCGCGGATATGCTGGGCATGGAACTGAATGAGCTGATCGCCAAAACGCTGGAGGCCATGAAAACCGCCTGAAGCGGATGAAAAAACCGCGTCTGTCCCTGTAACGGGACGGGCGCGGTTTTCCTATGGCAACATTTGGCCCCTTTACCCTGTCGGAATTTCTGTTAAACTGGGACCTGCAATCCAGAAAAGGGCGGTGTTTTATGAATTACCGAAAACTGACAAAGGGACTGACAACCTGTGTGCTGACAGCGGCGCTGCTGCTGGGGACGGCCGCTTCCGCGGGTGCGGCGGAACCGGTGTTCTCAGATGTGGACCGGGGCGCCTGGTATTACGGGCCGGTGACCAATCTGGCAGGACAGGGGGTAGTGTCCGGCTATACGGACGGGACATTCCGTCCGGACCGGACCGCCACGGCGGGGGAGGCACTGAAGCTGGTGCTCACCGCCTGCGGCAACGGTGTCATGGCGCCTGCCGGCAGCCACTGGGCCAGCGGGTATCTGTCCCATGCTGTGAGTCAGGGTCTTGTGGACCGGGATTCCGTGACAGACGCGGACGCGTCCATCACCCGCGGGACGGCCGCGAAGCTGCTGGTCCGGACGCTTGGCCTGACAGTGAGCAATGCATCCAGTCCTTTCATCGATACGGCCGATCCCTATGCGGTGACGCTGTATCGGGCGGGGCTGGTGTCCGGCAGCTTCCGGGGCGGAAAGCTGGAGTTCCGGCCTCAGGACCCCATCAGCCGGGCGGAGCTGTGTGCCATCATTGACCGGATGAATTCCCCCGGTATGATCCAGTATGGCTCCTATCAGGTGCCCATTGCGGAAAATCTCCCCCGGAATCCCTATGATCCGGCATCGTTCCGGCTCACTGACGGAAGAATGACCTATTCGGGCAGGGAAACTGCGACCGGCATTGATGTGTCCTATTATCAGGAGGACATCGACTGGCGGGCAGTGAAAAATTCCGGGATCGATTTTGTGATGATCCGTCTGGGCTACCGGGGGTATGAGACCGGAAAGCTGGTGCTGGACAGCCGGTTCCGGGAATACATTTCCGGCGCCACGGCAGCCGGGCTGGATGTAGGCATTTATTTCTTTTCCCAGGCCATTACCGTGGAGGAAGCCCGGGAGGAGGCACGGTTTGTGCTGAGCAATCTGCAGGGATACGCTGTTACATATCCGGTGGTGTTTGACTGGGAGATTATCGGCGTGAAGCCTGCCCGGACGGACGATCTGGATCCGCAGCTCCTCACAGCGGCGGCCCGCGCCTTCTGCGATACCGTGGCCGCGGCGGGGTACACGCCGGCGATTTACTTTACCAAGTATCTGGGCTATGTGAGCTATGACATCGGCCGGCTGGGGGACTATGACTTCTGGTTTGCCGAGTATACAGACGCACCGTCGTTCTATTACGGTTTTGATATGTGGCAGTACACGGACCGGGGATCTGTGCCCGGTATCAGCGGCCGTGTGGACATGAACATCTGTTTCAAATCCTACAACTGAAAAAAGCTGTGCGGCACTGGGCGTGTCTCACAGCTTTTTATATTCAGTTTTCCGCGCCTGCCGGGTTTACATGGACCATCACATGCTTTACGGAGGGGAAGGATTCCTCGATCCGGTGATGGACACTTTCAGCGATGTTGTGAGCTTCATAGAGAGACTGGGCGCCGTCCACGGCGATTTCCACATCCACATAGACTTTCTCGCCGAACTTCCGGGTCTGGAGCAGGTCAATACCCAGCACGCCGTCCTCTTCCCGGATACAGCCCCGTACAGCGGCCTCGAATTCCTCAGAGCAGGCGGTGTCCGTCATCTTGCCGATGGCATCCCGGAAGATGTCGATGGCCACTTTCAGAATGAACAGACAGATCACGATACTGGCCACAGGGTCCAGAATGGGGAAACCCATCCGGGCACCGGCAATACCGATCAGCGCGCCCACGGATGAGAGGGCATCGGACCGGTGGTGCCAGGCGTCTGCCATGAAAGCGGAGGAGTTGATGCGTCTGGCACACCAGCGGGTGTACCAGAACATGGCTTCCTTCACCACGATAGACACCACAGCGGCGATCAGCGCGATTTTTCCGGGGATGGCGATGGTGTTCCCATCGGAGAAAAAGATATTTTTGATCCCCGTATAGCCGATCCCGATGCCGGTAGCACACAGGATCACGCCCAGTATCAGAGATGCCACGCACTCAAAGCGCTCATGACCGTAGGGATGATCCTTGTCAGCACCCCGGCCCGCCAGCTTCACGCCGATCAGGGCGATGAGGGTGGCGAACACATCGGACAGGGAGTGGACGGCGTCGGATACCATAGCGCCGGACCGGCCCACGATACCGGCCAGAAGCTTGAAGGCGGAGAGCAGAATGTTGCCCACGATGCCAACGGTGGATGCCTGCCACATGATGCGGCTGGCGTTTTTTTCGTCAATGACGGTCTGATTTTCAGTTTTCATGTTGAACCTCCGGTTTTCCTGTTCGGGTTAATCATAGTGTATGCATCACATTGACGGTAGGTAAAAAAATATCCACGAAACGGTAGTTTCCCTACTGTCCCGCAGATGTTCATTCAGCTGCTGTTGCTGTGCAACCCGGCAAGATGCCTGATCAGTTCGTATTGGATATTCTTCACAAAGTCAATGCATGGCTTGTGAGCCAGTTGTCTTACTATATCATTCCCCGGACCGGATGTCAATCCAGATGGGAAAATTCATGGTTTATTTACACTCTTGCACCCAGGTGCAGAGCATGGTACAATGTGCCGGTAATCCATCTGATCTGACAATAAGGAGCACAACCATGTATCAGTATCTGTTATTTGACCTGGACGGAACCCTCACTGATTCCCGGGAGGGCATTGTCAAGTGCCTGCAATACGCGATCGGGAAACTGGGTGACCCGGTGCCGGAGGAAGCGGACCTGCTGAAATTCATCGGCCCGCCGCTGATGCAGTCGTTCACGGAATACTGCGGATACAGCGAGGAGAAAGCCCGGGAGGCCATCCGGCTGTACCGGGAACGGTATGAGCCCATCGGGAAATTCGAGAATATCACAGCCCCCGGTATGCCGGAGCTGTGCGCCCGGCTGAAGGACAGGGGCTATACGCTGGCTCTGGCATCCTCCAAGCCGCAAAAGCTGTGCAATGAGATCTGCGACCATTTCGGGTTTACGCCGTCCATGAAAGTCATTGTGGGCAGCAGTCCCACGGATGACTGGGAAAAGGCGGATGTGATCCGGGCGGCCATGGCCCAGCTGGGTCTGACGGAACCGGACAAACCCCGGATTCTGATGATCGGCGACCGGAAGTTTGATGTGCTGGGCGCCAAAGCGTGCGGCATTGACTGCGTAGGTGTGGAATTTTTCGGCTTTGCGGCGCCGGGGGAACTGGCGGATGCCGGTGCGGTGGCCGTGGTGGAGACTCCGGCAGAACTGGAGCAGTTCATTCTGAGCCATTGACCGGAAAAAAACGGCTGTTTCCTGAGAAACAGCCGTTTTACAGTATCTGATCAGATTTCAGCGGGATGCTACTCCCGCTCCAGCCGCCGGAACATCCGGATCAGGACAATGACCGCGGCAACGGCGAGAATGATCTCCGCCACTGTCTGGGCATAGGCCAGACCGTACAGGGGGAACAGGGTGTTGAGAATAAACAGCGCCGGAATTTCCAGGACGATTTTCCGCATGAGAGCAAATACAAAGGCTTTTCCGCCCATGCCACAGGCCTGGAACACGCCCACTGCCATAAAATCCATGCAGAGAAATGGCTGGGCCAGGCACATTCCACGCAGGAACCGGGTACCGTAAGCAATGATCGATTCATTCCGCATGAAAGCCTTGATGAGCGAACCGGCCCCGGCGAAATACAGCACAGTGACAACTGCCAGAAAGGACATTGAAACCTTGACCGTGAACAGAATGCTGTTCTTCATCCGGGAAATATTGCCGCTGGCATAAGTGTACCCGATCAGTGGCATGATGCCCTGAGAAACGCCCATGGCGATATACAGCGGCACCATATTGATTTTCTGGGCAATCCCCATGGCCGCTACAGCATCGGAGCCGAAAACTGCGGTAAAGTTGTTCAGCACGGTCATGCCCGTCACATTCAGCAGGTTCTGGATGCAGGCCGGGATGCCCACAGCGAAGATCCCCAGAATGATCGGTCTGGACAGGCTGACCATGGAGGGACGGATACATACGCAGGTTTTTCCTTGCCGTGCCCACAGCAGACCGAAAAAATACAGACAGGCCACGCAGTTGGACAGGAAAGTGGCCAGGCCGGCGCCCTCTGCGCCCAGACCCAGACCCCAGGGCATGATGAAGATGGGGTCCAGCACGATGTTCAGCAGGCATCCGCTCATGGTGCCGATGCTGGCATGAAGGGTGTTGCCCTCTGACCGGATCAGATAGCTCAGGACCACATTCAGGATGGAAGGAACGGCACCGAGGGTGACGGCCCATTTCATATAAGCCGTGGTTGCGGCGACGGTTTCGGTATCCGCTCCCAGAATTGCCAGCAGCTGTGTCCGGAAGAAGACAGTCAGCAGGGAAAACAGAACACCGGCCAGCAGCGATGCATAAAAACCGAAAGCACTGCTGTGATAAACCGTGTCCAGATCCTTTTTTCCCAGAGCCCGGCTCATCATGCTGGAACTTCCTACACCGAACAGATTGTTCACCGCGTTGAAGGCCAGCAGTACCGGGGAGGCCAGCGTCACAGCGGCGTTCTGAATGGGATCGTTGATCATTCCCACGAAATAGGTGTCCGCCAGATTGTACAGCACCATTACAAGGGAACTTATGATGGTGGGAAGTGCCAGCGTCATGACCGCCCGGGGAATGGGAACAGATTCAAATAGTACTGTTTTATTCTGATCTATCATAGCAAACCTGATTTCAAACAAAAGAGCATTTCTTTATATACTACCCGGTTTGACGGCGTTCGTCAACGGGGTTTTTCACAGGAGGGGAACCATGGACAAGGAAGAAGCCTTGCGCCGGCTGTTCGGCCATCAGGCCTTTCGGGACGGACAGGAGGAGCTGATTGACAGTATCCTGTCCGGCAGGGATGTGCTGGGAATCATGCCCACCGGCGGCGGAAAATCCGTGTGCTATCAGATCCCGGCGGTGCTACTGCCGGGCATTACCATCGTGGTCTCGCCGCTGATCTCCCTGATGGCGGATCAGGTGGCGGCACTGAAAGATACCGGCGTCCGGGCCGCCTATATCAACAGCACCCTCACCATGCCCCAGCTGCGGACCGTATACAGCCGGATGGAAGCGGGGGCATATCAGATTGTCTATGTGGCGCCGGAGCGGCTGACGGCGGAGGGGTTTCTCTCTGTAGCCCGGCGGCTGAACATCTCTCTGGTGGCGGTGGATGAGGCCCACTGTGTCTCCCAATGGGGACAGGATTTCCGGCCCAGCTATCTGCACATTGCGGATTTTCTGGAGCAGCTGCCCTGCCGGCCGGTGGTAGCCGCCTTCACTGCCACAGCCACGGATGAAGTGCGGCAGGACATCATCCGGCTTCTGGACCTGCAGGATCCCTGCTGCGTGGTGACGGGTTTTGACCGGCCGAACCTGTTCTTCAAGGTCCTGCGGCCGAAAAACAAACCGGACGCCCTGCAGGCGCTGCTGCTGGAACGGAAAGGGAAGTGCGGCATCGTCTACTGTGCCACCCGGGCTGCGGTGGATCAGCTGTGGGAAGCGGTGAACCGCTGGGGCATCCCGGCGGCCCGGTATCATGCGGGGATGTCCGATGAGGACCGGCGGGAGAATCAGGATGAGTTCCAGTATGACCGGAAACCGGTGATGATCGCCACCAACGCATTCGGCATGGGCATCGACAAATCCAATGTGAGTTTCGTTATCCATTATCATATGCCGAAATCCCCGGAGGCCTATTATCAGGAAGCGGGCCGTGCCGGACGGGACGGAGCGCCTGCAGAGTGTATTCTGCTGTTTTCCGGCGGCGATGTGCGGACCGCCCGGTTTCTCATTGAGAACGGAAATGAAAACGGGGATCTGACACCCGAGGAACGGAGCCGGATCCTGGAACGGGACTATAAGCGCCTGGAGCGCATGGTTGGATACTGCAAAACCACGGAATGCCTGCGGGGTTATCTGCTGGACTACTTCGGGGAGACGCATCCGGAGCACTGCGGCAACTGCAGCAACTGCCGGGCGTCTTTTGTGAGTGAGGACATCACCCGGCAGGCCCAGATGATCCTGTCCTGCGTGAAGCGTATCCAGGACAGGCTGGGGTATTCTGTGGGCGGCACGCTGGTGGTTCAGGTTCTCCGGGGCAGTCAGGACAAACGGGTGCTGGAACTGGGGCTGGACCAGTTGTCCACCTACGGTCTGCTGAGGCAGTCCTCCAAAGCGGCGGTGAACGACTGGGTGGACTGCCTGGAATCCCAGGGATATCTGCGGACCAATCCCTCTCACAGTACCCTGGAACTGACCGACCGGGCTGGGGAGGTGCTGTTTTCCGGAAAACGGGTGGAAATGCCGGTCCGCAAAGCCAAAGAAGCCACTGCACCGGCGGCAAAGACAGTTCCGGCCCCGGCAGAAGCTGATGAAGGCTTGGTGGATTATCTGAAATCTGTCCGCATGGACATTGCCCGGGAGGAACGGGTGCCGGCCTACATCGTGTTCTCCAATGCCACATTGATGGATATGGCCCGGAAACGCCCCCATACCCAGGCGGAATTTCTGGAGGTCAGCGGCGTGGGTGCCATGAAAGCGGAACGGTACGGCGGGCGGTTCCTGGAGGCCATCCGGACCTATGAGGAGAAGGTTACATAACAAAAAGCGTGTCTGTATTCCGGTACAGACACGCTTTTTTCAGATTCCATCAAATCAGCTGAACAGCGGCAGACAGCTGCACAGCATGGTGGCAAGCTCCGCCCGTGTGGCGGTTCCGCCGGGCACGAGGGTGTCAGCCGTCTTGCCCCGCATGATCCCGTTCTCCACGGCCCAGGACAGGGAAGTCCGGGCGTAGGGAGACACCTGATCCCAGTCGGCAAAGCCGGAGGGGGCTTTTGCGGAGGTATTCAGGCCACGATAGGCGGCATAGCGGCACAGCATGGCGGCCAGCTGTTCTCTGGTCACAGCGTCCAGCGGGCCGAACCGGTTATCCCCGTATCCGGACACAATCCCGTTTTCCGAGGCCCAGGCCACAGCGGCGGCATACCAGTCATCACCGGCCACATCCGAGAATGTGCTGCTGCCGGTCTGAGGCATACCCTCCATCCGCCACAGGACGGTGACCGCCATTGCCCGGTTCACTGCGGCGTCCGGAGAGAATTTCCCGTCTCCGGTCCCGGACAGCAGTCCCAGCTCACTGCAGGTTTCAATGCTTTCCTGGGCCCAGTGACTGCCGATATCCGTGTACAGGGGCAGGTTCCCCAATGCGGCAGCCAGCCCGGCGGCAGAGACCATGCCGTACCCGTATCCGGTGTCATAGCCCGGAGCGCCAGCATCCCTGGAGGTGATCCGGAGCAGTTCTTTGAATTCCTCCACGGTCATGTCCGGGGCGGCACACTTGGCGATGGCGGCCAGCGCTGTCACATGGGCAGCGGCATAACTGGTGCCGCTGACCTCCCGGTATGTATCCGCCCCCGTGTTTCCCAGACTGATCAGCGCTTCGCCCGGTGCGGTGACAAATACGCTCTGATTGGTGTGAGAAAATACCGACACTGCTCCGTCCTGGCCATAGGAGCCCACGCCGATGACGGAATCATAAGCGGCAGGGTAGTATACCCGTGTGGGGTCCGTCTCTCCGCTGTTGCCCACAGCGGACACCACGATCACCCCTTTTGACGCGGCATAATCCACCGCTTCCCGCAGGGCCTGCTGATCCGTGGTTACTCCAAGACTCAGGTTGATCACATCACAGTGATAGGTATCCACTGCCAGATAGATTCCGGTGATCACATGCTTCACATTGGTCAGAGAGGAGTCAAAGCACTTGATGGGTACCAATGTCACCCGGTCGCTGATGCCGTCGATGCCCAGCGAATTCCGGCTGTCGGCGGCAATGATTCCGGCAACGATGGTGCCGTGGCCCACATTGTCCGTGGTGTCCGTGGACTGGTCAATCACATTATACCCGGTCTCGATGGTGATGCCCTGGAGGTCCTCATGTTCCCGGTAGATGCCGGAATCGATCAGAGCCACCCGGACGCCCTGTCCGTACAGACCCTTGTCCCAGGCACTCTGTGCGCCGATGCCGTATCCCTCCTGAGACAGGTTCCATTGTTCCATCCCCTCCGGGACAGCGGATTCACTGACGGAACCCAGGGAGCGCACGATGTCTTCTTCTGCAGCGGCGGCGCTGCAGGGGCAGCAGGCAAAGAGAACTGCGGCCGTCAGGACCGCGGAAAACAGACGATTTATGACAGATTTCATAGCGATTCTCCAAAATTCAGATGCCCACAGTATACCCCTTTTCCGGCTTTCTGACAAGTCTGCACGCACGCGGGCAGGGAACGGCACATAAAATACAGCGTGGAGACACACTCCGCAATGAAATTCTGGAGGGAAATCGTTTTGGAAAACAACAATACCGGTACCGGCAGCTGCTCCTTCCGGGAGGGAACGCTGTCCGCCTGTGCGCCGCTGGCGGTGCCCTTTGTGCCCACCCAGCAGTCCGCACAGCCTGCCTATGAGCCGGGGCAGGCGCTGGTCAGAGGCACCCTGTTCCCGGGGCTGGACCTGCCGTTCATGAACATGGTGAACAAGGGCAATTACACCGGCACCCCTCTGGGGGAACTGATGGCCCTGGACTTCGTGATCAAGGAGCTGCAGCTGTATCTGGATACCCATAAGCAGGACCGGGAGGCCTTCGAAACCCTGAAGACCACCATTGCCCTGTATGAAGAGGGTCGGGAACGCTATGTCCGGCTTTACGGTCCGCTGACCATCACGGACATGGCGGTGGCCGATACCTATACCTGGATCTGCGATCCCTGGCCCTGGGATTACCGGGATGAAACGGAGGACTGAGCCATGTTTGTGTATCAGAAAAAACTGCAGTACCCGGTCCGGATCAAAAATCCCAATCCGGCTCTGGCCAGGATTATCATCACCCAGTACGGCGGGCCGGACGGGGAACTGGGTGCCTCCCTGCGCTATCTGAGCCAGCGCTTCTCCATGCCCTATCCCGAACTGAAGGGTATCCTGACGGACATTGGTACAGAGGAACTGGGGCATCTTGAGATGATCGGCACCATTGTCCATCAGCTGACCCGGAATCTGACCATTGATCAGATCCAGGAGGGCGGGTTCGATGCCTATTTCGTGGATCACACCGCCGGGATTTACCCCCAGTCCGCCGGAGGGACGCCCTGGAATGCCATGTCCATGGCGGTGAAAGGGGATGTGATCACCGACCTGACGGAGGATATGGCAGCAGAGCAGAAGGCCAGGACCACCTATGACAACATTCTGCGTCTGTCCGATGACCCGGATGTGAACGATGTGATCCGGTTCCTCCGGGAACGGGAGATCGTCCATTTCCAGCGCTTCGGCGAGGCCCTGCGGATTGCAACCGACCGGATGAATCAGAAGAATGTGTACGCCGTGAACCCTGCCTTTGACCGGTAACTGAAAAAACCGCCATGTCATCAGACATGGCGGTTTTCTGATACATATTGCGGATCAGTCGAAGCTTCTGCCGTCGGAGAAGACCTTCTTCAGCCGGGCATAGCGGGGCATGGAGTTCTCTCTGGGGATGTCCGGCTCACCCTGAAGCAGGGGCAGGACATACTCGATGAAGTCCATGGTGACGAAGTTGTCCGTGGCGTTGATCCACTCCAGCGGGACTTTCTTCTCATAGTTGGCCACAGCGGTCAGGGGCAGCAGTTCCATCTTGCAGTGGTACTTGCCGTCCACAGTCTCCCGCTTGAAAGCAACCATTTTGCCGGTCTCACCGGCGACAGCGCTTTCAAAGGCGGTCTTGCCGGCCAGATAGGCCTCATCGATATCCGTCTGGGATGCCAGATGGGCAGCGCAGCGCTGGAGCAGGGACAGCTCGATGCCGCGGACCTTGGCGCCGGTCTCCTGCTTCACGACCTCTGCCAGCATGGCAGCCAGACCGCCCAGCTGGGCGTGGCCGAAGCCGTCAGTAGCGGAAGTCTTGGCCTCAGACACGAAAGTGCCGTCGGCATAGTGGATACCCTCGGAAACGGCCACCAGAACCTTGCCGTTGCGGCGGTAGACCTGCTTCACATCGTCCAGGAACTTCTCCATGGTGAAGTCCACTTCCGGCAGGTAAATCAGGTCGGGACCGGAGCCGCAGTAAGTGGCCACAGCGGCGCTGGCGGCCAGCCATCCGGCGTGACGGCCCATGATCTCCACGATGGTGATCATGCCGCTGTCATACACACGGGCGTCCTTGGACACCTCCATGCAGGAAGTGGCGATATACTTGGCTGCGCTGGGGAAGCCGGGGCAGTGGTCCGTGCCGAACAGGTCGTTGTCGATGGTCTTGGGCACGCCCATGACCCGGCACTCATAACCGACCTTTTCCATATACCGGCTGATCTTGTCGCAGGTATCCATGGAGTCATTGCCGCCGTTATAGAAGAAGTAGCGGACATTGTACTTCTTGAATACTTCCAGGATCCGCTTGTAGTCTGTGTCATCCACATCCGGATCCTTGATCTTGTACCGGCAGGAGCCAAGTTCGGAAGAGGGGGTATGCAGCAGCAGGGACAGCTCGTAAGGATCTTCCTCACCCATGTCGTACAGCCGGTCGTTGAGCACACCTACGATACCGTTGGCAGCGCCCAGAACCCGCGTGATGTTGGGAGACTCCAGTGCTGCCTTGATCACACCGTATGCACTGGCATTGATCACAGCGGTGGGACCGCCGGACTGGCCGAAGATGCAGGCGCCGGTAAGTTGTTCACCCATTCTAATTTCCTCCTTTTCATACATGGAAAGCAGCTGTATCTTCTGCTATAATAATTCTCCATAAAAATTTTCCAAAAACTGTATATTTTGTGAAAAAGATATGGTAAGATAGATTATACGCTATACAGCGCTTTTATCCTTATTTTATTTCCAGGAGGTATTTTTGTCAATGGCTATTGTGACAACGAAGGAAATGTTCCAGAAGGCCTATGAGGGCGGCTACGCCATCGGTGCTTTCAATGTGAACAACATGGAGATCGTTCAGGGCATTACCGAGGCCGCTATTGAGCAGCGCGCTCCGCTGATCCTGCAGGTTTCCAAGGGTGCCAGAGCTTACGCCAAACATGTTTATCTGATGAAGCTGATCGAGGCTGCCATCGCCGATGCCGAGCAGACCGCCGGTTTTGATCTGCCCATCTGTGTCCATCTGGACCATGGCGACAGCTTTGAGCTGTGCAAGTCCTGCATCGACGGCGGCTTCTCCTCCGTCATGATCGACGCTTCCGGTAAGCCCTTTGAGGAGAATATCGCCATCACCAGACAGGTGGTGGAGTACGCCCATGATCACGGTGTCGTCGTTGAGGCCGAGCTGGGCACCCTCGCCGGCATTGAGGACGAAGTGAATGTCTCCGCTGAGGATTCTTCCTACACCCGTCCCGAGGATGTGCAGGAATTTGTGGAGCGCACCGGCTGCGACTCTCTGGCCATCGCCATCGGCACCAGCCACGGCGCCTACAAGTTCAAACCCGGCACCAAGCCCCAGCTGCGCTTTGACATTCTGGAAGAAGTACAGCGCCGTCTGCCCGGATTCCCCATCGTGCTCCACGGTTCTTCTTCTGTGCCCCAGGAATTCGTGCAGATGATCAACGAGAACGGCGGCAATATGCCCGGCGCCATCGGTGTGCCCGAGGATCAGCTGCGCCAGGCCGCTTCCATGGCTGTGTGCAAGATCAATATCGACTCCGACCTGCGTCTGGCCATGACTGCCACCATCCGTAAGTATTTCCATGATCATCCCGACCACTTTGATCCCCGCCAGTACCTGAAGCCGGCCAGAGCTGCCATCAAGGACATGGTGGCCCATAAGATCGTGGATGTGCTGGGCTGCAACGGCAAAGCCTAAAAGAGAAATTCAACACCGGGGAGAGAGTGTCAATGAGCGACTCAAATGCCAAATTATCGGATAAGCTGAAGCATTTGAACCGTGCAACCGAATCTGGAGAACAGGCGGGAGGAAACCGTGCCTCCCTGTTGCTGATTGCCCGTGTGGTCTTGTCGGGCCTGCTGTGCTTTGCTGTGCCGGCGCTGTCATTGGAATCGCCGGTCAGCGTGATCCTGCTGATCTGTGCGGGACTGGTGTGCGGTGCGGATCTGATTGTTGACGGCGTGGTGCGGGTTACACGGGAGGAGTATTTCAACCGGAATGTGATCGTCACACTGATCTTTGTGGTCTCATTCATTGTGGGTGTGGGCTATGAAGGTGCGCTGTTGATGATCCTGATCCGGGTGGGAGAACTGCTCAGTGGCTATGTGGACCGCAGAGTCCGGGAATCCGTCACGGACCTGACCGGACTGGCGTTTGAGACGGCCAATGTGGTACGCAGGGGACAGATCACGGAAACCTGGCTGGACGAGGTTCAGGCAGGGGATGAGATCGCTGTTGCCCCCGGAGAGTATTTCCCGCTGGACTGCATCGTGCTGGACGGAACCTCCACGGTGGATACTTCGCTGATCACCGGAAAGGCCAGACCTGTACCGGTGACGGCGGGGGATACCGTTCTGGCCGGATCTGCCAACCTCACCGGCGCTGTGCGCTGCGAGGTTATTTCCGAGGGGACATCCACCGCTTCCGAAATCCTGAAGCGGCTGAATGCTCCCCAGCCGGAACGGCAGCACCCTGTGGAACGGCTGTTCACGCCGGCACTGATCCTGGTGTCATTCGTTTTTGCTCTGATACTGGCTGTGTCAGGCCGGACGGATGCCTATGAGGCGGTTCACCGGGCGCTGGCACTGTTTACCCTGTCCAGTGCGCTCCCGGCATTTTCCGGGGTGAAGAACATCCGATACGCTGCCCGGGCCGGCGCTGCCAGCCGGGGGGCTGTATTCTCCGGGGATGAGGCCCTGCTCCGCACCGAGCAATGCGGAACGGTGATCTTTTCTGCGGAGGGGACGCTGACGGCCGGCTATCAGAAGGTTGTGGGTCTCCAGTCCAACCGGATGGATTCCCAGACACTGCTGAAAATTGCTGCGCACGCGGTGGCATATTCCCGGGATCCCTCCGCCAATGCCATCATTCAGGCTTACGGCGGGCCGATCTACATTGAATTGGTACAGGATTTTGTGGAAATTCCCAACTGTGGTGTCAAGGTGACCTTTGACGGTGTTCCCGTGGTTCTTGGGACGGCAGCCCTCATGGCGGCAGCAGGAAATCCCATGCCGCTGCAGGAGGATGCGGACAACGCAGTGCTGTTTCTGACCATCGGCCGGGAAATTGCCGGAACCATCACACTGGCAGACCCCATCCGAAAAAGCTGCACCACCATCCGGAGTGCTCTGGAACAGCAGGGGGTCACCCAGACGGCGTTTTCTACCTCCTATGGCAATACCACCGCTGAGCAAATCTCCCAAAAATCCGGGATCACAACTTATCGTGCCAACTGCGGGGATGACGGAAAGCTCCAGTTCATCGCGGACGCGAAGCCGGATGCAGTGGGAAATCTGCTGTATCTGTGTGACCGGAAGCGGTATTCCGGCGGTCATTCCGCCGCAGAGCTGGATGCGGTGCTGGGCTGCTCCCCAGTGGATGCCGGTGTGACGGCTGATATTTATCTGCCCGGCGCAAAGGCCAGCGCCCTGTGCAGCGCGTTGTCCGCAGCTCACGGTGCCCGGAGAATGTGCAATGTCAGCGAGGGAATTCTCTTTGCTGTGAAAGCAGTGTTGATCGCGCTGGCCGCTTTCGGCGTGACCACCGTGTGGTTCTCTGCATTTGTGGAAACGGCAGTATCCCTGATCATCCGGGCGTTTTCCGTCCAGGCATTTTTCGAGCGGCCTTTCGCCGGTATGGCAAAAACATTGAAACAGACGCATACATCCTGACAGACCGTCAACAAGCAGGGGAGGACAAGGTTCCTCCCCTGCTTTTTTGCAGTGATTGACTTCCGGACAGCGGGCCGCTATAATATTTTCATACTGATTTCCGGCGTCCGGGCATACCCATAATACCGGGGTGATCGGATGAAACGGCACAAACGGAATGATTCCCGGAGATGGTGGCGCGGTATCCTGGTGTTGACAGCGTTGGGGATTCTGGCGGGGTGTCTGCTTCCCATGCCGGAAGGGGAGACCGCCATGGCGGACAGCCGCCCGGTACTGATCATTGATCCCGGGCACGGAGGGGCCGATGGGGGTGCATCCTCTGCGGATGGACTGCTGGAGAGCGAGATCAATCTTGCCATTTCCCTGCGGCTGGACGCTCTGGCCCGGCTGTGCGGGGTGGAGACGGTAATGACCCGGGAGACAGCGGAGATCAATTATCCGCCGGAAGCGGACACCATCGCCAAACAGAAGGTGTATGACCAGAAGACCCGGGTAGCCCAGATTAATTCCTTCCCCGATGGGGTGCTCATCAGTATTCACCAGAATTTTTATCCGGACAAACGCCCCAGCGGCGCGCAGGTGCTGTACGGCCATACTGAGGAGAGTCAGGTTCTGGGTACGCTGATGCATAACAATCTGGTGGCGGTGCTGGACCCGGAGAACCGCCGGGTGGCGGCGCCCATTGATGAGAAAATCTATCTCATGCGTAATGCGGTCTGCACCGCCGTGCTGGTGGAGTGCGGATTTCTCTCCAATGAGACAGAGGCCGCAAAGCTGAATACCGACGATTATCAGAAGCAATTATCCGTGGTTCTGCTGGGATCCTACCTGCAATATACCGGCGCCACGGCCTGAGAGGACGAACGAATGAAAGCAAAAACGGTTTTTTACTGCACGGAATGCGGCAATGAGACGGCCAAATGGTCCGGCCGGTGCACTGCCTGCGGCGCCTGGAACACCATTGAGGAAGCGCCGGAGGTAAAGGTCACCAAGGCCAGTGTGAAGGGCGGAACCGTCCGCCGTTCCCGGCCCAGCCTGATTGCGGACCTGTCCACAGAGGCGGAGGCCCGGTTTTCCACCGGATTGAAGGAACTGGACCGGGTCCTGGGCGGCGGCGCTGTGCGGGGTTCCATCGTGCTGGTGGGCGGCGCACCCGGCATCGGCAAATCCACGCTGCTGCTGCAGATCTGCGGCCTGATCGGCCAGCGGGAAAAGATCCTGTATGTCACCGGTGAGGAAAGCCAGCGTCAGCTGAAGATGCGGGCCATGCGCCTGGGCGTGGACGCCGGAGAAATCTATGTACTGGCGGAGACAGACCTGAATCAGGTAATCAGCTGCATTGAAGATGTAAAGCCGACTGTGGTGATCATCGACTCCATCCAGACCATGTATGACGCAGAAGTGGCCTCGGCTCCCGGCAGCGTCACCCAGGTGCGGGAGTGCACCATGACCCTCATGCGGCAGGCCAAGGCTGATAATTTCACCGCCTTCGTGGTGGGGCACATCAACAAAGAAGGGAATATTGCCGGTCCGAAGGTGCTGGAGCATATGGTGGACTGCATCCTGTATTTTGAAGGTGACCGGAACACTTCTTACCGGATTCTCCGGTCCGGAAAAAACCGCTTCGGTTCCACCAACGAGATCGGCGTGTTTGAGATGGAATCCAACGGTCTGCGGGAGGTGGAAAACCCCTCGGAAATGCTGCTGGACGGCCGTCCGGAGAATGCCCCGGGCACCTGTGTCACCTGCGTCATGGAGGGTACCCGGCCGGTGCTGGCGGAAATTCAGGCGCTTGTTTCCAACACCGGATACAATGCCGCCCGGCGGAACACCAACGGCATCGATCACAACCGGGCCATGATGCTCCTGGCAGTCCTGGAGAAAAGGGGAGGGGTACCTATCGGCGGATACGACTCCTATATCAATGTGGTGGGCGGTCTGACGGTGGATGAACCGGCCGCGGATCTGGCCACGGTTCTGGCAGTGGCTTCCAGCTATTATGACAAGCCGCTTGGAACCCATGTGGCGGCCATCGGAGAAGTGGGTCTGTCCGGAGAGATCCGAAGCGTTATGAATCTGAATCAGCGGCTGACAGAGACGGCCCGGCTGGGATTTCAAAGCTGCGTGATCCCATACCGCACCGGCAAGGAAGAGCCAAACGCACCGGCAGGTCTGAAGCTGATCCGGGTGCGAAATGTGCGGGAAGCCATTATGGCTGTTTTTGATGAGTAAAGATGATTTTGAAAGGGCACCTATTTGTGACTTATTTAACAAATAGGTGCCCTTTTTGATTTTTATTTCTTTGTGCCAAGATATCAGGAAAAGTAAAGGGAAAAACCGGAAATTCATAAACCGTTTATCCGCAGTTCACATTTTTCAGAAAAGAATCGTTATAATGGAAAAAACACCGAACAGACCGATATGTCAGTCAATCCGGTGTCTGTGCTCCGAATTTCTATTCTATTATTATTTATTATTATTTATTATTATTATATTATGAGGTAACACTCCCGGTCGTCATCGCTATTGAAAATGGCAGCGGATGCTGTCTGGCCTGCGGTTTATCTGTCATCTATGTCAGATTTCCTGCGGATCGATCCGATGTCGAGCGTTTATCGAGATGCTTTTTCGGAGCTCTTTCCACGAAGCAGCGGTCAGTAATATCCCTTGTTTCTCTGTAATTTCCGAATTAGCCCTCCCCTAAATTCAACAAAATTTTTATTTTGTTGAATTTTAAAAATATTTGTGTTATGATCTATTCATAGCATTCGCTGCCTGCTGCACTTCCCTCTGAACTGCAAAGGAGAACTGAAATGCATGATTCATCGATTTATTTGAAACTGCGGCTGACGCTGGGAACAATTCTGGTTCTGGTTGGCCTGTGCCTGACTTTTTTCGTCGTGGGACATTCTTATCTGGGACTGGCCCTGGCGTTTTTCGGAATACTGATTTTTATTTACACATGGTTCCGCACGGCCCGTGACAAGCATCCAAAACTGATCCGGATTCTGAAAACC
This sequence comes from Oscillospiraceae bacterium, assembly GCA_022779345.1. GTDB lineage: Bacteria > Bacillota > Clostridia > Oscillospirales > Oscillospiraceae > HGM13010. The sequence continues at coordinate 23,604 of JALFTG010000153.1, read as the reverse complement.
ATCCTGAGCATTGTCCTGATCATCGGGACGGCCTATTTTGCTTTTCTGGAAGTGCTCATCATCCGGGACGCCCGGACAGATGCGGAGGCTTCCCCGGATTATATTATCGTGCTGGGTGCCGGAGTCAACGGTTCAACCCCTTCCCTCTCCCTGACAAACCGGCTGAATGCCACGCTGGAGTATCTGGAGGAACATCCGGATGCGATTGCCATTGTCTCCGGCGGCCAGGGACCCGGTGAGGATCTGACGGAGGCGCAATGTATGTATGAATGGCTCACCAGCCACGGCATCGAGTCGAAACGGGTCGTCCGGGAATGCAAAGCCACCTCCACGGAGGAAAACCTCCGGTTTTCCCGGGAAATCATTGAGTCCCTCGGCGGCGAAGCGACAGAAACCGTGGGGATCGTATCCAGCGAATACCACCTGCACCGTGCCAAACTGATGGCAGAGGCTGCGGGATTTACGGATGTGGCGGGGATTGCGGCCAAAACCAGCTATCCCACGCTGGCTGTCAATTATTTCATCCGGGAGGCATTCGGCCTGACCCATTTTTATGTGTTTGGATTTTAAGGAGGCACCATGTCGGATTATCGGACGGAGTCACCGCCGGTTTTGCGGGACTTTCTGACCTATCATGAGACCATCCGTGGACATTCCAGCGCCACGGTGAATGAATATTTCCTGGATCTGCGGAATTTTCTGCGGTATGTGAAACTGTCCAGAGGACTTGTCCCTCGGGATGCGGAACTGGAGGACATCAGCATCATGGATGTGGATGTGGAATTCCTCCGGAAGGTCACTATGGCGGAAGTCTATGACTATCTGTCCTTCCTCTCCCGGGACCGGGTAAAAAACAAGAACGCCGGAGAACTGGAGTACGGTCTGACTGCCTCTTCCCGCGCCCGGAAGATTGCAGCGCTGCGGAGTTTTTTCAAATACCTGACCACAAAGGCCCATCTTTTGGATGAGAACCCCATCGCAGATCTGGACACCCCCAAGCTGCCCAAAACGCTGCCCCGGTATCTGACGCTGGAGGAATCCCAGCGGCTGCTGCTGGCGGTGGACGGGCCGCATAAGGCTCGGGATTACTGTATTATCTGCCTGTTTTTGAACTGCGGACTGCGAATCTCGGAGATCGTGGGACTGAACCTGTCAGACATCCAGGGCGACCATCTGCGGATTATGGGCAAAGGTGCCAAGGAGCGCATGGTATATCTGAATGAGGCCTGCACAGAAGCAATCAACGACTATCTGCTGGTTCGAAATACCATTGCAGCCATCGATAAAAATGCACTCTTTCTGTCCAACCGCCGGAAGCGGATGAGCACGGATGCCGTCCATGCCATGGTGAAAAAGACGCTGAAAAACGCCGGACTGGATGCGGAGAAATACTCCAGCCATAAGCTACGGCATACAGCAGCCACGCTGATGCTGTCCAACGGCGTGGATGTACGTACACTGCAGGAGGTTCTGGGCCATGAAAATCTGAACACTACCCAGATCTATACCCATGTGGACAACAGCGGCCTTCGCATTGCGGCTGCAGCCAATCCCCTGGCTTCCTTCCGGCCGGAGGAAACCGGGGAACCGGAAGCAGAACCGGATACAGAAACCGCACCGTCTGACTGAACAGACGGTGCGGTTTTTCTGACTTTGATTTGAAATATCAGGCCTTCAGGAACCGTTCCAGACGATCCAGGCCTTCTTTAATGTTCTCCATGCTGGTAGCGTAGGTCCAGCGGACAAAATCCGGGGCACCGAAGCCGGTGCAGGGTACCACGGCAACCAGTTCCTTTTCCAGGAATGCCATGGCAAAATCATCGCTGGTCTCAATGAGCGTGCCGCCCAGGGTCCTGCCTTTCAGCTGCTCAATGTTCATCATCACATAGAATGCGCCCTCCGGCTCAATGCAGCTGACGCCGTCGATGCTGTTCATGCGCTGGACGATGTAGTTCCGCCGCTCCTCAAAGACCTTACGCATGGCTTCCACCGTGTCCTGGGGACCATTGAAGGCCTCCACTGCTGCCCACTGGCTGATGGTGGAGGCACTGCCAGTGGAATGGCTGAGGAAGTTGGACATGACCTTGGCGATGTTGGCAGGAGCGGCAGCATAGCCGATGCGCCAGCCGGTCATGGCGTAGGACTTGGAAACACCGTTGATCAGGATGGTGCGCTCTTTGACCTCCTCGCCCAGTGCGGCAACGCTGGTAAAGGTGCGGCCGTCATACAGGAGCTTGAAATAAATTTCGTCAGAGATGATGTACAGATCATGCTTCACGCACACGGCGGCCAGCGCTTCCAGCTCTTCCCTGCTGTACAGCATACCGGTGGGATTGGAGGGGTTGTTCAGAATGAACGCCTTGGTTCTGGGGGTGATGGCTGCCTCCAACTGCTGGGCAGTGATTTTGAAATTCTGGGACTCGGGGGCATTGACGATTACCGTTACGCCGCCCACCATGCGGACCATCTCGTCATAGCTCAGCCAGAACGGCGCGGGCAGGATCACCTCGTCGCCGGGGTTGATCAGCACGGACAGGGTGATATAGAGATTGTGCTTGGCACCGCTGGAAACGACAATCTGGGTATAATCATAATCCACACCCAGATCCCGCTTCAGACTGTCAGCGATGGCCTGACGCAGGGGCACGATGCCGGCGGCGGGGGTATATCTGGTCTTGCCCTCCCGGATGGCGGCAATACCGGCCTCCTGGATGTTGTCCGGTGTGTTGAAATCCGGCTCGCCGGCGCCAAAACCGACCACATCCAGGCCGTCAGCCTTCATCTGCTTGGCCTTGGAATCGATCATCAGCGTGGTGGATGCTTTGACTGCGGATGCAACTGTGGAAAGAGGTTTCATGTTCATCGTCCTCCATATTCTCTGTTTTAATCAGTATTATATGCGATTCCGGTCGTAAGTGCAATTTCCAAAATACCCGAAAAACCGGGAAAATGAAAGTTTAAACCGAGCATATTTCATAGATTGCCGGAAGAAGCCGGTTAAAATCGGGGTTTTTCGGCGGATTCTGCATCAAGGGCGGATGCGGTTGAGCAGATCTTCCACTTTCCCTGCCATCTCTGCCAGGGCGCCCTCTTCAAAGGGAGATTTCAGCCCCGCCTCGGTGAGCAGTTCCGTCCAGACCTTTTCCCCGCCCTGTCTGGAGAAACGCAGGTATTTCGCAAAGGCATCATCATAATTCTCCAGAGAGGCAAGCAGGAACTGGAATGCCGCCGTCTGGGCCAGACAGTAGTCGATATAATAAAACGGCGTCTCGAAAATGTGCATCTGATACTGCCACCGGGTGCCCTGTTCCAGATACGGGATGCCCTCCATGTCAATATAGGGGCGGAACCGCTTTTCCAGCTCCAACCAGGCGGCATTGCGCTCCGCAGGCGTCATATCCGGATGCTCGTAGACAATGTGCTGGAAAGCATCCACCATGGTGCCGTAGGGAATGAAAGAGAAAGCGTCCAGGGCGTGACGGTACCGGTACTTCCCAGCATTTTCCCCGAAGAATTTCTCCATATAGGGCCAGGCGAAAAACTCCATGCTCATGGAATGGGTCTCTGCCGTCTCCATGCCGCCGCAGCCCAGCTCCACAGCGTATTCGTTATCAAAGCACAGGTAGTCGTTCAGAGCGTGGCCCGCCTCATGGGTGACGGTGTCCACATCATCGGCAGTGCCGTTGAAGTTGGCCAGGATAAACGGCTGGCGGAAATCGGAAAATTCCGTGCAGTAGCCACCGCCCCACTTGTTGGTACGGGCATCCACATCGAAGGCCTCGTTTTCCAGCATCATGTCGATGAATTCCCCGGTCTCGCTGCCCATGGCATGATACATTTCCTTCGCCGCGGCAAAGATGGCGTCCTTGCCGCAGGGCTTCGGGTCACCGCCGGGAATGATGACGCCCAGGTCATACAGCATGAAATGGTCGATGCCCAGCCGTTTCGCATTTTCCGTCCGCAGACGGGACACCACCGGTACCAGGTCCCGCCGGACATTCTCCCGGAACTGCTTTACCATGTCTGCGTCATAGCACAGGCGGTTCATCCGGTAATACCCAAGCTCCACAAAGTCTTTGTAGCCCAGCGTTTTGGCCATCCGGTCCCGCACATGGACCAGGTCATCGAAAATGCGGTCGAGCTGGTCGCTGTGCTGTGCCAATGTGCTGCCCAGCACTTCATAGCACTCTTTCCGGGTCTCCCGGTCATCGTCACTGGCGTATTTCATCAGCATGGCCCGGGACATGGTCTCGCCCCGGAAGGTGAACTCCATGCCTGCCATGAGCTGAGAATACTCGGAAACCAGTTTGTTCTCCTCCACCATGTCCGGAATGATCTCCGGGGCCATGGACTTCAGACCGTTTTCCATGCTCCGGAACACCAGCGGATTCAGCCGCTGTTCCAGCTCCGGCCGGAACCGGGAATTCAGCAGTGCCTTGGTATATTCCAGGTCCAGATTGGCCGCCTCCGGACCGATTTCATCGTAATAGTCCTTCTCTGCCAGATAAAATTCGTCCACGGTGTTGATGGTATAGCGCATATAGGACAGGGCACTGGCGGTACTGTACCGCTTGCTCAGTTCGTTATAGGCCTTCCGGGCTTCCAGCACATCTTCCACGGACCGGGCATTCTCAATGGCGGAGAGGATCTCCTGCACCGAGGCCTCCAGTTCTTCGATGGTGACTCTCTGATACGGTAATTCTGATACTTTCATAGGGACTCCTTTACTCGCCCTCACGCAGGGACTCAAACCGGTATTTTTGCCGGATTTCCGGGTATTTTTCGTGATCCACTTCGCTCAGGAACATCTCCAGCGGCCGGACATAGAGTCCGCCGTCACCGTACAGCGCCCGGTAGACCATCATCTGCTCCCGGGTCTCGCTGTGGGTAGCGGTACCGACGATCTCATAGAGATATTTCCCCTGGGCGCGTTCCTCTGGCGTGAGGGTCTCCCGCTTGAAATGCCGGACAATTTCCCCGGGCTGAAACCGATTCTGCTCCATAAGGGACCTCCTTGCTGATACTTCAATGAGGCTATTATAACCAGTTCCACACCTTTTTTCAATACGCCCCGGCAGGATTTCCGCCGGACAGAAACCGGAAAAAGCCGTTTCGGACATCTCGTTGTCCGAAACGGCTTTTCTGCTCATTGCCAGGAGGCCCAGACCTCCGGAGCGTATCCCACGGTGGCCTGTTTCCCGTTGCGTACCACGGGAGTACGGATGAGCCGGGGATCTTCCAGCAGTTTTTCGAATTTATCGGCGTCAAAGGCCAGATACTGCACCAGCGGGTAGTCGGCTGCTTTCTCATTCAGCAGCGCGGGCAGTCCCACCGCGTTTTTCACGCTGGTCAGCTCTCCCCTGCTCATGCCGTAGCGGTCAATGTCGATGAGCTGATACTTGATGCGCCGTTCCTTGAACCAGCGCTCGGCTTTTTTCGTATCAAAGCATTTGCTCCGTCCAAAAATCTGAATGTTCAAAGTGATCTCTCCAGTATGTTCAGCAGATTGTTGTAAAAGATGTCCTGGACCAGCTGCTCGGGATAGTTCCGCCGGAGCAGCCCGTCATAGAGCCGTTCCATATCCTCCACGCCGTTTAACCCTGCAGGAGTCTGATCAATGCCGTCAAAATCCGTACCCAGAAATACAGCCTGTTCCCCGCCCAGTGCGAGAAAATGCTCGATATGGGCAATCACGGCGTCCAGATCCCGGGTCAGGCCCAGAAATTCCGGGTACAGGTTGACCCCTGCCCCTCCGCCCGTACGGGCCAGGGCCTGGAACTGGGCATCGGTCAGATTCCGGAGGTGATGGCACAGTGCCATGGCGTCAGAGTGGGTGGCATAGACCGGTTTCTCCGCAATGGCCAGGGTGTCCCAGAAGGTCCGCTCCGAGGCATGGGACAGATCCATCATGACACCCATTTCCTGGGCTTCCCGGACGAAGGTTCTCCCCTGCTCTGTCAGGCCCTTTCCGGAATCCATGGCGGCCCCGGCCAGGGCATTATCGAAGTTCCAGGTCAGATTCACGGACCGGACCCCCAGTTCATATGCCCGGTGCAGTCCGTCAATGGAGCACCCAAAATGCTCAGCGCCCTCGATGGCGATGAGTGCGGCGATTTTTCCGTCCTCTGCCGACTGCCGGATGTCCCCGGCGGAGCGGCACAATGTCACCAGGTATCGGTTTTCCTCCAATTCCGAGACCAGACGGGGCAGAAACTGCCTATATCCTCCCGGAAAATCTTCCGGCGTGCAGACGGCGAAAATCTGCGCTGCCGGCCGATAAGCGGACAGACGCGTCAGATCCAGCTGCCCGGCATTGACCCGCAGGTACTCCGAAGCGACGATGGTGTCACAATGGGCGTCAAAATACGGGACAGCCATGGCTCAGAGCTTGTGGATCACCGTAGCGATCATGGGGCTGCGCCGGACGGACTTGTAGAGATATCCGGTGAGATTGGCCTTGATCTTGCTCTTGATGGTAGCGGGATTCTGAATGTGCTTTTTATCGCAGTAGCTCATAGTTTCGTAGACCACACGCTTTACATTGCTCTCCATCATGGCGGTGTCCGCTGTGTCGGCAAAGCCGCGCATGGCAATCTCCGGCGGGGTGAGCATGGCGCCGTCCTCCTCGGACAGGACCAGGGAGATCAGAATAATACCCTCATCGGCCAGATGTTTCCGGTCGCTGAGCACATCGCTGCCGATCTCATTGGCACCGGACCCGTCCACCAGAATATCTCCAGCTTTGACGGCACTGTTTTTCCGGATGTTCCGCTGGCCTACCTCAATGACAGAACCATTTTCCGCGATGATGATATTATTGGGCTTCACGCCCATTTCCTTGGCCAGCTCCGCGTGCTTGCACAGCATCCGGTATTCGCCGTGAACCGGAATGAAATATTTGGGCTTGGTCAGGGCCAGCATCATCCGCAGCTCTTCCCGGGAGGCGTGGCCGGACACATGGAGACCGGCCTCCTTGTCATAAACCACCCTGGCGCCTTTGTGGAACAGCATATCAATCACCTTGCCGATGGTGATCTCATTGCCGGGAATGGCGGAGGCGGAGATGATGATCATGTCGTGGGAGTCGATGGACACCTGTTTGTGCACGGAATAGGCCATCCGGTACAGAGCGGACATATTCTCCCCCTGGCTGCCGGTGCAGATGATGACCAGCTTGTTCCGGGGAACGGAGTTGATCTTGTCAATATCCACCAGAACGCCGTCGGGAATATTCATTTTGCCGATCTCGCAGCAGACCTTCAGGATGTTTTCCAGGCTCCGTCCGGTGAAGGCCACTTTCCGCTTGTACTTGTGGGCCACATTGATGATCTGCTGAATCCGGTCCACATTGGAAGCAAAGGTGGTGATGATAATCCGCTTGTCACAGCCATCGAACAGCTTTTCAAAATTCTGGCCAACCGTCCGTTCCGTAGGGGTATAGCCGGGTTTTTCCACATTGGTGGAGTCCATCATCAGGGCCAGCACCCCGTCGTTGCCCAGCTTGCTGAAGCGGGCCAGATCCGTCATTTCCCCCTGCAGGGGCGTCAGATCCACCTTGAAGTCGCCGGTGTGAATGATGGTGCCGATGGGTGTTTTGATGGCCAGAGCCACTGCGTCAGCAATGGAGTGGTTCACATGGATCATTTCCACCTCGAAACAGCCCACCCGGAACCGGTCTCCGGGCTTTTTCACGAAAATCTGGGTGTTGGTCAGCTGGTCATGTTCCTCCAGCTTCAGCTCGATCAGGGCGGCGGTCAGCTCCGTGGCATAGATCGGTGCCTCAATCTCCCGGAGGAGGAACGGAATGCCGCCGATATGGTCCTCATGACCATGGGTGATGACAATGCCCCGGATCCGGGACTTGTTTGCTTTCAGGTAGGAGAAATCGGGGATGACCACATCCACGCCGTACATATCGTTTTCCGGAAAGCCCATGCCGCAGTCCACGATCATGATATCTTTTCCGTACTCAATGGCGGTGATGTTCTTACCGATTTCTCCAAGTCCCCCGAGGGGGATAATTTTCAGCTTGGAAGCCATAAATCTATTCTCCTTTAATTGGAATCTTTGCCGCACAACACAAAAAAGCGCAACAAATCAAACCGGCATTTCTGCCAGCAAAAATTTCAGATAATTTGGATTTCCCCATCGTCCGGAAAATGAGTTATGTAAACTATATGGGGCGGGCGACAGGATTAGTATGGACAGCTCCCCGCCTGTTTAAACCGGGGATACCGTCAAAGACGATGCTCACATCTCCACACGGCCGCTGAGGGCGCGGAGAATCGTGGCGTCGTCCACAAATTCAATATTGGAGCCTACGGGAATACCGTAAGCCAGACGGGTGACCTTCACCTCGAAGGGCTTGAGCAGACGGGAGATATACATGGCGGTGGTATCTCCCTCCGTGTCGGGATTGGTGGCCATAATGACCTCGCTCACATCTCCTTTGGCTACCCTGGCCACCAGCTCGGAGATCCGCAGGTCATCCGGACCCACATGATTCATGGGAGAGATCACGCCATGAAGTACATGATATACTCCATTGTATTCGTGACTGCGTTCTACGGACAGTACATCTTTCGGCTCGGAAACCACACAGATCACGGAATGATCCCGCTTGGCGCTGGAGCAGATAGGGCACAGTTCCGTGTCCGTCAGATTCTGGCAGACGGGACAGGTGTGCACCTTTGCTTTTGCTTCCAGAATGGCATTGGCAAAGGCCTGCGCCTGCTCATCGGGCAGACCCAGGATGTGAAATGCCAACCGGGATGCGCTCTTCTTCCCCACGCCGGGCAGAGAGGCAAACTGGTCAATCAGATTTTCAACAGAAGCGGGAAAAAAAGAATTCATGAATGACTCCTATATTCAGGATTCCCGGATAGCGCGGATGGCCTCCGCCCGGTCCGGTTTTTTGAAAACGGCGCTGCCTGCCACCAGCACATCGGCGCCGGCCTGCTTGCACAGGGGCGCAGTGTTCGGGTCTACCCCGCCGTCCACCTCCAGCTCACAGCCGGGGTTCATCTCATCAATCATCTGCCGCAAAGCGGCAATCTTCGGCAGCATATCGTGCATGAAGCTCTGGCCGCCGAAACCGGGCTCCACCGTCATCACCAGCACCAGGTCCAGTTGATCCAGATAGGGACGCAGCACCTCAGCCGGGGTTTTCGGCTTGACGGAAAGGCCCACCTTCTTCCCCATGGCTTTTACCGTTGCAATTGCGGCCAGCAGATCCTGAGGCTGGTCCGCTTCCACATGGAACACCACCAGATCCGCACCGGCCTTGCAGAACTCTTCCACATACCGATGAGGCCGGTCGATCATCAGGTGGACATCCAGAAACATATCCGTGCTGTTCCGGAGGGATTTCACCACCGGAATTCCGATGGAAATATTGGGAACAAAAATACCGTCCATAACATCTACATGGACATAATCCGCACCGCCCCGGCGGATGTCCTCTACCTCGGCACCCAGACGGCAGAAATCAGCGGACAGAATGGAAGGAGCAATCTTCACCATAACGGCCTCCGTTGTATACAGATATGTTCCGGATCAGTTCCGGAATTCATTCCTGATATTATACTACATCAATTCAGGTGAAATCAATATGGAATCCTGTAATTTTTCCAAAATGGGGTAAGATGCCGGAATCGGGACGCAAAATGTACGGAACGAATGGCTCTTCCACTTGACCGGCTGACTGGTTCGATGTAAAATATTAAATTGTAAATGTATGAATTTCCTCACCCGGGAGACCGGATGAACGAATAAAAGCGATGATGGAGGGAAACCGTTGGCTAAGAAGAAACAGAAGAAAAAGAAGAGCTCGGTGCGGGGCATTTATTTTGCGCTGATCATCTGGCTGATCTGCAGCGAAAGTCTGCCCATGTATACATTGGGAGGAATTCTGGGTGCTGCGGCCATTACCATTGCGGGGGCGGCCCTGCTCAGCCGGCTGTTTGGCGGAAAAAAGAAAGAGGAAGATGAGGACCAGTACCAGTACGAAATTCCCTATGTGGATACCCAGCCCCGGCAGACCGCGCCGAAAACCAGCTATGGGCCGGAGGTGGACTCCATTATTGAGGACGGAAACCGTGCCATGTCCGAGATGGGCCGGTTGTATGCATCCATTGACAATCCGGAGATCAAGAAAAAAATCAATGAGCTGATGCGGATTTCCGACAAGATTGTCCAGGATGCCATCCATGATCCGGACGATGTGCCTCAGATCCGGAAATTCCTGGACTATTATCTGCCCACTACCATCAAACTGCTGAACGCCTATGACCGGATGGATTCCCAGGGCATTGAGGGTGAGAATATCGATAAGACCAAGAGCAGCATTCTGGATATGCTGGACACTGCCATTGATGCCTTTAAAAAGCAGCTGGATTCCCTGTTTGCCAATCAGGCACTGGATATCGAAACCGATATTGATGTTATGAACACCATGCTCCGGCGGGAGGGACTGTCCGGAAGCGCTGCAGATGATTTCAAACTGCATTGACCGAAGTAAGGAACCTGAGAGATCACATAATGGAAAGGAAGAAACACCATGAGCGATGAATATATCCCCACCCTGACGCTGGATCCCAATGCCGGCGCTGATGCCTCTGCTGCCGCGATTCCTGCCGTGGAAGAACCCGCGCCGGAGGAAGCGAAAGATATCCCCGTGGAGAAGATCGAACTGAGCAAGTTTTCCGAGCAGGAGCAGGCTGCCATCAGACAGTTTGCCGGAACCATTGATATCACCAACAGCGAGCAGGTCATGAATTACGGTGCCGCTGCCCAGAAGAACATCTCTGATTTCTCCGGCGCCGCGCTGAACAGCGTCCGCACCAAAGACCTGGGCGAAATGGGTGATATGCTCTCCGACCTGGTGATCCAGCTGAAGAGCATGGATTTTGATGGCAAGGAAGAGAAAAAAGGCTTCAAGGGATTGTTCAAAAAAGCCAGGACGAATATTGACAGTCTGAAGGCCCAGTACGACAGAGTTGAGGTCAATGTGGACAAGATTGCGGCCTCCCTGTCCGGCCATGAGCGCACCCTGTTGAAGGATGTGGCCATGCTGGACAAGATGTATGAGAAAAACCAGGCTTACTACAAGGAACTGACCATGTATATTCTGGCCGGCAAAATCCGGCTGGAGCAGCTGCGTACCGAAGAGCTGCCCAAGCTCCAGGCCAAGGCGGAGGCCTCCGGTCTGCCGGAGGATGCCCAGGCAGCCAGCGATTTCGCCAGCATGATCGGACGGTTCGAGAAGCGGATCTATGATCTGGAGCTGACCAGGATGATTTCCCTGCAGATGGCTCCGCAGATCCGTATGATCCAGAACAACGACACCATCATGGCAGAGAAGATCCAGACCTCTCTGGTGAACACCATTCCCCTGTGGAAGAGCCAGATGGTTCTGGCCCTCACTATGCACCACTCCAAGCAGGCCATGGAAGCCCAGCGGGAAGTGTCCGATGTGACCAACGAACTGCTGAAGAAGAACGCCGAAGCCCTGCATCAGGGTAGCGTGTCTATTGCTAAAGAAGCAGAGCGTGGCATTGTTGAAATCGAGACACTGAAAAAGACCAACCAGGAACTGATTGCGTCTCTGGAAGAGGTGCGGCAGATTCAGGAAGACGGCAGAGCAAAGCGTGCCCAGGCGGAGGAAGAGCTGGGGCGGATCGAAGGCGAGCTGAAGCAGAAACTGCTGGACCTGCGCGGCTGAGCATTTGAAAGGATGACCCCATGAAATTTCTGAAAAGCCGGGCAGTTGCCCTGTGCCTGCTGGCTGTGGTGGTATGTACTTCTACCATCAGCAATGCCAGAGAAGGCCTGGAGGAGCTGGCCCGGGATACGAAAAACGCATTCTATTATTCCGATACGGGATATAAGAGCACCTATGAGCGGCTTCAGGACCGGTCGGATGCGGCAAGCAATCTGGTGACCCTGGGCAACACCTATCATCTCACGGAGACGGAGGCGCTGAAGTTCGCCCAGGAGGAGTTGGGTGAGCTGATCGACTGGTACAGCTCCGATGCGGAGGACTATTATCAGGCAAACAATGACCTGACAGAGCCATTCAACACCCTGTATGACGCGCTGATGCAGCAACCCCTCACGGACCGGGAAAAGCAGATGGCAGAATCCTACCGCACGACTTTTGAGGGTGCTCAGCGGCAGATCAACGCGGATGACTATAATGAAAAGGTCCGGGAATTCAATCAGACGGTGGATCGCTTCCCCGCCAATGTATTCCTGAAAATGACCGACATTGATGAACCGGAATATTTTGGGCCGGAGGACATGACTCTCTTCCAGGAATCTGGTTATGTAACACAGTCATAAAAGGAGCCTATGAAAAAGATTGTTTCTTTGCTGCTTGCCGCCGTTCTGGCGGCAAGTCTGCTAATAACTCCGGCTCTGGCCCTTGTGCCGGCACCGGAAAATGAATATATTGCCGACTATGCCAATGTGTTGTCCGATGAACTGGAAGAAAAACTTCTGGCAGAGAATGGTGAGCTGTATTACTACTGCAACGGTGCGCAGATTGTGGTGGTTACCATCGATTATCTGGAGAGCGGTTACAACAGTGAGCAGTACGCCAAGCAGTTGTTCAATGACTGGGGCGTCGGCAGTGCTTCTTACAACAACGGCATCCTGCTTCTGCTGGTCACGCAGGAATATAAAGGCTGGCTGGTCACCGGTGACGGGATCAATCAGGACCTGACCAACAACGAAGTTAATCAGATGCTGGACAACTACTTCTGGGATTATGTGGACAATGACCAGTATGAAGCAGGCGTTGCCTCCCTGTTCGAACAGCTGCTTTGCTGGTACGAGGAGGAGTACGATGTCCAGATCCCCCGGTATGGCGCAGGTCCCGGAACTGATTATGAATATACCTATCAGGATCCGTATACGTCTCAGCCCCGGCGCAGCGTGAATCCTTTTGGGATTCTGGTCACCATTGTCGTGATTCTGGTCACCATTGTCGTGATTCTGATCATGGTCAATGTTGCCTTCGCAGTTCTTCGTTCTTTCACCCTGTCTGTCAGTCGTGGGGATATGCCGTTATGGATGATGCTCATGTTTTGTGACGATCATCACGGTCCCCGAGGTCCAAGAGGGCCCAGAGGTCCGGGCGGCTTCGGCGGCCCTCCTCCCGGCGGATTTGGGGGCTTCGGCGGCGGTCCCGGAGGATTTGGCGGCGGTGGCGGCCATATAGGCGGCGGCTTCGGCGGAGGATTCTCCGGCGGTGGCGGCGGCCGCAGATAAGCATTTTTTGAAACAGGAGGAAATCACCAATGTCCATGGAAAAAGCCAGAGCACATCTGGAAAAGTTCGGCCTGGCAGACCGGATACAGGAATTCAATGTGTCCAGCGCTACGGTGGAGCTGGCAGCCAAAGCCCTTGGCGTGGAAGGTGCGCGTATCGCCAAGACGCTGTCCTTCCAGCTGGAGTCGGGCTGCATTCTGATCGTGGCTGCCGGGGATGCCCGGATCGACAATCATAAATTCAAAGAACAGTTCCATAAGAAGGCGTCCATGCCTGCTCCGGAAGTGGTGGAGCGGGAGATCGGGCACCCGGTGGGCGGCGTGTGCCCCTTTGGGGTCAATGAAGGTGTGCCCGTCTATCTGGACGAGAGCCTGAAACGGTTTGAGACGGTCTTCCCTGCTGCGGGTACGGCCAACAGTGCCATTGAGCTGACCATTGATGAACTGTATACCTGCTCCTGCGCCTGTGGGTGGATCGATGTGTGCAAACTCCCGGTTCCGGCGTAATCAGGAATCTCACAACAAAAAAGCGGTATGACGACAGGTCATACCGCTTTTTATTTTCATCAATCCCAGGAGAGACTACTGATTGCCTGCTGAACAGCTTCCGGCGTAGTGTCTGCCTGTCGCAGGGCAAGAATGAGTTCCCGGTATGTGTCATGGCGGGAATCTCCCGGAGCATGATAGCACCGGTGAAGCATCCAGATGTTATGGGCGGTTGGCGTCCTCCGCACGGACGCTGCCAGCAGTTCCTCATAGCCCCGGCCGCTGAAATGTTCCACAAAATGCACCAGCTCCCCGGGTTTTCCGAAGTCTGTGTCAGGGTGAGTACCGATGAAGTCCAGCACGGCTTCCGCCAGTTCCAGTGGTTTGGGATATCCGGTCATCGCCTGACGCACTTCCTGGGGGAGCACAAAACTTTCTCCCGAATCCGCAGCCATTTCCAATGCGGCGATGATCTCCTCTTTTGTCATGGCTGTTCCCTCCTCGAACGGTCAATGAACCTCCACCAATGTATACTGCTGTGTGCCCATACCCAGCTTTTCCGCGTGCTCCACGCAGGAGCGCCAGTTGGTTTCAGGATGGTTGTGATGGAAGTGATCCTCTTCCCTGCCACTCCCGTCATCCAGACAGCAGCCAGGCACCACAGGCTGCCGGTTCACCGCATCCGCACAGGCACAGTCCAGGGCCACCGGGTCAAAGGATGCGAACATTCCCACATCCGGCACAATGGGCACATCGTTCTCTCCATGGCAGTCACAGTTGGGCGAGACATCCATCACCAGATTGATATGGAAATTGGGTCGTCCGGCGGTGACCGCTTTGGCGTATTCCGCGATCTTGCAGTTGAGAATATCGTTGCTCTCATCATTTGCAGGGCGGACAGCATCCCGGGGGCAGATACCGATACACCGGCCGCAGCCCACGCATTTGCTGTGGTCAATCTCCATGACGCCCTCGCTGTTCAGATTCGGTGCACCGTGTGCACAGATCCGCTGGCAGGCACCGCAGGCGACGCAGCGGCTGGCCCGGACCCAGGGTTTTCCGGCAGAGTGCATTTCCATCTTACCTGCCCGGGAGCCGCAGCCCATGCCCAGATTCTTCAGCGCACCGCCAAAGCCGGTGGACTCATGGCCCTTGAAATGGCTGAGGGAAATCACAATATCCGCATCCATAATGGCCCGGCCGATTTTGGCTTCCGTCACATATTCCCCGCCTTCCACAGGGACATATGCCTCGTCCGTGCCCTTCAGACCGTCAGCGATCAGCAGATGACAGCCCACAGTGAACGGATTATAGCCGTTGGTATAAGCGCTTTCCAGATGTTCCAGCGCATTTTTTCGTCCGCCCACATACAGCGTGTTGCAGTCGGTGAGGAATGGCTTGCCCCCTCTTGCCTTCACAAAATCCACGACCACTTTTGCGTAGTTGGGCCGCAGATAGGCCAGATTGCCCGGTTCCCCGAAATGAATTTTGATCGCGACAAATTTATCCTGAAAATCGATCTGTCCCATACCCGCCTGCTCCATCAGCCGGTCCAGCTTCTGCAGCAGATTGTTGCCGGGATATGCCCGCAGATCAGTAAAATAAACGGTTGAAGGTGTCATGTTCCTGTACGCTCCTCATGATTTTTCTCCATTATAATATATTTAGTGGGAAAAAGCACCCCCTGTTCCGGATTTTTTATAAAGAAAAAGCACCCGGCGTAAGCCGGGTGCTCTGTTGAAATTACTCTTCGTGATGGCCGTGAGCAGGATAGTGGATGTGCAGGTAGTGGTGGGGATTGCCGTCCATGAGGTTGTCATAGATGTACTGCAGATCCGGGTTCTGCTGCGGGATACGCAGCTCGCAGCTCTCGTCAGACTTGAAGATGGCATCGAAACGCTCTCTCTTTCTGGCATTGCTTGCGGGGGGCTGTCCGCCGCCACCGATGCAGCCGTTGGGGCAGGCCATGACTTCGATGAAGTCAAAGTGCTCTTCGCCGGACTCGACCTTCTCGATCAGCTTGTCGGCATTGCCCAGACCGTTGGCCACGCCGATGCGCAGCTTCAGATCGCCTGCGGAGACCTCAAAGGCCTTGATGCCGTCCAGACCACGGACACCGCACTCGGCAATAGTCTTCAGGGTGTCGGGAGAAGCATCGTCCAGGACACGGCGGATAACGGCCTCGGTCACGCCGCCGGTGACGCCGAAGATGACGCCTGCGCCGGTGTAATCACCCAGAGGATCGTCGGGCTTGGACTCGGGCAGCCGGGCAAAGTCGATACCGGCTTCCTTGATCATGCGGCCCAGTTCCTGAGTGGTCAGGACCAGATCGACCAGACGCTCGCCGTCCTTCTCCAGTTCGGGACGCTGTGCCTCAAACTTTTTGGCGGTGCAGGGCATGATGGCCACAGAGTAGACATTCTCGCCCTTGAACTGACGACGGATGATGGCGCCCAGCATTTCCATGGGGCTGCCGCAGGTGGAGACCTGAGGCATCAGGTGCGGGTGCTTGTTCTCCACGTGCTGAATCCAGCCGGGGCAGCAGGAGGTGAACATGGGCAGTTTGGCGCCGCTGTTCAGCTTCTCCATGAACTCTGCAGACTCTTCCATGATGGTCAGGTCAGCAGACAGGTTGGTGTCGTACACCACATCGCAGCCCAGACGCTTCATAGCAGTGACCAGCTTGCCTTCCACGGGCTCGGTGGCGGGCATACCGAACTGCTCGGCCAGGCCCACACGGACAGAGGGAGCGAACTGGACAACAACCTTGCGGTTGGGATCCTGCAGCATCTTCCACATCTCGCGGGTCTGATTCTTCACAGTCAGAGCGCCGGTAGGGCAGACAGCAGCACACTGGCCGCAGCCCACGCAGTCGGAAGCTGCGATATTGCCGCTGAAACCAGGAGCAATATATGCACGCTTGCCGCGATAGCAGAAGTCGATGGCGTGGATGTTCTGGACCTCATCGCACATTCTCACGCACTGGCCGCAGAGGATGCACTTGCTGGGATCACGGACGATGCAGGCAGAGGAATCATCAATGGGCAGATCGCAGTAATTCTTGCTGAAGCGTTCCATATCCACATCGTACCGGTGGCAGTAGGCCCGCAGTTTGCAGGTATCGCTCACATCGCAGGTGGTGCAGTCGGTGCGGTGGGAACCCAGCAGGAGCTGGAGAATCATCTTGCGGAATTTCTGAACCTTGGGGGTATTGGTCTTAATGACCAGACCTGCCTTGGGCAGCATGGAGCAGGCGGAGTCGATCTTTCCCTTGTCGTCTTCGACGATGCAGATGCGGCAACCGCCATAGATGGACAGATTTTCGCAATAGCAGAGGGAAGGAATGTCAATGCCGTTATTGCGCGCCACTTCCAGAACATTGCGTTCACCGTTAATGGGGCACTCAACATTATCGACGATCATCACTTTCGGCTGGTTAGTATCTCGAGACATTCTTCACACCTCACAATCAGTTCTTTTTCTTATTGCCGTTATCCACATAGATAGCACCAACCGGGCAGTTATCCTTACAGGTACCGCACTGGATACACTTGGTGGTATCGATCTGATGGGCAGTTTTGACTTTACCAGTGATGGCTTCCACCGGGCAGTTTCTGGCGCACTTGGTGCAGCCGATGCACTTCTCGGGGTCGATGACGAAAGCCTTCTGGCTGAGCTTCTGGCACACGCCGGCAGAGCAGCGCTTGTCAACAATATGCTCAATGTACTCATCTCTGAAGTTGGCGAGGGTGGACAGAACGGGGTTGGCAGCAGTCTTGCCCAGGCCGCACAGAGAGGATTTCTCCATCATGCGGGCAATTTCTTCCAGTTCGTCCAGGTCTTCCAGAGTGCCTTCACCGTTGCAGATGTTCTCCAGAATGATACGCATACGGGTTGTACCTTCACGGCAGGGAGTGCACTTGCCGCAGGACTCGTCGCAGATGAAGTTCATAAAGAACCGGGCGGTGTCCACCATGCAGGTGTTCTCGTCCATAACAACCAGGCCGCCGGAGCCAATGATGGCGCCAACGCTCTTCAGGCTGTCAAAGTCCAGAGGCAGATCCAGGTGCTTGCTGGTCAGGCAGCCGCCGGAAGGACCGCCGATCTGAACGGCCTTGAAAGCAGCGCCGTTCTTGATGCCGCCGCCGATTTCGTAAACGACTTCGCGCATGGTGGTGCCCATGGGAACTTCGATCAGACCGGTGTTGACCACATTGCCGGTCAGGGCGAAAGCCTTGGTGCCGGAGCTGCCCTCAGTACCAACGGACTTGAACCAGGCAGCGCCCTTCTTGATGATGTCGGGCACATTGGCGAAAGTCTCGACATTGTTCAGGCAGGTGGGTTTGCCATACAGACCCTCATCCACGGAACGGGGAGGCTTGGTTCTGGGCATACCGCGGTTGCCTTCGATGGAAGCGGTCATAGCGGAACCTTCGCCACAGACGAAAGCACCGGCGCCGCAGTTGATGTGCATATGGAAGCTCTTGCCGCTGCCGAGAATGTCATCGCCGATGAGACCCAGTTCTTCAGCCTGCTTGATGGCATTGGACAGACGGGCAACAGCCAGAGGATACTCAGCACGGACATAGATGTAGCCCTCAGTGGAACCGGTGGCCACGCCGGCAATGATCATGCCTTCCAGAACCTTGTGGGGGTCGCCTTCCATGCAGGAACGGTCCATAAACGCGCCGGGGTCGCCCTCGTCGCCGTTGCAGACGATGTACTTCACGGGCTCTTCTTTATGTGCAGCGACCTGGGACCACTTCTTGCCGGTGGGGAAGCCTGCACCGCCGCGGCCGCGGAGGCCGGAATCGGTGACTTCCTTGATGACCTCGTCGCCGGACATCTCAAACAGGGCCTTGGTCAGAGCGGTGTAGCCGTCGATGGCCAGATATTCCTCAATGGATTCGGCATCGATATGGCCGCAATGCTCCAGAACGCGGCGGGTCTGCTTCTTATAGAAGGGAATGTCCTCCTGACGCTGATACAGCTCACCGTTGGCGTGGTAGCCCAGACGCTCGATGAACTGACCGCCGATGATGGTGGTATTGATGATCTCTTCCACATCGCTGACTTTGCACTTGGTGTACAGCCAGCCTTCCGGCTCGATGCGGACCAGGGGGCCCATTTCGCAGAAGCCATGGCAGCCGGACTTCTTCAGGCCGACAGAGTTGCCGGAGGCATCTTCCGCCAGAGCGACTTCGCAGGCAACGCCCAGCTCATCCATGCGCTTTTTCAGTTCGTTGTAAACATCCATATTGCCGCCGGCGACACAGCCGGTGCCGCAGCAGACGAGGATTTTGCGCTTCTCCGCATCACGGGCGGCCTTGCATTTGGCCTGCAGCGCTTTGAATTCATCAAGAGAGTTGATTCTGGTTCTCATGCGTTAGGCCTCCTTTTCCCTGAGCTCATTGATCAGCGCTTTCGCTTTATCGGGGTTCATGGCGCCGTGAACAGTCTCATTCACCATGACGACAGGAGAAAGGCCGCAGGCGCCGAGGCAGGAGACCGTCTCAATGGTGAACAGTCCGTCGCTGGTGGTCGGCTGGTTCTCGCTCAAGCCGGTTACATCGTAGATGGCCTGCAGAACATCTGCAGACTTTCTCACATGACATGCCGTGCCACGGCAGACTTTAATGACATACTTACCCTTCACATCCATAGAGAAATTCCCGTAGAAGGTGGCAACGCCGAAGATCTTGGCCGTGCTGACATCGATTTTGTCAGCGATGTACTCAAGGACTTCCTGCGGCAGATACCGGTACTCTTCCTGGACGGCCTGCATGATTCCGATAATGTTGCCCTTATCGAAGCCAAACCGTTCGAGAACTTCGTCGATGAATTTGTAATCGACTTTTACCATACTCAAGTTCCTTTCTATTGTTTTTTTCCTACCTTTTTTAGCATCAAATACCCGTGTGATATTGAATACTAAGTTGAACCTATATTATCATTTTTTTGTGGATGTTGCAACAAAAAAACATATTTTCAAAAATTAAAGTTTTAACATGGAGTCAAAAGATTAACATTATGCATTACTTATAATCATTTTTCCGAAATTTGGTCAAAATGCAATGGAAAATCCCCTTGAATTGCACTCAATGATATGTAATAATAGGATAAACTAAGCTGTAAGTGTTTCTCCCGGCAAAGTGTTTCCTGCGATTCTGACACCAAATTTTGTTTGCGGTGGAAGGCTGATGCAACGATATGATGTGTTTGCAGCCCGCCTTTCGGCCGGGCTGTCATTTTATTTTTCGGAGGGATTTTATGGAACTTCGCATCGCGGCGGTCACTATCATTGTCGAGCAGATCGAATCCGCACAGCAGCTGAATCAGATCCTGAGTGAATACGGACAGTATATGATCGGCCGGTTCGGGATTCCCTATCGGGAACGGGGTGTGAACATTATCTGCGTGGTTGTGGAGGCACCTCAGGACAAAATCAGCGCGCTGTCGGGAAAAATCGGCAGACTGCCGGGCGTGACCGCGAAAACAACCTATTCCAATGTCATTACAAAACAGGAGGAAACAACATGAAAAACTGGTCAAAAATTCTGATCGCCATGACTCTGGTACTGGCAATGGTCCTCTCCCTTGCCGCCTGCGGCAGCAAGAGCGATGCACAGCAGACTTCCGAACCCACCCCCACACCTGCTCCGGAAGTGACGCTGGATACGGAGACGCCCGTCAACATCATGGTGCTCAACGGCACTACAGGCTTCGGCATGGCCAAGCTGATCTCTGACGCTGCCGCCGGAGAAGCTGCGCTGAACTACAATATCTCCGTGGAGACTGATGCGTCCAATGTGACGGCCGCCCTGATCAACGGCACCACTGACATTGCCGCCCTTCCCACCAATGCTGCATCCGTGGTCTATAACAAGACTGAGGGCGCTGTGCAGCTGCTGGCACTGAACACCAGGGGCGTGCTGTATCTGGTCACGGACGGCAGCGTCACTGTGGAGTCCTTTGAGGATCTCAAGGGCCAGACCGTTTATGCCCCGGCCCAGAACCCCACCTTTATTTTCCAGTATCTGTGTGAGCAGAACGGTCTGACTGTGGGCGAGGATGTGATCATTGACAACGCCTATGCCCAGCCTGCCGACCTGCGTACCGCCGTGGCCGCCGGTGAGGTATCCGTGGCCGTCCTGCCTGAGCCTATGCTCACCATGGCCAGAAGCGGCAATGAGAATCTGGTCACTGCAATGGATCTGACTGCTGAATGGGACAAAGTGGCTCCCGAGGGCTCTCTGGTGCAGGGCTGCGTGGTGGTGCGTGCGGAATTTGCCGCGGAACATCCCAATGAAGTGGCCAAATTCCTGGAAGAATACGGCTCTTCCATCGAGTTCCTCAGCGGCGACGCGGAAACTGTCGGTGCTGTCATCGAGGAGAGCGGTGTGTTTGCCAAGGGGGCTGTGGCCGCGAAGGCGCTGCCCAACTGCAATGTGTGCTTCATTACCGGTGAGGAGATGAAGGCCGCTATGGCTGACTTCCTGCAGATCATGTATGAGACTGCTCCCGCTTCCATCGGCGGCGAAATCCCCGGCGACGATTTCTACTATATCGGATAATATGAAAAAAGCGGGCAGTATCGTAAAACAACTGTTTGTCATACTGTTCTGGATCGGTGTCTGGGCAGTTCTGGCGGCGCTTGTGGATCAGGCGCTGCTGCTGCCCTCCCCGGCCTCTGTCTTTCTTCGGCTTCTGGAGCTGGCCGGCGAGAAGAGTTTCTGGATCACCGCCGGTGTTTCCATATTCCGGATCACGCTGGGAATTTTGTGTGCCATTGCGCTGGGGTGTGTGCTGGCAGTGCTCACCTGCCGGTTTTCCCTGCTGGATGCCCTGCTCTCTCCCCTGCTGACAGTGATCAAATCCACGCCGGTGGCCTCTTTTATCCTGCTGCTGCTCATCTGGA
The DNA here is from genome assembly GCA_022779345.1 of Oscillospiraceae bacterium. Lineage (GTDB taxonomy): Bacteria > Bacillota > Clostridia > Oscillospirales > Oscillospiraceae > HGM13010. Next base: position 1,929 of record JALFTG010000153.1, on the reverse strand, counting down.
TCGGCCGGGATCAGGTTCCGGCGGTAATTTCCGGGCTGATGGTGCTGCCGGTGATCTGGAATAACATCTGCGCCGGTGTGCGGGGCACGGACCGGAATCTGCTGGAGATGGCGGAGATGTACCGCCTCTCCCCTTTTGTGGTTCTGCGCCGCATTTACATTCCGTCTGTCATGCCCCATTTTCTCTCCGCGATCCGCTCCTCCATCGGTATCGGCTGGAAAGCCGGTGTGGCGGCGGAGGTGCTCACAGTGCCGGTCCATGCCATTGGGCGGATGATCTATGAGTCCAAACTCTACTGGGAGACGGTGGATCTGTTTGCCTGGACCGTTGTGGTGGTTCTGATCAGTCTGTTCATCGAGAAGATTGTCATTTCTGCGCTGAACCGGCTGGGGAAGTCCACGGAGGAAAGGATGGTGGGCGGCGGTGATTGAACTGAAAGATGTGTCCGCGGCTTTCCAGGGACACAGCGTTCTGGAGCATTGCTCCCTGTTGGTGCCGGATGGCGGACATACGGCAGTCATGGGCCCTTCCGGCAGCGGAAAAACCACGCTGCTGCGCCTGATCGCCGGACAGCTTGCGCCGGATCAGGGCAGTGTAACCGTGTCCCACGGGCGCATCTCCTATATGTATCAGGAGCCGCGGCTGCTGCCGTGGCTGACAGCAGAGGAAAATGTGAATCTGGTGCTGTCAGACAAGCCGGAAACCATGGGTACCGCCCGGCAGTGGCTGGCAGCGGTGGGGCTGGCAGATGCCATGAAAAAGCATCCGGCGGAACTGTCCGGCGGAATGCGGCAGCGGGTGTCTCTGGCCCGAGCCCTGGCCTACGACGGGGATCTGTTCCTGCTGGATGAGCCGCTGTCCTCCCTGGACGAGGCTATGGCAGCGGAACTGCTGGACCTCCTGAAACAGTATACGCAGGGCAAGTCCATGATATTTGTCACACACAGCCCCGAACAGGCAAAAGTTCTGGGCGGGGAAATCTATCGTATGCATGATAAAACGCTGGAGCGGATCATCTGACCGCTCCAGCGTTTTTTACAGGGCAGCATCCAGCAGGGATTTTGCTGCTGCGTGATATTTTGCAAAGGCTGACGGAACTGCCAGCTGCTCCAGGCCGGCCCGGTCTGCCCAGACAAGGCCCGGGTTCCCAACTCCGGAAACTTCCAGTACATAGCCCGTCATGTGCCATTCCACATGGGTGAAGATATGCCGGGCATTCAGCTGCTGCTTCCAGTCCCTGACGGTCAGTCCCAGTTCTGCCACCGCGGCCGGGACCGCCGCTTCTGACAGTGTACCGTCCAGATTGGGGTATTCCCACAGTCCTGCCAGCAGACCGTGCGCTCCCCGCTTCCGCAGCGCGGCTTTTCCGTCCCGCAGCAGGACAAACACCGTTTTCTCTTCCAGCCGCCGGAGCTTTTTGGGCGTCTTTACCGGCAGCTGACCGATGGTTCCCCGCTGCCGCGCCTGGCAGAATGTGCCGGCCGGGCACTGGTCACATTTCGGAGGCCCGTTGGGGACGCATACCACGGCGCCAAGTTCCATCATGGCCTGGTTGAAAATCCGGATGTCCTCAGGGGCATCCGGCATGATGGCACCCACTGCGTCCCGGTACAGCTTTTTGTTTTTTGCATCGAGAATATCCAGATCGCAGTCGCAGATCCGGGAAACCACCCGCAGCACATTGCCGTCCACTGCCGGGACGGGCCGGTCGAAAGCGGCAGAGGCAATGGCACCGGCGGTGTATTCCCCGATGCCCGGCAGGGTCAGAAGCCCCTCATAGGTGTCCGGGAACTGCCCTGCATACTGCTCCGTGACGACTTTTGCCGCTTTCTGGAGGTTCCTTGCCCGGCTATAATAGCCCAGCCCCTCCCAGCACTTCATCAGCCGGTCTTCCGGTGCCTGGGCCAGCTCCTGTACTGTGGGGAACGC
>JALFTG010000150.1 GCA_022779345.1 Oscillospiraceae bacterium | reverse complement strand
GGGCAAGAAAAAGAAAGACGAAGAGGCCGTGAACATCGACGAAACCGTCATCGGGGACGAGAGCGAAACCGATGTGGCCGCGGTCATGAAAAAATATGATAAGGAGTCCAATACCCGGATCTGGGAAGGCAGACCGAAACTGGCGGTCCAGGCGATCACAGCGATTTTTGCCTTCTACTGCATTATGTCCACGCTGTTCAGCAAGCAGGGCATTGAGATCCGGCTGACCGCTTTCCTGGGCTGTATCATTATCATCGGATACCTGAACTATCCGCTCACGAAAAAACATGTCCATCCCAACTCCATGCCCTGGTATGATGTGGTGATCATGGTTCTGGGCGCGGCAGCATTCTTCTATTACTGCTTCAACTACCATGATCTGGTGAAGATCATTTCCAGCGCCTCCAAGATGACCCCCATGTACACCATCATCGGTATTGTGGGCATCCTGTCGCTGATGGAGCTGTGCCGCCGGTGTGTGGGTCTGCCGATCCTGTGTGTGGTGGGTGCCCTGCTGGTATATACTTTCTACAGCGGCCAGAGTCTCCAGCGCGTGATTTATACGCTTTTTTACGGCACTTCCGGCGTCATGTCCACCCCGGTGAATGTGTGCGCCAAGTACATCGTGGTGTTCGTCATCTTCGGCGCGTTCCTGGAACGGACGGGCATCTCGAACTTCTTTATTGACCTGGCCAACTGCATTGCCGGGTCCTCTTCCGGCGGCCCGGCCAAGGTGGCCGTCATCTCCTCCGCTTTGTGCGGCATGGTGTCCGGCTCCTCCGTGGGCAACACGGTGACCACCGGCTCCGTGACCATTCCTATGATGAAAAAGACCGGCTATGCTCCGGAATTCGCCGCGGCCGTGGAGGCAGCAGCCTCGACCGGCGGCCAGATTATGCCCCCCATCATGGGCGCGGCGGCGTTCCTCATGGCCGAGTATATGGGTATCCCCTATTCCCAGGTGGCCCTGATGGCCATCCTCCCGGCCTTCCTGTACTTTGCGGGCATCTTCCTGTCCGTGCATATGGAGGCCAAGCGCCTGGGGCTGAAGGGCGTGCCCCGGTCCGAACTGCCCAAATTCGGGCATCTGATCAAGAAGATCTATCTGCTGGCCCCCCTGGTGATCCTGGTGTGGCTGGTGAGCACCAGCAAGCGCACCATGCAGACCTCCGCAGCCATCGCCATTCTGGTGACCATCGTGGTGGGTCTGATCAGCAATGTGGCCACATCCATTGCTGCCGGCCGGGAAGGCGGCAGCGCCATCAGAACCTTCGGCCGCTCCCTGATCAGCAGAGAGAACCACCCGGAAAACATTTCCGTGTTCAAGATTTTTGACGCGCTGGAAGCCGGCGGCAGAGGCACCCTGACCGTTGCCGTGGCCTGCTCCATGGCCGGCATCATCGCCGGGTGCATCACCGTGACCGGCCTGGCCTCCAAGCTGATCACCGCCGTCGTGACCATCAGCCATGGCATCGTTCCCATCGCACTGTTTTTGACCATGATCTGCTGCATCGTGCTGGGTATGGGCGTGCCCACCACCGCCAACTACTGCATCATGGCCTCCACCTGCGCCCCCATTCTGATCCAGCTGGGTATCGGCAAGATCCCCGCCCACTTCTTTGTGTTCTACTTCGGCATCGTGGCGGACATCACGCCTCCCGTGGCTCTGGCGGCCTACGCCGGCAGCGCCATCGCCAAGAGCAATCCCATGAAGACGGGCGTGAATGCCACAAAGCTGGCGATCGCGGCGTTCATAGTGCCATACATCTTCGCCATGAATCCGGCCATGCTCCTCATCGACGCCACTGCTTTCGAAGTGGTGCAGATCGTCCTGACCTCGTTCATCGGCATGATGGGCGTGTGCATGGGCATGATGGGCTATATGGCCTCCAACCTGAACATGGTGCTGCGCCTGGTAGCCATTGCCGGCGGTCTGGCTATGATCGTCCCCGGCAGTCTCACGGATATCATCGGCCTGGTGCTCATCGGCGGTGTGACGCTGTACAGCTTCACCGTTGGCCGGAAGAACAGACTGGACGGCCCTGCCGGTGCGTAATTCCATCTGAAAATGACCATATCCCCGGAGTCTTTGGACTTCGGGGATATTTTTATGGGGGGATCTGGGGGGAGGACCCCCGGCGGTGGCGGAAGAAAACTGCCCGTTGCCTTCCCTGTCTGACTGCGTCCGACATCCGCCGCCGGGCCGACACACAGGTCGGCCCCTACCCGTTGTTCGCTGCATTGCCGTTCCCATACAGAATGGTAGGGGCGCACCTGTGTGTGCGCCCGTTGCAAAGCGACCGCCGCAGTGCAAGGGGAAGGCTTTCTGCGGTTTTATGTACCGGCGGTGAGCACGGCGCCCAGAACCAGGATCGGCAGGTTGTCGGCGTAGATGCGCTCAAACTGGCTGAGGGGCAGGGGATTGGTGCCCTTGCCCGCCTCAATGGTGTACCCCGGGCGGTCGTAATTCTGGAT
>JALFTG010000146.1 GCA_022779345.1 Oscillospiraceae bacterium | reverse complement strand
CTTTTTGAACTCGCTGCGCACCGCCAGCACCGGGGAGACCATGCCCAGCGCCTCGCATTTCTGGTAACTCCAGCCGATCTCCTTCATCCAGGCCGTCCGGGCCTCTTCCATGAAGCGGATATAATTGGAATGATGGGTGATGCCCATTTTATCGGTCTCGTAATACTGCACCTGATGGGTATATGCAAACATACGCTGCCTCCTTATGCCACCACATCCTCGAACTGGCTGTTCCACAGCTGGGCATAGAACCCGCCTTTGGCCAGCAGCTCGTCATGGGTGCCCTGCTCCACAATGTCGCCCTCCTGCATGACCAGGATCTTGTCGGCATTGCGGATGGTGGACAGCCGGTGGGCGATGACAAAGCAGGTGCGCCCCTCCATGAGCCGGTCCATGGCCGACTGGATCAGCTGCTCGGTGCGGGTATCCACGCTGGATGTGGCCTCGTCCAGAATCAGCACCGGGCTGTCCGCCAGAATGGCCCGGGCGATGGTCAGCAGCTGCTTCTGGCCCTGGGACACATTGGAGGCGTCCTCATTCAGCTCCATCTGATAGCCGCCGGGGAGGGTGCGGATGAATTTGTCCGCATGGGCGGCTTTGGCGGCGGCGATGACCTCCTCATCCGTGGCGTCGGCCCTGCCGTAGCGGATGTTCTCCATGATGGTGCCCTTGAACAGCCAGGTGTCCTGAAGCACCATGCCGAAGCACCGGCGCAGATCGCCCCGGCGGTAGTCCCGGATGTCCGTGCCGTCCAGGGTGATTTTTCCGCCGTCCACATCATAAAAGCGCATGAGCAGCTTCACCATGGTGGTCTTGCCCGCGCCGGTGGGGCCCACGATGGCCACGGTCTGACCGGGGGCCACATCGCAGCTCCAGTCGTGGATGATCTCCTGACCCTTGTCATAGCCGAACTTCACATGCTCGAACCGGACTTCGCCCCGGATATGCTCTGCACCGGCGGGCTCCTCCGGGTCGGACACTTCCTCGTCCTCCTCCAGGAACTCGAACACCCGCTCCGCGGCGGCTGCCATGGACTGCATCATATTGCTGACCTGGGCCAGCTGGGTGATGGGCTGGGTGAAGTTGCGCACATAGTTCATGAACGCTTGGATATCGCCCACCTGGATGGTGCCCCGGATGGCCAGAATGGACCCGGAAATGACCACCGCCACATAGCCCAGATTGCCCACAAAGTTCATCAGCGGCTGCATCAGGCCGGACAGGAACTGGCTCTTCCAGGCGGACTCGTACAGGGCGTTGTTGGTATCGTCAAAAGTCTCCAGGACTGTCTCCTCCCGGTTGTATGCCTGCACCACATCCAGACCGCTGTAGGTTTCCTCCACCTGGCCGTTGATATCGCCCAGCTGGCGTTGCTGGGCCTTGAAGTATTTCTGGCTCCGGCCCACCACCAGCATGATCAGTAGCAGGGAGACGGGCAGGATCAGCACTGTCAGTCCCGTCATCAGCGGGCTGATGGTGAGCATCATATACAACACGCCCACGATGGTGGTGATGCTGGAGATCAGCGTGGTGATGGACTGGTTCATGCCCTGTCCCAGGGTATCCACATCGTTGGTGATGCGGCTGAGCACCTCGCCCACGGTGCGCTGCTCGAAGTATTTCATGGGCATCCGGTTGATCTTTTCCGTGATCTCCCGGCGCATCCGGTAGCACACATTCTGCACCACCGTGGTCATGGTGAAGTGCTGCACAAAGCTGCACAGGGCGCTGGCGGCGTAGATCATCAGCACTGTCAGCAGGATTTTCCCGATGGCGCCGAAGTCAATGCCGCCGACTCCCATGTATTTGGCCACGATGCCGTTATACAGCTCCGTGGTGGCCTTGCCCAGGGTCTTGGGGCCCACCACGCTGAACACGGTGGAACCCATGGCAAACAGGCACACCAGAATCACGGCGAACTTATAGTTGCCGATATACCGGAACAGCTTGCCGATGGTGCCCCTGAAGTTTTTGGCCTTCTCTCCGGGCATCCCCGGAGGGCCGCCGTGGGGGCCGTGAGGCCGCATGGGCCGTCTCTGTTCAGTTTCCCTCATGGTCTCACACCTCCAGTCCCAGTTCTTCCGCGCTCAGCTGGCTGACGGCGATCTCCCGGTAGGTGTCGCAGGTCTGCAGCAGCTGCTCGTGGGTGCCCATGCCGTCGATCCGGCCGTCTTTGAGCACAATGATATTGTCCGCGTGCATGACGGTGGCGATCCGCTGGCCCACAATAATCACCGCCGCGTCCTTCGCATTCTGATTCAGTGCCTTCCGCAGGGCCGCGTCGGTCTTGTAGTCCAAGGCGGAGAAGCTGTCGTCAAACAGATACACCTTCGGCTTGCTGGCCACGGCCCGGGCAATGGACAGCCGCTGCTTCTGGCCGCCGGACACATTGCTGCCGCCCTGGGCGATGGGGCTGTCGTAGCCCTGGGGCTTCTCGCCGATAAACTCCGCGGCCTGGGCCACCGCCGCCGCCTGGCGCATCTCCGCCTCGTCCGCCTGTCCGGCGTACTGAATGTTGGATGCGATGGTGCCTGAGAACAGCACCGCTTTCTGGGGCACATAGCCCAGCTGGTCCCGGAGATCCGCGAGTTTCAGCTCCCGCACATCCCGGCCGTCCAGCGTCACCCGGCCCTCAGTCACATCGTAGAACCGGGGGATCAGATTCAGCAGGGTGGTTTTGCCGGAGCCGGTGGAACCGATGATGGCCGTGGTCTTTCCCGGCCGGGCGGTAAAGGTGATGTCCTCCAGGGCATATTCCTCCGCCCCGGGATACCGGAAGCTCACATGGTCAAACGCCACGGTGCCGGTGCATCCGGTCACTTCCTCCGGGATCTCCTGCTCCCGGATCACCGGTTCCGTCCGCAGGATCTCGTCAATCCGCTCGGCGGACACCACAGCCCGGGGCAGCATGATGGACACCATGGTGATCATCATGAAGGACATGACGATCTGCATGGTATAGGTCATGAACGCCATCATATCCCCCACCTGAAGGGTCATGGCGTCCACGCCTTTGGCGCCGAACCACACGATCATCACGGAGATGCCGTTCATGATCAGCATCATGGTGGGCATCATCACGGCCATGGTCCGTCCGGTAAACAGCTGGGTCTTTTTCAGGATGGTGTTGGCATCGTCGAACCGCTGTTCCTCATAGGACTCTTTGTGGAATGCCCGGATGACGGGCAGGCCCGTCAGAATCTCCCGGCTGACCAGGTTCACCCGGTCCACCAGGGACTGCATCTTCTTGAATTTCGGCATGGCCACCAGCATCAGAATCATCATCAGGCAGAAGATGCACACCACCGCCAGCACAATGATCCAGCCCATGCCGGTCTTGGTGCCCACCACCTTGATGATGCCGCCGATGCCCATGATGGGGGCAAACAGCACCATCCGCAGCAGCATGACCACCACCATCTGCACCTGCTGGATGTCATTGGTGCTGCGGGTGATCAGGGACGCGGTGGAGAACTGGTCCATTTCCGTATGGGAGAAATGCAGCACCTTGTCAAACACCTGCCGGCGAAGGTCCCGGCCCACCTGAGCCGCCGTCCGGCTGGCGATGAAGTTCACCACCACCGCCGCCAGCACACCCAGCAGGGTGATGGCCACCATCTTCCCGCCGGTGGTCCACAGATAGTGCATCTGCACTTCCGAGTCTCCCATGCCCGCGGCCACCTGGGCGATATACTCCTGGCTGGCGTCCGGCACGCCGCCCCGGGTCAGACCGATGTCCACAATGTCGCTCATCAGCCCGGGCAGTTCCAGATCACACGCCGCCTGTACCACCAGCAGGCACAGGACCAGAAAAACCTCTGCCTTGTGGTTTTTCAGTAATTTCAGAATTTTCAGCATCGTTGTTTCCTTTCCAAAGGGGTCATCTTCGTTTTGCCACCGCGCAGCAGGGGTTGCCCTGTTCCTCCAGGACGCTGATCAGCCGGCCCATGAGGCGCACCAGTTCCGGCGCGTCCTCCGGCCCCAGCGCTTCCAGCACACGGGCTACATGTTCCCGCACCATCACCTGCCGGGCTTCCATTTGCTGTCGGCCTGTCTCCGTCAGGCGCACGATAATCCGCCGCCGGTCCCGGATATCCCCTTCCCGGGACGCCAGTTCCTCGGCCTCCAGATCACTCAGGACCTTGGTCACCCGGGCAGAGCTGATGTCGAAGGCATCCGCCAGTTCCCGGGGCGTGGTCTCCCCGCCGTTTTCATAAAGGTAGCGCAGGGTCATATCCTTCATGTGGTCATAATCCCCCATCCGGTGCAGGGGCGGACGCTTCCCTTTCGGGTGGGTCACCTTCAGCAGTTCCTCTGCCAGTTCCAGATATTCCAAGCCATCTCCTCCTTTTATTCATAGTCGTTAACAATTAATGCGTGTTCGATAATACGCCGATTCCCTGCATTTGTCAACAGGAATTTCGTGAACGCTTTGTGAAACTTTCACGAAAAATCCGCCCCGGCAAATGCCGGGGCGGCTGGCAGATTCGTTCCTATTGATTACAGGATCCGCACCCGCAAAACTTCGGGCATGGCGATGATCTCCCGGACATCCTCCATGGTGATCTGGGTGCCCAGATCGATCATGGTGTAGGCGTATTCGCCCCGGGACTTGTTGATCATGTGGTCCACATTGATGTTCATGCCGCCGATGATCTCCAGGAACTTGGTCAGCATCTTGGGCACATTCCGGTGGATCACGCACAGACGGCACACACCCAGGCGCTCCAGGCTGGCGTCCGGCAGGTTCACGGAGTTGCGGATGTTGCCGTTGACGATGTAGTCATACAGCTCCCTCGCCGCCAGAATGGCGCACTTGTCCTCGCTCTCCGGGGTGCAGGCGCCGATGTGGGGCATGCAGATCACATTCTTCTGGCCGATGAGCTTCTCATTGGGGAAGTCGGTGACATACTTGGCCACCTTGCCCGTGTGGATGGCGGCCAGGATCGCGTCATCGTCCACCACTTCCGCCCGGGACTCGTTGGTGATGCGCACCCCGTCCTTCATGGCGGCGAAAGCGGCGGCGTCGAACATATGGTGGGTGCGGTCGGTGTAGGGCACATTGATGCTGATATAGTCGCAGTGCTTGTAGATATCGCTGATATCCTCCGCCCGGATCACATCCCGGCTCAGCCGCCAGGCGGCCTCCACAGACATGAACGGGTCATAGCCGTAGACCTGCATTCCCAGGTCCAGACCCATGTTGGCCACCAGCGCGCCGGTGGCGCCCAGGCCCACCACGCCCAGGGTTTTTCCCATGAGCTCCGGCCCGGCGAAAGCGCTCTTGCCTTTTTCCACCAGGGCAGGGATCTCCTCCCCCCGGCCGGCGATGCTCTTCACCCATTCGATGCTGCCCAGCACATCCCGGGACGCCATGACCAGCTCCGCCAGCACCAGTTCCTTCACTGCCTCGGCATTGGCGCCGGGGGCGTTGAACACCACGATGCCCGCCTCGGCGCACCGGTCGATAGGGATATTGTTGTATCCGGCGCCCGCCCGGGCGATGCCCAGCAGGCTGGGGCCGAAGTTCATTTTCAGCATATCCGCGGAGCGGACCAGAATGCCCGTGGGATCCTCCATCTCCTCCGCCACCCGGCAGCCCTTGCTCTCCAACACCTCAATGCCGAAGGGGGAAATATGATTTAAAACCTGAATGTTGATCATCTGTGCTGTCCCTCAAATTCTTTCATATAGTCAATCAGCGCCGTGACGCCCTCCATGGGCATGGCATTATATACGGAAGCCCGCATGCCGCCGGTGAGGCGGTGGCCCTTTACATTCAGCAGGCCCCGGGCCGCTGCGCCCTTCACGAACTGGGCGTCCAGTTCCGTGCTGTCCGTGCGGAAAGTGACATTCATCTCCGACCGGGAGCCGGGCATGGCATGGGCATGGAACAGGCGGCTGTTGTCCAGAAATTCATACAGCGCCCCGGCCCGTTCCCGTTTGCGCCGCTCCATTTCCGGGATGCCGCCCTGACTCTCCAGCCACTTCAGATTCAGCCCCAGCATATAGATGCACCAGCACGGGGGCGTGTTGAGCATGGAGTCCTTCTCAATGAGCACCCTGTAGTCCATGACCTTGGGAGTGACGGGCAGAGCATGACCGGCCAGGGCCTTGTCCACGATCACCACCGTCAGTCCCGCGGGGGCCATGTTCTTCTGGGCGCCTGCAAAGATCAGGCCGTACCGGGACACATCCACCTGCCGGGACAGGATGTCCGAGGACATATCGCACACCAGCGGGACCTTCCCGGTCTCCGGCACATACTGCCACTCGGTGCCGTAGATGGTATTGTTGGAACAGTAGTAGAAATAAGACGCATCCTCATGGAGCGCCAGCTCTGACTGGGACGGGATGGTACAGTGCCCGGTCCCGGCGGTGTCCGCCGCCCGGTGCACGGTGCCGTATTTCTCCGCCTCTTTGGCGGCGATGCCGGAGAAGTTTCCGGTGACGGCATAGTCCGCGCAGCCGCCCGGCCCCATGAGGTTCATGGGCACCGCCGCGAACTGCAGCGTGGCGCCGCCCTGCAAAAACAGGATCTCATGGCTGTCCGGTACCTGCAGCACCCGCTTCAGCCGCTGTTTGGCGTCGTCAAAAATCTCCTGATACACGCTGCTGCGGTGGCTCATCTCCATGACGGACAT
>JALFTG010000124.1 GCA_022779345.1 Oscillospiraceae bacterium | reverse complement strand
GTGGTATTCCGACACGGTGGCCTGATTGGGTGCGGCGTGGGTCTTGGTGTTCCGGCCCCGCTTATACACGGCCAGCTCCTTTTCCGTCAGGACGGGAAGGAGCTTTTCCATGGCCTGGGCCTGGGCCGGAGCCTTCACCAGCGCCACCGTGGCCCGGTGCAGGTCGTTCACCCGGCTGATGCCCTGCCGGGCCAGACGGGTCCGCACCAGCAGCTCATACACCCCGTCCCCCACATGGGCCAGGGCCAGGGTACTGAGTTGATCCGCCATATGATCGTTGCGTGTTTCTTCCATGTTACTCTCCGTCAAAATTCGCGTAGTCCCCCGTATCATTTAATTCCGTCGCCATGGGGATCGTCTCCACCGGGGCGGTGCCGTGGATGGTCTGCATCTCCAGCCACTGTTCCTTGGTGACCAGAATCTGCCGGGGCTTGCTGCCCTCAAAGGGACCGACCACGCCGATCTCCTCCATCTGGTCCACGATGCGGGCGGCCCGGGAGTAGCCCAGCTTCAGCCTCCGCTGGAGCATGGACACGCTGGCCTGTTTGGCCTCCAGCACCACATCCACCGCCTGGGGCAGCAGCTCGTCAAACTCGCTGTGGGCCTCGCCGGAGTCGGCCGGCTCTCCCCCGCCGCTGCCAGATTTTTTGTCCTCCGCGGCCTTTTCGATCTGGGCCTGGACGGACAGGTCATATTCTGCCTCGCAGTTGTTCTTCACATATTCGATGACGCTCTCCCGCTCTTCATCGGACACGAAGGCACCCTGAATCCGCACGGGTTTGCCCACACCGATGGGCGCATAGAGCATATCGCCCATGCCGATCAGCTTTTCCGCCCCCTGTTGGTCCAGAATGATCCGGCTTTCCAGCGAGGAGGACACGGCGAAGGCAATACGGCTGGGGATGTTGGCCTTCATCAGGCCGGTGATCACATCGGCGGAGGGCCGCTGGGTGGCGATGACCAGGTGCATTCCGGCGGCGCGGCCCATCTGGGCCACCCGGCAGATGCTCTCCTCCACTTCCTTGGAGGCCACCATCATCAGGTCGGCCAGCTCGTCAATGACGATGATCACCTGGGGCATGGTTGCCTCGCCCATTTTTTCACAGTATTTGTTATAGCCCGCCAGATCCCGGACACCGGCCTCGGAAAACAGGCGGTAGCGCTTCATCATCTCCACCACGGACCACTGGAGGGCGCCGGCGGCCTTTTTCGGGTCGGTGACCACGGGGACATACAGATGGGGGATGCCGTTGTAGACGCCCAGTTCCACCATTTTCGGGTCAATCATGATGAGTTTCACCTCATCGGGGGTGGCTTTATACAGGATGCTCAGCAGCAGGCAGTTGATGCACACGGACTTGCCGGAGCCGGTGGTGCCGGCGATGAGCAGGTGGGGCAGCTTGGCAATGTTGCTGACCACAGCGTTGCCGCCGATATCCTCGCCCACGGCAAAACTGGTTCTGGACTTGGCGTTCTGGAAATTGTCCGAGCCGATGATGTCCCGGAGGTACACGGTATTGATGACCTTGTTGGGCACCTCGATGCCCACGGTGGAGATCTTGTCGGGGATGGGCGCGATACGCACGCTGGTCACACCCAGGGCCAGGGCAATGTCATCGGACAGGTTCGTGACCTTGGTGAGCTTCACGCCGGTGCGCAGTTCAAAATCGTACCGGGTGACTGTGGGACCCCGGGTGCAGCTTTTATAGACCGCGTCCACATTGAAGCTGGCCAGCGTTTCCTCCAACCGTTTCCGGTTCAGATTCGTCTCGTTCTGGCCGTCCACCAGATTCCGGCCGCCGGAGCGCAGCAGATTCAGGGGCGGGAACACATATTCCTCTTTGGGCTGTTCCTCACCCTGGGCAATCTGGGCGGCGATTTCCTGAAAGCCCTGTTTCGTCTCCTCTTTCGTCAGTTTTTTGGACGGTTCCTCCGGCAGGTCCGTGCTGTCAATGCTCACGGACACGGCGGGAACCGGGACCGGTTTCACCGCAGGCGGAGTGACCGGAACCGGGGCTGGGGCGGGCTTCATGATGTCGTCATCATCGTCCACAGCAAAGGGTTCCTGGGGCAGTTTGATGGCGGGCTTTTTCAGCTCCAGCTTGTCCTCACTCTGGAGACGCAGGGGAAACTCCACAAATTTCGCCGCTTCCGCCTCCATCTCCGCCTCAGTCATAGGCGGTTCCTCCTTCAGTTCGATGGGAGCGGCAGAAGAGCTCTCTCCCTGCTTCCGGAGATACTGGTCCGGTTTCAGCACCTTGGAATTCACGCTGAAGAAGCCATTTTTCTCGTCCTTGTATTCCTCCTCGGGCACCCGGTGCCGGTCCGGTTCCCCGTAAGGGATGTCGATGGCCTGACGGCCGGGCTTCCGGGCAGGAACGGGCGGTTCCTCCTCAGCGGCTGCCGGGGTTTCCTTCCCTTTCCGGCGGCGGGAAGTGCGGGGCTGCTCCTCCTGCACCTCGTACTCCGGCACCTCCCGGTCCCGGATCAGCTCATACAGCCTGCCGAAGGTGAGATTTGCCCCGCACAGGGCAAACACCAGAAACAGCAGCACCAGAATGGGCACCGCGCCGTAAGCGCTCACCGCACTGTGCAGGCCCATGGCGATCAGACCGGCGATGAAGCCGCCGGAGTGCATGACCTTCCCCGTAGCAAACAGCGCCTTGCACACGGCGGGGAAGCCCTGGGCAAAGGTGATGGTCTCCTTGCAGAACACGATGTGGGCAAAGCTGCCGAAAATCAGGGGCAGCAGCAATGCGCTCACCACCCGCAGGATCACCGGGCGTCCCTTGTGGGTCAGCAGGATCAGCGCCGCCCACAGCAGCGCCGGGGGCAGCAGATAGTAGCCATAGCCAAGCAGGCCCTTCACATTCTCACAGATGAACCGGAAGAACAGAGCATCCACATCGAAGTAGCCGATAAAAAACAGCATGGCCAGGATCAGGCACACCACACCCCCCACTTCCCGGCGGATGGGCCGCTTCGCAGGCGGCTCCGGCTGGCGGGTCCGGGATGCGGACTGGGTCTTTTTCGCCCCGGTCCCGGAGGATTTTTTCCCAGAAGAGCCGGTGCTCTTTTTGGTGGAAGATGATTTTTTCGTCTCGGTTGTTTTGGTACTTTTGGTTGCCATGAAGAACTCCTCTCTCAAAGGATGATGGTCAGCACCACGGCGATGAAGCCGGCGCCCCAGCAGTAATAGCAGAACTTTCCGAAGCCGCCTTTGGCGGTGATGAATTTCAGCAGCCGGATGGCTGCAATGCCGGTGACGGCGGCCACCACCGTGCCGATCAGGTAGGCGGGCATATAAGACCACTCGACACCCTCGCCGATGGCGTCCACCAGACTGAGCAGATTGGCCCCCAGCACAGCGGGGATGGACAGCAGGAAGGAGAATTTCACCGCGAAGCTGCGGTCCAGGCCGGTGGCCACACCTGCGGTGATGGTGGTGCCGGACCGGGACAGGCCGGGAATGGTAGCGACGGCCTGGCACAGGCCGATAAGCAGCGCGTCCCGGACCCGCATGGTGCGGCCCGTCTTTTTCCCGGGGATCATTTTGTCGGACACATACAGCATACAGCCCGTGAGCATCAGGGCCAGGCCGATGAAGATCGTGTGGTTATACAGCTCCTCCACCCGGCTGTGAACCGGAAGGATCAGAACCAGCGGCAGCGTTCCGGTCACGATCATCAGGGCCAGTCGCGCGCCGGGCATCCGGCCACCTTTGGCGGCCTCCGGGTGGCCGATGGCGTACAGCATATCCAGACAGTCCCGGACCATCTGTCTGATATCCGCCCAGTACACCACGCACACGGACGCCAGCGTGCCCAGATGGAGCAGCACATCGAAAAACAGGTGCCCGTTCTCCGCCGTGGACAGGCCGAACAGATTCTGTAAAATGGAGAGATGGCCGGAGCTGGAGATGGGCAGAAATTCCGCAATGCCCTGGACCAGTCCCAGCAATATCGCATTCCATATTGTCATTATGTAAATCCTCCTATGCAAGAGTACCGTGAAACCGTATATTGAATCAGTATATTATAACATACCCGATCAGAAATAACAATGCGGTTTTATATTGCCAAACGGGTACAAACACGGTATCATGGCCGCAAAGGAGGTGTGTCATGGCCAGCTATGAATTCGGCGTCATGGACCCCGGTCCTCTCCCGGGGGTGCGGTATGACGCATATGAGCCGGAGAAATACCGGTGCATCCCGGTCCGGGATGATCTGATCGATCCGCTGCTGGAGGCGTTCAGCGCTTTCGACACCTGTTATCACACTCTGTCCGTCCCCGGAACGGGTCTTTCCTGGGCGGGCATCACCCTGAT
>JALFTG010000080.1 GCA_022779345.1 Oscillospiraceae bacterium | reverse complement strand
TTCCGCACCGCCCGGCCGTTGCCGAAGTTCTCGTCCCGGTTGTCATACAGGTCGTTGAACAGCGCCTTTGCCTTCTCCTCACTCTCCGGGGAGAGGGAATAGCCGTTGCGGCTGCACTGGCTGAGGAAAATGGCGTACAGCTGCTCACCGGTGTAGTCCGGGAAGTAGAAATACTTGTTGAACCGGGATTCCAGACCCGGATTGGAGGTCAGGAACTTCTCCATGGGCTTGTCATACCCCGCCACGATCACCACCAGATCGTCCCGGTGATCCTCCATGGCCTTGAGGATCGTGTCAATGGCCTCCCGGCCGAAGTCGTTCTCCCCGCCCATGGCCAGGGAGTAGGCCTCGTCGATGAACAGCACGCCGCCCATGGCGGAGGCGATGACCTCCTGGGTTTTCAGGGCCGTCTGGCCCACATAGCCCGCCACCAGACCGGACCGGTCCACCTCCACCAGCTGCCCGCGGCTGAGTACGCCGATGTTGGCGTACAGCTGGGCCAGCAGCCGGGCGACGGTGGTCTTGCCCGTGCCCGGGTTGCCCATGAACACCAGATGCAGGGACATGGGGGCCACGGGAAGGTCGTTCTCCTGCCGGAGCTTGCGGACCTTGATCAGGTTGATCAGGCTGTTCACATCTTTTTTCACCTCGTCCAGACCCACCAGACTGTTCAGTTCCTCCATCAGCTCCTCGGTGGTCTTTTTCGGGACCTCCTGCTCCTGGGCCTGGGTCTGCTCCGCCGCTTTTGCCGTGACACCCGCGGCGGACTGCCCGGCGAACTTCTCCGTGAAGGATGGCTCCCCGCTGGTCACATAGTCTGCGGCGTTCAGTGCGGGCTTGGAGGGCTTCACATGGCTGGAGTCGCAGATGGCCTTCAGCCGGTCGGCACACTCGGTGATATATGCCGCCTCGTTCCAGGTCACATCATCGTCCACCGCCGCCAGATACAGCAGGATGTTGGTGATCATGCGGATGAACACCCGGGAAGTGTCTGCATTGCGGCGGGCGTCTTTCTCCGCCAGATCCCAGTAGAAGATGGGGGGCATGAATTCCCCGGCTTTGCACACCTCCTCGGTCAGCTGCCACAGCAGCCAGCCGGGGGACTGGGTGCCCTTGGAATACAGGGCGTTGAAGGCGTCCACATGGTTCTGGGTGATGCCGCCGGCGCGGCTCCACATCCCCAGGGCGGACTGCCGGACGAAGGCGTCCAGCTGGGGGGCCAGGGTGCGCCCGGCGACTTTATAGAAGGCCTCGGTGTTGGCCAGATAGATTCTGTGCAGCTCATCCGGTGAGCGTTTCCAACTGGTTGGCATGGATGTTCCTCCCATTCTCTCATTTCTGTTCCTGATTATATACCCGATCAGTCCGGGATACAATATTTAGTATTTATAATTCATTCACAAAGGACTGTTGAAAAATCAGGAGGCTGTGTTATAATATAAATTCTGGATGATGGACGAGTGTGCCCGCCGGTGTGCTGTGCCCCCCCAGGGGCGGCGGAACAGAACCGGCCGCGGCCTGCCATCGGCTTTCACTTTCTTTTCTTATTTTTTGTATAAAATTATTTCATATAGGAGGCCTAACCATGGCAAAGAAACAATTCAAGGCGGAGTCGAAGCGGGTTCTGGACCTGATGATCAACTCCATCTACACCCACAAGGAGATCTTCCTCCGGGAGATCATCTCCAACGCATCCGACGCCATCGACAAGCTGTGCTACCTGTCGCTGACGGACGAGAATGTCCCCTACAAGCGGGATGACTACATGATCAAGATCTTTGTGGATGAGGATATGCGTACCATCACCGTGCGGGACAACGGCATCGGCATGGACGAAGCGGACATGGAGAAGAACCTGGGCGTCATTGCCCAGTCCGGTTCCCTGAAGTTCAAGTCCGAGAATGAAGACCTGGACGCAAACGATACCAACATCATCGGCCAGTTCGGCGTGGGATTCTACTCCGCCTTCATGGTGGCCGATGAAGTCACCGTCCGCTCCCATAAATACGGTGCGGAAACCGGCGCCAAATGGGTCAGCACCGGCACCGACGGCTACACCATCACCCCCTGCCCGGAAAAGACCGATGTGGGCACCGAGGTCATCATGCACATCAAGGAGGATACCGACGGGGAGAACTACTCCACCTTCCTGGACAAGTACACCATCCGGGATCTGGTGCGGAAATACTCCGACTACATCCGCTGGCCCATCGCCATGGACATCGAGGACTACGAATTTGTGGAGTCCGAGGAACTGGATGAGAACGGCAAGCCCAAGTATGAGTACAAGTGCGAGATGAAGGAGACCGTCATGAACACCATGGTCCCCATCTGGGAGCGGAGCAAGAGCGAAGTGACCGATGAGGAGTGCAAGGAATACTACCAGAAGATGTTCTATGACCCCAACGAGCCCATCTCCGTGATCCGGGTGGACGCCGAGGGCAGCGTGACCTACAAGGCGATGCTGTTCATTCCCTCCGTCCCCTCTCCGGATTTCTACAGCCGGGACTTCAAACCGGGCCTGAAGCTGTACTCCAACGGCGTGATGATCATGGAATACTGTGCGGACATCCTGCCCGACTGCTTCCGGTTTGTCCGGGGCATCGTGGACAGCCCGGACCTGAGCCTGAACATCTCCCGGGAAGTGCTGCAGCATGACCGGCAGCTGAAAGTCATCTCCAACAACCTGACCAAGAAGGTCAAGGGCGAACTGAAAAAGCTCATGGAGAGCGACCGGAAGAAGTACGAAGAATTCTACAAGGCCTTCGGCTATCAGCTGAAGTACTCCACCGTGTCCGCCGTGGCGGATATGCGGGAGCAGGTGCGGGATCTGCTGTTGTTCCAGACCGGTCCCGACCGGATGTGCTCTCTGCAGGAGTATGTGGACAATATGCCCGAATCCCAGGAGAAAATTTACTATGTATGCGCCGACAATCTGAAGCTGGCCATGGCCATGCCCCAGACGGAAGTGGTGAAGCAGAAAGGCTATGAGGTGTTCTACCTCACCGATCCCGTGGACGAGTTCGTGTTCCAGGCTCTGGATGCCCAGGACGGCAAGCCCTTCCAGAATGTGAGCAAGGGCGATCTGGACCTGGTGAGCGAGGAGGAGAAGCAGGAGACCGAGCAGGCCGCCGAGGAAGGCAAAGACCTGCTGGACTTCATCAAAGAGACCCTGGGGGATCAGGTGGTGGATGTCCGCCTGTCCACCACGCTGGTGAGCCACCCCGTGTGCCTGAACAGCCAGGGCACCGTGACCCTGGAAATGGAGCGGTACTTCCGGTCCATCCCCGGCGATGACGGCAGCATCCGGGCGGCCCGTGTGCTGGAGATCAACCCCAGACATCCCCTGTACGCCAAGCTGCAGGAGGCCTTTGCCACGGATAAGGACCGCTGCGCCGACATGGCCAGGGTCCTGTACGCCCAGGCCAGCCTGATCGCCGGGATGCCCCTGGACGACCCGGCGGAGTATACCGAGCTGGTCTGCAACCTGCTCTGAATTACTTTGCGCATATATGCGCTCAGCGAGGCAATTTTGCAACCGGGATGGGAAACCATCCCTGATCATCCCATTGTGAGGTTTTCATGGACGAGACATTAGGTGTTTATATTCACATTCCCTTCTGCGCCAGCAAGTGCGGGTACTGCGATTTCTATTCCTGTCCCGAAAGTGAGCAGATGATGGGAAAATATCAGGAGGCCCTCCTGGCCCATATCCGGGAGAGCCTCCCCAGAATGCGGGAATACTACATTGACACGGTGTATATCGGCGGGGGCACGCCCAGCTATTACGGGGCGAAGTACCTGGTGGAGATTCTGGACGCCCTGAAGGCCGGGGAACGGCTGCTGAAGGATGCGGAGATCACCGTGGAGATGAACCCGGACAGCATGCGGCTGAACGACCTGAAGCTGCTGAAAAAAGCCGGGGTGAACCGTATTTCCATGGGTGTGCAGTCGGCCAATGATGAGATCCTCCGGACCATCGGCCGGCGGCACACATACGGTCAGGCCGTCAAGGCATATCATTCTGCCAGGCAGGCCGGCTTCCGGAACATCAGTGTGGACCTGATCTACGGCCTGCCCGGGCAGACCCGGGCGGACTGGGCGGATACCCTGGGAAAAATTATCGGCTGGAACCCGGAGCACATCTCCTGCTACGGCCTGAAGCTGGAGGAGGGCACCCCCATGTACGAGGTGTACCACGATACCTCCGCCATCCCCGATGACGATGCCCAGGCGGATATGTACCAGTACGCCAGCGAGCTGCTGGACCGGTACGGCTACCACCGGTACGAGATTTCCAATTTCGCCCGCCGGGGATTCCAGTCCCGGCACAATCTGAAATACTGGCAGCTGAACGACTACAGGGGCTTCGGCCCCGCTGCCCACAGCTGTGTGGGCAATCTGCGGTACAGCTATGTGCGGGATCTGCAGAAATACATCACCGGCGTGCTCACCGGGGGAGAGATCCTGGATGAGCGGGAGGAAATCAGCGGCATCGAGCGTGT
>JALFTG010000099.1 GCA_022779345.1 Oscillospiraceae bacterium | reverse complement strand
GTGACGGGCACGGTGCCGTCCGCCGTGACGATCACGGCGGGCACATCGGAGGCCCCGGTCTCCACGGCCCGCTTTGCGTCCGGAACCCAGACCCAGTCGCCGGGGGCGTAGTCAAAGGGAACGGACTCATCGATGGTGAAGGGCAGCATGCCCCAGTTGATGCAGTTGGAGCGGTACCGCTTGGTGGCGAATTCATAGCACAGGTTGGCTCCGCCGCCCAGCACCCGCTGGCAGGAGGCGGCCTGTTCCCGGGCGGACCCGTCGCCGGGCCGGTTGGCGAAAATGGCGGAGGCCACGGCGGTGTCGCTGAGAATGTCCCCGGACAGTCCCAGCTTCGCCAGCACGGCGGTGAGGGCCGCATCCGGCGTGCCTGCCGCCCGGCTGCGCTCCAGGGCCTGCACGGCCTGGGCCCGGCCCACATATTCCGGCTCCCGCCGGGACAGGGCGAAGGTGGCCAGTTTCAGGGGATTGGACCGGTAAGAGGAGGTCTCCCCGGAGGGAATCAGCTCGTCGGTGGTGGTGACGGGGTCATGGAGCACCGCCACCAGCCGGAGGAGCAGATGGGGAGCCATATGGGGGATGGCGGGCCACTCGGTGATGTTGGGGCCCAGCCGCAGTTCTTCTTTGGGATCGGCCTTGCCGAAACCGAAATACACCCGCTTGTCATACACGCCCTTGTCAAAGGTCCGCTGCACGGGGGCGGGCATGGCGTAGTCCACATCCGTGGCGGCGGTGAGCACGCCGTGGTTCCGGGCAGTGGCGGCGATGGAGCGGGCAT
Organism: Oscillospiraceae bacterium; assembly: GCA_022779345.1. Taxonomy (GTDB): domain Bacteria; phylum Bacillota; class Clostridia; order Oscillospirales; family Oscillospiraceae; genus HGM13010. The sequence continues at coordinate 3,552 of JALFTG010000099.1, read as the reverse complement.
CCATGAGGGCCACGCCGGACAGCTGCCCGTCGGAGGGCTTGGAACCCTCCCGGTTGGGGAAGTTCCGGGTGGTGTGGCGGATGGACAGGCCGTTGTTGCCCGGCACATCCCCGGCGCCGAAGCAGGGGCCGCAGAAGCAGGGCTTGAACAATGCGCCCGCCTCCATCAGGGACTGCTGCACGCCGTTTTTCATCAGTTCCAGATTCACCGGGGTGGAAGGGGGATAGACGGACAGGGAGAAGTATCCGCTGCCGGTGTCGTGGCCGTCCAGAATGGCGGCGGCCTCGGCGATGTTGTCATACATGCCGCCGGAGCACCCGGCGATGACGCCCTGATCCACGGTGAGCTTTCCGTTCACCAGCTTGTCCGTGAGACGCAGGCTCACTTTGCCGTCGAACTGGTCTGCGGCCCGCTGCTCGCAGGCGCGGAGAATATCTCCGGCGTTTTCCTGCAGCTGGTGGATGGTGAAGGCCTCGGAGGGATGGAAGGGCAGGGCGATCATGGGCTCGATGGTGCTCAGGTCGATTTCAATCATGCTGTCGTAGTAAGCGCCCTCCTCCGGCTGGAGTTTGCGATACTCCTCCGGACGGCCGTGGATGGTCAGATATTCCTCCACCGCCTCGTCCGTCTCCCAGATGGAGGACAGGCAGGTGGTCTCCGTGGTCATCACATCGATGCCGATGCGGTAGTCCATGGACAGGTGCCTCACGCCGGGGCCGGCGAACTCCAGCACCTTGTTTTTCACGAAGCCGTTTTTATAGACCGCGCCGCACAAGGCGATGGCCACATCGTGGGGGCCGACCCCCTGCCGGGGGGTACCGGTGAGGTACACCAGCACCACGGGGGGCGGGGCAATGTCATAGGTGTTTTTCAGCAGCTGCTTCACGATCTCCGGGCCGCCCTCGCCCACGCCCATGGTGCCGATGGCGCCGTACCGGGTGTGGCTGTCGCTGCCCAGGATCATCTTCCCGCAGCCGCTCATCATCTCCCGGGCGTACTGGTGGATAACCGCCTGGTTGGCGGGGACATAGATGCCGCCGTATTTCTTTGCTGCGGACAGACCGAAGATGTGGTCATCCTCGTTGATGGTGCCGCCCACGGCGCACAGGGAGTTGTGGCAGTTGGTGAGCACATAGGGGACGGGGAATTCCTTCAGCCCGGATGCCTTGGCCGTCTGGATCACGCCTACATAAGTGATGTCGTGGGAGATGAGACTGTCAAAGCGGATGGCCATGGTGCCGTCTGCACCCTGGTCGTGGGCCCGGAGGATTTTATATGCCATGGTCTTTTCCCGCCCGGAAGCATCGCATCCGGAGGCGGGGACAGGGGCTCCGCCCTGCCAGAGAACGCCGTTTTCATGCAAAGTAATCATATCGATCCCAGCCTTTGATTGTAAGGTATCGACATTATACCACACACCCGCCAGGGATAGGAATAGGGAAAGTGCAAGAAAAAACAGAAACCTTGCATTAAAATCATAATAAAATGCCGAAAACCACAACGGTTTCCGTGCAAGTGCACGAAAAATAAACGGGACTTGCAATTTCACCCGGAAATGGAGTATCATTTTTCATATACTCCCAGAAAGCGGTGATTTAAATGGATGCTGTCAATCCGGTGGTGCTGGGATACCTGAGCGGTTTCCGGCATCAGATCGACGCGGCCTATTCTATTGACGATTCAAATAATGTGCTGATCAAGCACGGCCTGCGGAATGCGGACGGGACCGGTGTGCTCATCGGGACCACGGGAATCGGCAGCGTACAGGGCTATGTGATGGAGGACGGCGAGCGGGTTCCCATGCCCGGCAAGCTGACCTACCGGGGCATTGATGCCACGGAGATTGCTGGGTCTCATTTTGAGGCGGGTACTTTCGGCTATGAGGAGGTGGCCTACCTGCTCCTGCTGGGCAAACTGCCCACCAGCACGGAGTTCCAGATGTTCAAGTCCATTCTGGCGGACTCCTGCCAGCTGCCCATGGGGTTCAACGAGGATGTGATCTTCAAGGCCCCCAGCGGCAATGTGATGAACCAGCTGGCCAGAAGCGTGCTGGCCCTGTATGCCTATGACCCCACGCCGGATGACCTGTCTCCGGAGAATCTGCTGCGCCAGTCCATCGAGCTGGTGGCCCGGTTTCCCCTGATCGTGGCCAATGCCTACGCCGTGAACCGGCATTATCTGAACAACAAATCCCTGTATATCCATAATCCGAAAAACAGCCTGTCCGTTGCGGAGAACTTCCTGCGGATGGTTCGTAAGGACAAATCCTACACTCCGGAGGAGGCCCATCTGCTGGACCTGATGCTGATTCTCCACGCCGAGCACGGCGGCGGCAACAACTCCACCTTCGTCTGCCGCTCCACATCCTCCACGGGCACGGACACCTATTCCGCCATCGCCGCGGCTGTGGCGTCCCTGAAAGGCCCCCTCCACGGCGGCGCCAACGCCAAGGTCATGCTCCAGTTCGCGGACATCAAGGACCATGTGCGGTATCTGGATGACGAGGACGAACTGCGTGCCTATCTGAAGCGGGTGCTGGATGGCGAGGCCGGGGATCACTCCGGCAAGATCTACGGCCTGGGCCACGCGGTCTATACCCTGTCCGATCCCAGAGCGGAGATGATCAAGGAGAAGGCCAGGGATCTGGCGGCGAGCAAGGGTCGTCTGGGAGACCTCGAACTGATGGAGTCCATCGAGCGCATCGGCAAGGAGCTGATCATGGAGCGGAGGAAGAGCCATATGCCCCTGTGTGCCAATGTGGATATGTACTCCGGCCTGATCTACGATATGCTGGGCATCCCGGTGGAACTGTACACGCCGCTGTTCGCCATCGCCCGCATCGCCGGCTGGTGCGCCAACCGGATGGAGGAAGTGCTGACCTGCAACCGGATCATGCGTCCGGCTTACCGCGCGGCCCTGAAGAACCAGCCCTATATCCCCATGAAGGACCGGTAAAAAAGAGGTTGCAAACCCGGGAGGAATGTGGTATCATTCCTCCCGAACCAAAAAGTAGATAAGACAGTTCGTGACCATCCTGTCTATAAACAAAACTACGGGACCGGCAGTATGCGGAAGGCGTTCTGCCATGGGCGCCGTACGGCGCTTTTTTGTTTTTCAGGGGGATGGTGCGGCAAAAAAGGAGAAAACACCAATGAGCAATGAACTTCTGCTGATTCTGTCCCTGATCGTGATCTATGGCAGCGCCCTGCTGGCCTACCGCCTGTTCGGCACCCACGGCCTGTATGCCGTGAACGCCGTGGCCACCATTCTGGCCAATATCGAGGTCATGATCGTCATCAACGCCTTCGGTATGGAGCAGACCCTGGGCAATGTGCTGTTTGCCGTGACCTTCCTGATCACGGACATCCTGTCGGAAAACGAGGGGAAAAAGGCCGCCAACCGGGCGGTCATGGTGGGCATCTTCGCCTCCGTGCTGTTCCTGATCATTTCCCAGTCCTGGCTGCTGTACACCACTTCTCCCTCCGACTGGGCCATGCCGTCCTTCCAGACCCTGTTCTCCAACACGCCCCGGATGCTGTTTGCCAGCCTGTC
>JALFTG010000091.1 GCA_022779345.1 Oscillospiraceae bacterium | reverse complement strand
ATAGCACTGCATATAAATTTTGTCAAGCGAGTTATATAATCATTCACACAAAGTTAATAATAAACGAAACAAAAATCCTGCCGTACCGGAGCGCTGTATCCGACACTGTCATTCCGAGGCGAAGCGCAGCGGAGCCGTGGGAATCCGTTTCTCTTTTCTGAGGGAGAACGGATTGCCGCGTCGCTGCGCTCCTCGCAATGACAGATTGTCTGGCGCTGCCGGTTTCCGGCAGGATCAGTATGTGCAGTTTTTCAAAAACAAATCAGGGCGTCTCGCCGGTCTCGGTGGTGTTGTCCGGGTCGCCGGGGAGGACAATGATGGGAATGGTCACGGAGGCATCGGAGCGGATGTCCGTGAAGGAGATGACGATTTCGGCGTACCCCTCGGTGATGCCGGTGAGAAACAGCTCCACATGCTGGTCATCCGTCCAGTCGCCCCAGGCGGCAGACACGGTGAAGATGGAGTTGTTCTCAAACAGCAGGGTGGAGGAGAAGGGGTAGTCGTTGCCCACGCTGACGGTGACGGTCTCGCCCTCCTTCACGGTGACGGCGGCGGGGTTGGCGGTGATGTGATACTCCTTCCCGGCGAAATAGGACGCATACTCCGTGCCTGTCCGGTCATACCGGGCGGTCTTGATCACATTCACCGGCTCCGCCAGATTCAGGTTCTGGCCCTGGGTGAAGGAGGCGGAGGAGATGCCCACCACCTTGCCGTAGGCATTCACCACCGGACCGCCGCTGGAACCGGAGGAGGTGGGGACGGTCATCTGGATATAGGTCCGGCTGCCCAGGGTCCGGGACAGGTTGCTGACGATGCCGGAGGCAAAGGTGTCCGTCAGGCCCAGGGGGGCACCCAGACTGTAGACCGTGTCGCCCACATGGAGGGAGGACTGGTCGGCCAGTTCCAGACAGGGGAAGCTCTCGGTCACATGGCCGCTCTCGGCGGTTCTGGACACCTGCATGATCACCACATCGTCCCGGGTGCTGCCGTAGAGGATGCGGGTGACCCGATAGGTCTCCCCGTCCTTGGTGGTGATTCTGGCCGCGGCAGTGTCGATCACCGCGTGATAGTTGGTGACGGCGATGCCGTCAGGAGCGATGAAGAAGCCGCTGGCGCTGCTCACCGGGGTCTCACAGGCCTCGTCGTCATAGGATTCCAGATAGAACACCGCCCCGGAGCATTTCCGGTAGATCTGGCTGGCGGTGAGGGCCGTGGTGCTCTGGGCCTGTTCCGACAGGGCCAGGTATTCCCGCAGGGTCATGTCCGTGCCCTTCATGGCCACATCCAGCGCCCGCCGGGAGATCAGAACCACATCGCCCCGGGTGAAGTCCGCCCTGTCGAATTCCGCCTGCCCGGTGGTGAGGCCCAGCTCCTTCGCCAGAGCCCAGGGGCTGGACCAGACGAAGTCCCCGGCAGAATCGCTGTATCCCAGCGCACGGAGGACGAAGGTGAGATACTGGGCCCCGGTGACGGTGTCGGCGGCACCCAGTCGGGCGTTGTCATACCCGGCCACCAGCCCGGCGGTCTGGGCGTAGCCCACATATCCCTCGGCCCACAGGGCCACATCGGTGAAATCCGTGCGGTAAGTGCCGTTCAGGGCCGTGGTCTCCTTGCCCACCAGACGCACCACCATGGCGGCGGCCTCCTGCCGGGTGAGGGAGCGATCCAGTTCAAAGCCCTTGTCCGTGCCGTAAAACAGGCCCAGGGTATACAGCTCGTCCGCCGCGTCCTTCTGCTCCTGGGTATAGGCGGAGGCGGCGGGGGCGGCAGCGATGAGAATGCTGGCTGCCAGCAGCAGGGAAATCAGTTTGCGTTTGATCATGATATTCAGAATTCCGTTTCATAGGTCAGGGTCACGCCGTCACTGTGGAAGGTGACGGTGCCCATAGTGTCGGTGCGGAGGATGGTGACCCCCGCGTCATTCAGGGCGGAGACCGTCTCCCGGTGGGGGTGGCCGTAGTCGTTGCCCGCCCCGCAGCTGATGACGGCGTATGCCGGGTCCGCCTCGTACAGCAGGCGGTAGCCCGTGGAGGTGGAGCTGCCGTGGTGGCCCACCTTCAGCACATCGCAGTGCACATCACAGCCCGCCTCCAGAAAGATGGTCTCGGCGGACTGCTCGGCGTCCCCGGTGAACAGGAAGGAGGTCTCCCCGTAGTCCACCCGCAGGACGATGCTCCAGTCGTTCACATTCTCCGGCACATTCTGGTCCCGGGGATACAGGACTGTCACCGTGGCGTCCCCCAGGGCGTAGGGGGTGTCCACCTCCGGGATCGTGATGCCCACGCCTTTTTGGGCGCAGGTGTCCGCAAAGTCCCGGAAGCTGCGGGTATCATAGGTCAGACAGGGGGACCACACCGTGCCGATGTCCGCAACCTGTGCCGCCGCGTCCAGCCCGCCGCAGTGATCCGCGTGGGGGTGGGTGCTGACGATGTAGTCCAGATAAGTGATGCCGTGGCCGGTGAGGAAGTCCGCCACGGTGTTCTCGGCGGAATTGTCCCCGCCGTCGATGAGCATGGTGTACCCGTCGCACACCAGCAGGGCCGCGTCGCCCTGTCCCACATCGATAAAATACACATCCAGGCCGCTCATGGGTTCCGGCTGGTACAGAAACTCCTCATAATACCAGCTCACCGCGGCGAGAATGCAGACCAGAATGGTCAAAATCATCCGTTTCTTTTTCATGTCCCCTATTCTACACGCTCTTTCCCCGGAAAACAAGAGAAAAAACTCTTTCCAAATCGGGTTGTGGAGGATATACTGGACACAAGACTGTTTTTGGAGGGAATCCTATGAAATATATTCTGGTGATCGGCGACGGCATGGCAGACGATCCTGTGGAGGAACTGGGGGGAAAGACCCCGCTGGAGGCGGCGGACAAGCCTTTTATTGACGAACTGGCCCGGAAGGGCGTGCTGGGCGCGGCGAAAAACTGCCCCGCCGGGTTCCCCGTGGGGTCCGAGACGGCCATCATGAGCCTGTTCGGCTGCTCCCCGAAGCTGTACTACACCGGCCGGGCGCCCATTGAGGCGGCGGCCCAGGGCATCGCGCTGGTCCCCGGGGACGCGGCCTACCGGTGCAACATGGTGTGCTATGAGGACGCTGCGGTCCCCATGATGGAAAAGCGCATCCTGTCACACTCCGCCGGGTCCATCGAGGCGGAGGACTCCAACGCCCTGGTGACGGACCTGTTCGCCCACCCGGACTTTGCGCCCCTGGCGGAGAAGGCCGGGATGAGCGTGACGCCCGGGTCCTCCTTCCGGCACATCGCCGTGCAGCACAACGCGGACATCCAGGGTCTGAAGCTGATCCCGCCCCACGACCATCTGAAAGAGGTCATCGGCCCCCTGATGCCCTCCGGATGCGAAAATGCGAAAGTGCTCACGGAGCTGATGGTGAAGGCCCACGAGATTCTGAACCACCACCCCATCAATGAGCGCCGCCGGGCGGAAGGGAAGATGCCCGCCAACGGCATCTGGTTCTGGGCGGAGGGCACGGCGGCCCAGCTGCCCAACTTCCCGGAAAAGTACGGCCATGGCGGCGGCGTGGTGTCCGCTGTTCCTCTGTGCCACGGCATTGCCCAGCTGGTGGGCCTGCAGCCGGTCCATGTGGCCGGAGCCACCGGCGAGTGGGACACCAATTATGAAAACAAGGTGGCCGCCGGTCTGAAGCTGCTGGAGAAGGACGACTTTCTGGCCATCCATCTGGAGGGGCCGGACGAGGCCACCCACAACCACGACCTGCCCCACAAGCTGGACTGCATCCGGGACCTGTCCGCCCGGGTGGTCAGGCCCATCCATGACGCCCTGCGGGAGCGGGGGGAGGACTTCCGGATGCTCATCGTGTCCGACCACCGGACTATCATGAAAACCGGCGCCCACGGGGCCGCTCCGGTGCCGTTTATCCTGTACGACTCCCGGGTGGAGGAAGGTTCCGGCCTGTCCTACACCGAGGAGAACGGCCTGAAAGGCCCCTTTGTGGAAGACGGCGTGAATCTGATGAGCATGCTGTTCGACATCTGATTCGCGGCTTCGCCTGCGAAACGCTACGAGGTTTTACTATGAGAACGGAAATTCAGGAAAAAGCCTATGCAAAACTGAATCTCTCTCTGGATGTGACGGGCCTGCGGGAGGACGGATATCACGAGGTGTGCATGGTCATGCAGAGCGTGGACCTGTGCGACGATGTGACCATCACCCTCACGGACGACGGCCGGTTCGCCGCCCAGTCCAACCGGTCCTTCATCCCCAATGACGAGCGGAATGTGGCGGTGAAGGCGGCCATGACCTTCGCCCGGAACCACGATCTGGGGGGCAAAGGCGTGTTTGTGAAGATGCGAAAGCGCAACCCGGTCCGGGCCGGACTGGGCGGCGGCTCCGCGGACGCGGCGGCGGTCCTCCGGGGACTGAATACCCTGTACGGCAGACCCTTCGATGTCCATGCGCTGGAGGCCATGGCCATGGAGGCCGGGTCCGATGTGCCCTTCTGCATCGCCGGTGGCACCCAGCTGGCCCAGGGACGGGGGGAAGTGCTCACACGCCTGCCGGATTTCGGGGAGCACACGGTGGTGATCTGCAAGCCCTATTTCTCCATATCCACCCCGGCGCTGTTCCAGAAGATCGACGCCCGGAAGAGCAAGTGCCGTCCGGACACGGAGGGGATTCTGGCGGCGCTGGAGGCCGGGGACGATCTCGGAGTCATCCGGCGGATGTACAATGTGTTTGAAGATGTGCTGGGCCGCCGGGCGCGGGACATCACCGGCATCAAGACCGCCCTGCTGAACCACGGCGCCCTGGGCGCCTGCATGAGCGGCACCGGCTCCGCCGTGTTCGGCATTTTCCCCGATGCCCGCACCGGCAAGGACGCTTATTACGCCCTGAAAAAGCGCTACCCCGAGGTGTTCCTGTGCAAGACCATCGGGGAAATTGAAGTTTAACCAGAAATTAGAAATTAGGAATTGTGGTGTCCGGCAAAGGAACACCCAAGGCTCCCCCTATGGGGGAGCTGGCACGGCGTAAGCCGTGACTGAGAGGGCTTGTGCGTATCACGGCCCTCTCCGCCCCCTTCGGGGGCACCTCCCCCATAGGGGGAGGCTTTTTTATTCCTCCTTGGTTTAAATCCCGCCGGTTCCGGGTATCCTTTGGCCATACATACACGGAGGATGACCCGATGAAAACGAAATGCTTTCTGAAAACCTGGGAGCTGGCGCTGCTGATCGCACTGTGCGCGGCGGCGCTGGCGGGACTGTGGGCGGAGCGGACCCACGAGGAGATCGCGTCCCAGATGATCCGGCTCCATGTGCTGGCCGTGTCCGATGAGGAGACGGAGCAGGCGGTGAAGCTGCAGGTGCGGGATGCGGTGCTGGCGTATCTGACCCCGAAGCTGGAGGGAATCACGGACCGGGACGGGGCACAGGCGTGCCTGACCCGGGAACTGGACGGCATCGCACAGGCGGCGGAGCGCGCAGCGGAGGGCCGGGAGGTGACGGTGACCTTGTCCGAGGAGTTCTATCCCACCCGGGAATACGACGGCTTCTCCCTTCCGGCGGGGAACTATACCTCTTTGCGGGTGGTGCTTGGCGAGGGCGAAGGGCACAACTGGTGGTGCGTGGTGTACCCGCCCCTGTGCGTGTCCGCCGCAGAGGCGTCCCGGGCGGCTATGGAGACCCTGGACGACGGCACCGCAAAGATCATCACGGAAAGCGACGGTTATGTTTACAAATTCAAACTTTTGGAACTCTGGGGAATGTTGACAGAAAAACTCCGCTGAACCGGGGCATACTATCTCCGGGTGATCGTGATGAAAAAGCAGAAGCAGCAGACGGTGGAGACGGAGGATCTCCGCCTGAATCCGGAGGCGAGGATGTGCCCGAAGTTCGACGCGGTGAGCATTGCCAAGTTCCCCGTGGCCGACCGGGACAAAATGGGCGTCCGGGTGCTGGACAACTGTGCCGAGGAAAATATCAAATGAAAACTGCCGCAGCGGAAGTTACGCTCCGCTGCGGCAGTTTTCGGTTTTACATTTCCGACACATACAAAACCCCGTCGATGCCGGACATCATGGTGATCAGGTCCGACCGGTGCAGGTCCCGGTCCTCGATCTCCACATTCAGCCGGTAGCCCAGGCACTCCTCCGTGTCCGTGCCCAGCCGGTCAAAGGCGTAGACCCGCACATGGTGCTCGTTCAGCAGGGACAGCACCGTGCCCATGCGGGTGCCCCGCTGCATCTCCAGATACAGGAACATCTGCCGGGACTGGCTCACATAGTGTTTATCCACCTTATAGAGAATCTCCAGCACCAGCAGGATCAGCACGCACATGACCAGCACGCAGCTGAAATATCCTGCCCCGGCGGCCAGACCCATGCAGGCGCTGGCCCACAGGCCCGCGGCGGTGGTCAGGCCCGTCACATGGCTGCGGCCGGTGACGATGATGCTGCCGGCCCCCAGAAAGCCGATGCCGCTGATGACCTGGGCGGGAATCCGGGCGGCGTCGGTGTCAAAGCCTTTCACGCTCACCAGATATTCCCCCACAATCATGGCCCCGGCGGCGCCGATGCACACCAGAATGTGGGTGCGCAGCCCGGCGGCGTGCTGGGCCTTGCCCCGGGAGTAGCCGATCACGGCCCCGGCCAGTGTGGCCGTCAGGAACCGGAGCACCATGGACAGAAAGGTCAGCTCATGGAGCTGGGAGAGAAACCAGCTCATATCATTCCCTCCTCAACGATTGTTTTTCTGTATCAGCCGTAGTGATAGCTGCTGCCGCCGATGAACTCCCGGAGCAGGCTCTTTTCCGGCACCAGGGCCGGGTCGATGGCTTCAAACCGCTCCAGGGCCGGGACGATGCTGTTCAGCTCCACGGACCTGTCGATGTCCAGGGGAATGTCCCGGAACAGCTCCGACACGAAGGATTTCATCACGGACACCTCGCACATCAGGGACGAGTCGAACATCAGGTTCGCCTTTTCCTTGTAGGGGGAGATGTATTTCTTCTCGCCCCGGCGGACATTGGCCCACATTTTCAGAGTGTCCGTGGGCACGGTGCCCCGGAACTGGTGGTCCCGGACCACCCGGCGGCACAGCCGCATCCAGGTGCCCTTGAACACCACTTCCTTCCCGTCCTCCACCACGCTTCTGGCGCTGATATACAGCCGGAAAGCGTCCGGCGCAATGGCAGAGAAGGTGTCGTTCAGCGCGTGGATGCCCTCAAAGATCACCAGATCTCCGGGGCGGTAGTTCAGGAAATTCCCCGTGTGTCGCTCCTGCCGCTGTTCGGTGAAGGAGTATTTGGGAATCTCAATGGCTTTGCCCTGCTCCAGGGCATGGAAATGGTCCGCCAGCAGTTCCATGTCCAGACAGTCGGGGGACTCCAGATCCAGCTTGCCGTCGGGAGTGCGGGGATAGTCCTCCTCCCGGACGGACCGGAAGTAATTGTCCAGGGCCACGGTGTGAGTCTCCATGCCGCTTCTGTCCAGGATCTCCTCGATCTTCATGGCGGTGGTGGTCTTGCCGGAGCCGGAGGGGCCGGACAGGAAAATCAGCGGGCTGACGGCGGCGTGCTCCCGGATCATGTCCGCCGCCCGGTGGAGCTTCTTGTCATAGGTGTTGTCGCAGTCCCGCAGGAAATCCACCGGATCCCGCCGGGCGCGCTCGTTGATCTCATTCAGTTGATAAGCCATAGAATCCTCCGATCTTCTGTTTGTCGGAACAGGTTTTTCCGATGTTTGCGATATATTCATTGGGGTATTTGGGGGCGAACAGGCGGATGATCTTCCCGTCCGTCTCCGGGGCCACCAGCTTGGTGGAGCCGCCGGCACCCATGGCGATGATGGAGCACAGCTCCTCCATGATGCAGATGTTGTAGAGATTTTCCTCCCCGGGCAGGCACCAGCCGGTGTTCTCAAAGCCGCCGGTCATGTTTTTCTGCCGGTAGAGATAGTAGGGGATATAGCCCCGCTCCCGGAGGAGGGGGTAGGCATAGTCCAGCATGGCGCCCACGGTCTCCCCGCCGGGCACATCGCCGCCCTCGTCCTTGAGGCGGGCGCCTTTCTTCATGGACAGGGTGTGCACCGTGATGTTCTCCGGCGCCAGAGCCAGCACCTGATCCAGCGTGGCCCGGAAGCTCTCCTCCGTGTCCGTGGGCAGTCCGGCGATCAGGTCCATGTTGATGCTCATGCCACCCACCTGCCGCACCAGGGCAAAGGCCCGGCGGATATCTTCTGCCGTGTGCTTCCGGCCGATGGCTTCCAGCACGCTGTCGTTCATGGTCTGGGGATTCACGCTCAGGCGGGTGACGCCGTGGGCCTTCAGCACCCGGAGCTTCTCCTCCGTGATGGTGTCCGGCCGCCCGGCCTCCACGGTGTTCTCCCGGAGGCGGGACAGGTCAAAGCAGGTCTCCAGCTTGTCAAACAGCGCATCCAGCTGGTGAGCCGACAATGTGGTGGGCGTGCCGCCGCCGAAATACAGGGACACCGGCTCCAGCCTCAGGGCGTTCACCTGCTCCGCCGTGGCCTCGATCTCCTGCATCAGGGCGTCAAAGAAGGGGCCGATGAGCTTCATGCTCTTCTCCACGCTCTGGCTGACGAAACTGCAGTAGGCGCACCGGGTGGGGCAGAAGGGGATGCCCACATACAGGCACACGGATTTGTCCGTCATGCGCTCCTCCGCCGCCAGGGAGTAATGGGCTGTGTCCACGCACAGTTCTGCCCGGGCGGGGGAGGCGCCGAATTTCTTCTGAAAGGCCGAGGCGGCCTGCCGGTCGGACGCGCCGGCGCGGAGAAACGGCGTCATCAGCTTCGTGGGCCGCACGCCCGTGAGGGCGCCCCATTCCGGGGGACGGGTGCCCGTGGCCAGAAACGCCCGGTAAAAGGACTCCCGCACCAGCCGCTGCAGGTGCCGGTCTGTGACGAAAGGTTCGTTGGTGAGCCTGTCATTGGCCACCCGGGCCGTGCCGGTGAAGGTGCCGGACCGGGTGTGAATGGCGGTGGTCATGGAGGTGAATTTCCCGCCCCGGGTCTGCTTCACGGTGATGTAGGGCAGACCGCCCGGCGCATCCGGATACACCGGCTTCTGCCCCGGAAACAGGGAGAGCAGGGACTGCTCCACGGCGTATTTGTAATCATGTCCGATGAGAAAAAGGTCCATAATCGCTCCTGTATGGTGGAATATCATAAAATGGAATTATTTTATTATACACGCTTTTGTGGATAATGTCACTACCCCATTTTGGGCCAGATGGCTCCAAACGGCAAAAAAGCCCGCCGGAGAAATTGTCACGGGGCGGGAAATGTGTTATGATGGGAACAGAATCGGGAAAGGGATGGAAACAGATTGGACTATATTGATCTGCATATTCACACCACGGCGTCGGACGGCTCCAACCGGCCGGCGGAGGTGGCGGCCATGGCGGCCCGGGCGGGCTACCGGGCCATCGCCATTACGGACCACGACAATCTCAACGGCGTGGACGAGGCTGTCAGCGTGGGGGAGCACCTGGGGCTGGAAGTGGTGCCCGGCATCGAGCTGTCCACAGACTATGCGGGCACGGAGGTGCACATTCTCGGCTATTTTGTGGACCCGGGGGCGGAGAGCCTGAGCGACCTTCTGGCCGTGGCCCTGCGGCGGCGGGAGGCGCGGAACGAGCGCATCACGGAAGTCCTGCGCGCCGCCGGGATTCAGGTCACCATGGACGAGGTGCGGGCCAAATTCCCCGGCACCGTGCTGGGCCGGCCCCACATTGCCATGGTCATGATGGACAAAGGCTATGTGTCCGATGTGCGTCAGGCATTCCGGGAGTATATGGGCAAGGGGGCAAAGTGCTATGTGCCCAAGATCAATATGCCCCTGGACCACGCCGTGGACCGGATCCTCCGGGCCGGGGGACTGCCGGTGCTGGCCCACCCCTATCAGTACGAGTTTTCCGAGCCGGACCTGCGGACGCTGATCCGACGGGTGAAAGATCAGGGGGGCGTGGGGATGGAGTGCGTGTACTCCAAGTACGATGACGCCCAGACCGCCCGGCTGCTGGAGCTGGCGGCGGAATATGACCTGCTCCCCACCGGCGGCAGCGACTACCACGGCCTGTCCAAGCCCAACATTCAGATCGGCACCACGAAAGCACCCTATGCGTATCTGGAGGCGCTGAAAGCCAGAAAATAAAAGCAGCGGGTTCCCGCTGCTCCAATGATGGCTCCCCCTATGGGGGAGCTGGCACGGCGTCAGCCGTGACTGAGAGGGCCCTCTCCGCCCCCTGCGGGGGCACCTCCCCCAGAGGGGGAGGCTTTGGAGCGGTGCGGTCCGGGGCTCCGGCCCCCTCACGCCTCCTCGTACAGTTCCAGAAATTCCTCCAGGCACAGGCCGTTTTCCATGATATAGGTGGCGGCCTCCACGCCCACATACCGGAAATGCCACGGCTCATAGATGATGCCGGTGATGTCCTCTTTCCCCTTGGGGAAGCGGACGATGAAGCCGTATTCCTGGCAGTGCTGGCTCATCCACTGGTACAGGGCTGTGTTCTCCAGGGAGGAGTCCTTGAATTCGTAATACTGATCCGTGATGTCGCAGGCCAGGCCTGTCTGATGCTCACTGGTGCCGGGGACGGCCACGATGGTTTTGGCGGTCTCCTCGCCATACTGGGCCACTTTCCGCTGGTACAGGTAGTTCTGGGTGGCGTAGTCCCGGTAGCCGGAGGACAGGTACACCTTCAGCCCCTCCGCTCTGGCGGCGGCCACGAAGTCCTCCATGGGCTGGATGATCCGCTCATCCAACTGCTGGCCCTCCAGGGTGGCCAGGGTGGGGGCGTAGTCCCCGATGCTGTGGTCCGGGTTGGCCAGCAGGAACTCCCAGGAGGTGATGTCCACATCCGGCCAGTCATGGTCGGGGGTCGGCTCCGGGGTGGGTTCCGGCGTGGGTGTGGGCGTCGGGGACGGCACGGGGGTCTCCTCCGGGACGGGGGTGGCCAGCACTTCCTCGGCATCCATCTTGAATGTATCGTAAATCAGCCATACGGCACCGGCTCCGGCCAGAATGATGGCCAGCACCAGCACGATGGTCAGCACAGTTTTTTTCATTGCAATCACCTTCCGGCAATACTATACACAAACGGCCGGAATTCGTCAATCAAAGTTCATCGTCAGGAGGATAATTTTATGACACTCACCTGGAACGGACATTCCTGTTTTACCCTGGACACCGGCGCGGGCCGGGCGGTCTTTGACCCCTATGAGCCGGGCAGCGTGCCGGGGTGGACCCTGCCGCCCCTGGCGGCGGAGGCGGTGCTGTGCAGCCACGGACACCACGACCATTGCCATGCCGCCGGAGTGAAGC
>JALFTG010000090.1 GCA_022779345.1 Oscillospiraceae bacterium | reverse complement strand
CCTGTCCGGTCCCGGAGTGCCTGCTGGCCCCGGTCTCCCGGGCCGCGGCGGAAACCCTGGAGGATCTCTGGCGGCTGTAAAGCGCTGTTTGTGAATGAGGCGGACAGAATAGCTGTCCGCCTCATTTTGCCAACAAAAAATCACCCTTTCGCGGTCTGCAAAAGGGTGATTCGGGTAGAGGCGTTGTTCAGCAGGAAAAATCTGCGCGGATGTCATAGCTCAGGCGGTTTTCCGGAGATGATATCTTTCAAAAAGTTCAGAAAACTTCATATTTCATCAAAAAACCGCAGTTTCCTGCGTTGGAAAATTCTCAGTCGCAGTTCTCCCAGTTGTGCCAGACATTCTGGACATCGTCGTTGTCCTCGAACATTTCCAGCATCTTGTTCAGGTTCTTGATGTCGCCCTCGTCGGTGACGGTGATGTAGTTCTGGGGCACCATCTCCACCTGAGCGGAGACGAATTTATAACCGGCCTTTTCCAGGGCGTCAAACACCTGCTGGAAGGCATCGGGATCGGTGGTGACCTCGTAGACCTCGCCGTCCTTCTCCACATCGTCGGCGCCGGCCTCCAGAGCGTCCATCATGACGGTGTCCTCGTCCAGCTCATCGTCCTCATCGCTGATGACGATGACGCCCTTCTTGTCGAAGGACCAGGACACGCAGCCGGCGGCACCCATGTTTCCGCCGTATTTATCAAAGTAATGACGCACATCGCCGGCAGTCCGGTTCCGGTTGTCGGTCATGGTCTCCACGATGATGGCCACGCCGCTGGGGCCGTAGCCTTCGTAGGTGATGCTCTCGTAATCGTCGGTGTTGCCGGCGCCGAGGGCCTTGTCGATGGTGCGCTTGATGTTGTCATTGGGCATATTGGCCGCCTTGGCCTTGGCAATGACCTGGGCCAGGCTGGAGTTATTGGCCGGGTCGCCGCTGCCGCCCTGCTTCACAGCCACGATGATCTCACGGGCGATCTTGGTGAAGGTCTGGGCACGCTTGGCGTCTGCCGCGCCTTTGGTTTTCTGTATATTATGCCATTTGGAATGTCCGGACATGGTAATACCCCCTCTGAATTGCCAAAGTATTTTACCACAGTATGTCCCTCCTTTCAAGACCAAACAGCAAAAAAAGCCGCAAAAATGCGGCTTTTTCCTTTAAAAGCGTTCCCGGGGCACGAACAGCAGGCTGCCCGCCGCCACGGTTTCCTCCTCCACGCCGTTTACCTGACGGATCAGGTCCACGGTGGAGCCGTACTTCCGGGCGATGTCCCACAGGGGCCCGGCGGCCCTGACCACCGTCAGCGAAGGGCGGTCGGACACCAGAGGATGGTCCTCTGCCAGCCGGACGGCGGACACGGTCTCCAGAGTGCAGTCCGTCTCCATACGCAGATCCGCCTCGGCGGCAAAACGCACCTCCACGGCATTCCCGGCGGGGACGGCATACACATCCGTGCACCGGACGCCTTCGGCACGCAGCCGGGCGCCGGCGGGGTCCTCCCCGGTGAAGCGCACCTGAATCCGCTTCCCGGCGCACTCCTCCGTGCCGTTCTCACCCCCGGCGCACACGGCGATGTCCACCCGGGCGGAGACGCCCTTCTCCTCCATGGTCACCGGTCCCACCGCACACAGGGCGAACCGGACGGCGGACACCGGAGAACGGAAGGGGATGCTCTCCCGCACCGTCTCCCGGAGGGTGCTCTCTTTGGTCCGGGTCCGCACGGACATGGGCGCATAGTCCACCTGGCAGTCCCACCGGTTGCTGTAGGCATCGGACACAAAGGCCATCTCGTGCCGGGTCATGGCCTCGGCCTGGCACACGGCATGGACCTCCATGGTCAGCTTCGCCCCGGCATCCGTGTGCTGGAGCTCATAGTACATCCCCGTGGGCATGATGGTCAGCCGGGCATCCGGGGAGACCTCCTCGCTGTCCGTCTCCAGAATCTGGGAGAACATGGTGGGGAAGCTCACCGTTTCCGTCAGGCCATCGGCGGTGGTGTACAGCACATCGGACAGGACGGTGCCCTTGATGATGAGCTTGTTGGCGATGGTTTTCACATCCTCCACCCGGAACTGGGCGTTTTTCCAGACCACCTCCCCCGCGTCCCCGGAGCCTGCCGGGAGGGGGTATTCGTCCGTGACCACAAAAGTGCGCTCGCACACGGAGGACACCACACTGAACCGGGCATCCGTCCGGCGCAGCTGCACCGCCTCGCCGCCCGCCTGATCCGCCAGCCCGGTGCAGCACACCAGCTGGCTCCGCTCATAGCAGGCAGCCTCCGACTCCACCTCGGCCTTCACCAGGATTTTCCGGGGATTCAGCATCCGGGTCTCCACCCCCCGCAGGCGCATGGACGCCTGGGGGATGCTGCTCTGGGTGATCTCCGCCCCCTCGAACTGGACGGTGACCGGCAGGGACAGGCGCAGCGCCCGCACGCCCGCCTCCCCGTCCGGCAGATACAGTACCGACACGGCGATTTCTCCCTGGAGCCGCACAGTGCCGTCCGACACATCCTTACTGCGCAGCAGGACACAGGCTCCCGTATGGGCGATCATGCCGATGTCCGGCATTTTATCAGGGACGACGGACTCCCCGGTCTCCTCCGCCGTCATGGTGGATGCAAACACTTTTCTGTAACATTGGATCGTTTGGGTCTGAAGCGTTGTGTCCATAATGGCCTCCTTATGTCTCACCCGCCGGAGCGGGTCAAGTCGTTCTGGCTATACTCTATTCCGCTGTGGGACGAAGTATGCCGGCGGCCTTATTTTTTCATGAATCTGCGGATGAATTTTCCCAGAAACTCCGGGAGCTTGATGACGCACACCTTCATCGTTCTGCCTCCTTATCTGCATCGGTTGTACCAGATCCCCACCGCGATCAGCAGCACGGCCAGGAGGAACCACCAGAATCCCACCGGCAGGATCATGGCCATCAGGATCACCACCCCGGCAAGAATCGCGATCAGACCGACCCCGTTTTTTCTGTTACGCCCTCTGCGCATTTCATAACCGCCTTCCGCGTGAACAAATTCGATACAGTATATGCCCCCGGACAGAAAAAAGTGCCGGTGCCGAAAAAATCGGCACCGGCCACGGTTATTTTTTCAATTCCCATTCCTTGTATTTCGAGGCATCCTCGTACATCATCCGGTAGGACTGGTAGCGTTTGGGATGAATCGCTCTCGCGTCCACCGCCGCCCGGACGGCGCAGTCCGGCTCTTTCAGATGGGCGCAGTCCTGAAACCGGCACTGCCCCAGGTACGGCCCG
The DNA here is from genome assembly GCA_022779345.1 of Oscillospiraceae bacterium. Lineage (GTDB taxonomy): Bacteria > Bacillota > Clostridia > Oscillospirales > Oscillospiraceae > HGM13010. The sequence continues at coordinate 14,339 of JALFTG010000090.1, read as the reverse complement.
AATTCCGGGAAATCATACTGGAGGTCCCGGCACAGCACCGGCTCCGCCGCCTCCATATCGAAGCTGGCAAAGCCCGGGGTGTCGATGAGATAAGTGCCGCCCCCCAGGTCGAACAGCTCCACATGGCGGGTGGTATGCCGTCCCCGGCCCAGCTTGTCGCTGACCTCCCCCACCCGGAGGGAAAATGCCGGATTCAGGGCGTTCAGAACGCTGGATTTGCCCACGCCGGAATCCCCGGTGAACGCGCAGATCTTCCCGGCCACGGCCTCCCGCAGTTCCTCAATGCCCTCGCCGGTCTCGGCGCTGGCGGGGATCACCCGGAAGCCCGTGCGGTCATAGATATGCGGGATGCGGTCTGACCGGACCAGATCCACCTTGTTCACGCAGATGATGACCTCGCACCGGTTGTGCACCGCCGTCACGGACAGGCGGTCCACCAGATAGGTATCCGTCACCGGGATGGCATCGGAGGTCATACAGATCAGTGCGTCGATATTGGCCACGGACGGGCGGACAAAGGCATTTTTCCGGGGCTGGACCGTTTCGATCCGGCCCTTGCCGTGGGCGTCCTCACTGAAGGTCACCCGGTCCCCCACCAGCGGGGACAGACCCTGATGCCGCAGCTTGCCGCTGCCCTTGCACTCCACCAGGCGGTCGCCTTCCCGCACATAGTAGAAGCCGCTCAGGGCTTTTACAATCAGTCCCTCACCCATGGATCAGTCACCGGCAGGGTTGGGGCTGGGCGATTCCTCCGCACCCTTGGGGCCCTTGGACACCTGGAGGTACACCTTCGTGCCCGTCTCCACGGACTCGCCGGCGTTCACGCTCTGCCAGACTACCTGGCCCTCCTCGTAATTTTCATTGTACACATAGCTGGTGGTGCCGAAGGACAGACCCATCGTGGAGATACTGTGCCGGGCATCGGACTCTGTCATGCCCACCAGATTCTTCATGGTCACATACTGCACTTCCGGTCCGGAGGAGTACACCACATACACCGTGGACCCCGCGGCCAGGGTTTCCCCGGCGGCGGGGCTGGTGCGGATCACATAGCCCTCCGTCACCGTGTTGGACGCCTCCTTCTCCAGCTCCACCACGAAGTTCACCTTCTGCAAAGCCAGATTCGCGTCCTGATAAGTCATATTCGTCACATCCGGAATCTCCTGGGTCATGACGCCGGTGCTCACCGTCAGCTTCACGGAGATGCCGTCCGTATCCGCCACCATGCTCTTCCCCACATCCGGGGACTGGGCCACGATCTCGCCCTCCCGGGAGTCCGGGTCAATGGTATAGGACACCTCGAAGTGGAACAGGCCCTGATAGTCGCTGTCATTCACCACTTCCTCATACTGACGGCCGATAAAGTCGGGGATCTCCACCCGCTCCGGCTCCCGGAACAGATCGGCGATCCAGAAATTCCACAAAAATACGCACAGGGCCACGATCACCAGCAGCACGCCGAACACGCCGGACAGCATGCTCACTTTCCGGGCACGGGCCCGGCGGCGCTCATACTTCTCCTCGGAGGGCTCCTTCACGGTCACCGGCTTCACCGGCGGCTCCTCCTGGGAGGAGATGGTCTCCTGAGCCAGCATCTTCTGGCGGAAGGCCTCCAGATCCTTCAGCAGGTCTCCGGCGCAGCTGTACCGCTTGTCGATGTCGGCATTCATGGCCTTCATGGTGATGCGTTCAAGCTCCTCGGGGATGTCTGGCTTGATCTCCCGGGGCGGGGTATATTCCCCGGCGATGTGCTTGATGGCCACCTCCTGGGGGGTCTGGCCCTCATAGGGCAGCACGCCGGTGAGCATTTCATACATCACCACGCCCAGGGAGTACACATCACTGCGGGCATCAGCGGGGTAGCCCTTGGCCTGCTCCGGGGCGATGTAGTGCACGGTGCCCACGGCCTGGCCCTCCGCTTCCCGCTTCCGGTTTTCCAGGGAGGCGATGCCGAAATCGGCCACCTTGATATTCGCATCTTTCAGGATCATCACATTCTGGGGCTTGATGTCCCGGTGGATGATGCCCTTGCTGTGGGCATGGGCCAGGGCCCGGGCGATCTGGGAGGAGAAATGCAAAGCTTCCTTCCAGCTCAGCGCACCCCGGCGCAGCATATACTGCTTCAGCGTGATGCCCTCGATCAGCTCCATGACGATATAGTCCGCCGTGGGGGAGCTGCTCACATCATAGACCGCCACGATGTTCGGGTGGGACAGCTTGGCAATGGCCTGGGATTCATTGTTGAAGTCCGCGTGCAGTTCCGGGTCCGCCGCAATCTCATCCCGCAGGACTTTGATTGCCACATACCGGTTCAGCCGGGTATCCAGCGCCTTGTAGATCACAGCCATGCCGCCGCTGCCGATCACTTCCAGCATCTGATACCGGTCATCCAGCAGTGTATTCAGAAGTTTTCCGTTTTCCATGGAGAGCCTCCATTCAAAAGGGTCAGTTTATTTTCAGCGAGTCAGGACGACGGCGGTCACATTATCTGTGGCACCCGCCTCCATTGCCTGATCGATCAGTTTTCTGCACAATTCCTCCGGCGACTTATGAGCCTGCGCCGTTTTCAGGATTTCCTCATCCGTGACCAGATTGGTCAGGCCGTCGGTGCACAGCAGCAGCCGCTCCCCCTTGGCCAGTTTGCAGAGGAAAATGTCGCACTCCACCGTCTCATCCACTCCAAGCGCCCGGGTAATGGTGTTCTTTTTCGGGTGGCGGTGGGCCTGCTCCTTTGTGAGGATGCCCTTGTCGATGAGGGTCTGCACATAGGAGTGGTCTTTGGTGATCTGGGTGATCTTCTTCCGGGTGATGAGGTAGGCCCGGCTGTCCCCCACATTGGCGATCACCGCGTTGTTGCCCATGATGGCCGCGGCCACCAGGGTGGTGCCCATGCCGGAGTAGTTGGCGCTGAAGCAGGAATAGGAATAGACAATATCATTGGCTTTTCGGCAGGCGTTGAGCATATGCCGCTTCATGTCCGGGTTCTTGGCCCGGGAGGCCATGATCCGGTCCACAAAATAGGAGATAAAGATCTTGGACGCCAGGGTGCTGGCGATGCTGCCGGCGTTCTCGCCGCCCATCCCGTCGCACACCACAGCGGCCAGGCACTCCCTGCTCTCGATGTACTCGATCACAAAGCTGTCCTGGTTCTCCGCCCGTACTTTTCCCCTGTTGGTGATCCCATAGCTTTTTTCGTTCATGACAACACTCCGTGGGTTCTCTCTATTTCATGGCCAGCTTCTTTCGCAGCTGACCGCAGGAGGCGTCGATATCCCCACCCAGCTTCCGCCGGACGGTGGCGTTCACCCCCGCATCCTGCAAAATTTTCATGAATGCCTTCAGATTCTCCGGCTTCGACGGCGCAAAGGGACTCTCCTCCACATGGTTCAATGGGATGAGATTCACATGGGCGCACACCCGCCGGGCGTGCTTTGCCAGGAGCTTTGCGTGATATGGCGTGTCGTTTACCCCGTCGATCATGGCGTACTCAAAGGAGATCCGCCGACCGGTCTTTTCATAATACCGCTGGCAGGCATCCACAAGCGCCTCCACGCCTCTGCCCCGGTTGGCGGGCATGATCCGGGAACGGGTCTCGTCATCCGGCGCGTGGAGAGAAACCGATAAAGTTAATTGTAAATGATAATCCGCCAGTTTGTCAAATTTTTCTATAAGCCCGCAGGTGGACAGGGAGATGTGCCGCATACCGATGTTCATGCCTTTGGGATGATTCACCAGCTGCAGAAAGCGCATCACATTGTCAAAATTGTCCAGCGGCTCCCCGATGCCCATGAGCACGATATGCCCGATGGGCAGGCCGGATTCCATCTGGGAATACAGCACCTCGTCCAGCATTTCCGACGGTTCCAGGCTGCGGACCAGTCCGCCGATGGTGCTGGCGCAGAAGGCGCAGCCCTGGCGGCAGCCCACCTGGGAGGAGATGCACACGGTGTTGCCGTATTTATACCGCATGACCACCGTCTCCACCGCGTTGCCGTCCCGGAGCTGCCACAGGTATTTGATGGTGCCGTCCTCCTGGGACACCTGCTTGCGCAGGCAGGTGAGGGAATTGATGTAATACCGCTCACTCAGCTGCTCCCGAAGGGCTTTCGGCAGGTTGCTCATCTCGTCAAAGGACTGCACGCCCCGGTTCAGCCAGTCGAAGATCTGGCCCGCCCGGTATTTGGGCTGGCCCAGCTCCTTCAGCGCCGCCTCCAGTTCCTCGGGCAGCATGGCTTTGATGTCAGTCATGATTTCTTCCTCATTTTGCAGATATAGAATCCGTCCGTGCCGTGAAGGTGGGGCCAGAGGGTGATCTGTCCCGACGGCACTTCCCCGATGCTGCCCGGCAGGATGAATCCCTCCGGGGTGAACTCCGGGTGATCGGCCAGAAAAGCGGACACGGTGCCGCCGTTTTCCCGGGTGCGGACGGTGCAGGTGCTGTACAGCAGCACGCCGCCGGCCCTGACGCAGGGGGCCAGCCCCTCCAGAATGTCCCGCTGGATGGCGGGCAGATTGTCCAGCTCCGCCTGGTCTTTCCACCGGATCTCCGGTTTCCGCCGGATGACGCCCAGTCCCGAACAGGGCACATCGGCGATCACCAGATCGGCAATGCCGGTCAGGTCCGCATCCGGACGGCGGGCGTCCCCCGCTCTCGTTTCGATGATGTTGATGCCCAGCCGGGCGGCATTCTCCCGGATGAGCCGCAGTTTTTTCTCATGGATGTCGCAGGAGATGACCCAGCCCCGGTTTTCCATGGCCATGGCGCTGGCCACGCTTTTTCCGCCGGGGGCGGCGCAGGCATCCAGCACGGTCATACCGGGCTTCGCTCCTCCCGCCAGAGCCGCCATGCGGGCGGCGGCGTCCTGAATGTAGCACCCGCCGTTGCGGAATACCTCCGTCTCTGTGATGCCCGCCGTGGTCCGCAGGGACACGCAGCCGGGCAGGTCCGTTGGTTCCGCGCCGAAATCCGCCAGAGCCGTCAGCAGGTCCGTTCCCGGACGGAGGGGGTTGGCGTGGGCGTAGACGGGGGGCTGTTCGTTGTTGGCGGCCAGGGCGGCCTCGGCAAAGGCATAGCCGTGCTCCGCCGCCAGTTCCTCCGCCAGCCACAGCGGGTGGCTGTACCGGGTGGCAAGATACGCCGCCGTGCCCTTTCCGGGCACTTCCGGCAGCTGCTCCCGGTGTTCCCCGATCCGGCGCAGGACGGCGTTCACCAGCTTCGCCGCCCCGGGATTCACCTCCCGGCGGCACAGGCTCACGCCCTCGTTCACCGCGGCGGACACGGGAATCTTATCCAGAAATAATATCTGATATGCGCTCAGCCGCAGGATGTCCAGCACCCGTGGGTCCAGCTTTTCCGTGGGCGTGGCGCAATAAGTGCCAATGATGAAGTCCAGCCAGGTCCGGTTCTGGAGCACGCCCAGAACGATCCGGGAGCACAATGCCCCGTCCCGGCCGGAGAGGCTGGTTTTCTGAATCTCGCTGCTGATGGCGTCCTCGCTCCAGGCGCCGGACCGGCGGCAGCGCATGAGCACCCGGTAGGCGGCCTGTCTGGGATTTCCCGCCATGGCTCAGTCCACCTGCATGGGATGACCCAGCAGATAATCCGCCGCTTTCATCCGCTTTTTGCCCGCAGCCTGCAGCTCCGTGATCAGCACGGTCTCGCCCCCGGAGCAGGCGACCTCGATCCCCTGCTTCCCGGCGGACACGATCTGTCCCGGCAGCTTCGCCGTGTGATGGTCCGTGTAGGCGGCGGCGTGGATTTTGAAGCTCTCCCCGGCCAGCTCCGCCGTGGCCACCGGCCAGGTCTGCATCCCGCAGATATGCTTGACGATCTCCCGGGGCGTTTTGTTCCAGTCGATGGGGCACTCACTCTTGTCCAGGGGCGGGGCAAAGGTCACCAGCGCCGGGTCCTGGGGATGGCGCACGGCGGTGCCCGCCTCGATGGAGCGCAGGGTTTTCACCAGCAGCTCCGCGCCCAGGACGGCCAGCCGGTCGAACAGTTCGGCGGAGGTCTCAAATTCCCCGATCTCCGTCACGGCGGTGTCGATCACATCCCCGGCGTCCATTTCCTCCGCCAGATACATGGTGGACACGCCGGTCACCCTGTCGCCGCTGAGCACGGCGCGCTGGATGGGGGCGCTGCCCCGGTATTTCGGGAGCAGGGAGCCGTGAACATTGATGGCCCCGTACCGGGGCAGGTCCAGAATCTCTTTCGGCAGAATCCTTCCGTAAGCCACCACCACCAGGATGTCCGGTGCCAGGGTCTTCAGCAGTTCCAGGGCCGTGCCGTCCCGGAGCTTTTCCGGCTGATACACCGGCAGGCCATGCTTCTCCGCCACCTGCTTTGTCTCACAGGCGGCCAGCTTCATGCCCCGGCCCTTGGGCTTGTCCGGCTGGGTGAACACACCCACAACCTCAAACCCCTCGGTGATGAGTTTTTCCAGAGAGACGGCGGCAAAGTCCGGCGTCCCCATAAATACGATGCGCATCAGGCCTCGTCTCCCTCGTCGGCTTCCATCGCTTCCAGCTCGTCCTCATCCAGCATCCGGTCCGCCCGGTCGGGGTACAGGACGCCGTCCAGATGGTCCAGCTCGTGGCAGAAGCACCGGGCGGTCAGTCCCTCGCCGGTGTATTCAAAGAAATTGCCGTTCCGGTCCTGGGCACGGACGGTGACCACCATGGGGCGGGTCACGATGCCGCACTCTCCGGGGATGCTCAGGCATCCCTCGGTGCCGGTCTGGGTACCCTCGGTGGCGATAATCTCCGGATTCACCAGTTCCAGAATGGTGTCCGGCTCATCCTCGGCGTGGTTCGTCTCAATGACCAGCACTACCCGGCGGAGCACGCCCACCTGGGGGGCCGCCAGACCCACACCGTCGGCCTGGATCAGCGTCTGGCGCATATCGTCCAGCAGCTCATGGAGCCGGGGGCCGAACTCCGTGTAGGGCCGGCAATGCTTCGTCAGGACGGGATCGCCCACCGTCACAATATTTCTCAATGCCATGATTGTTTCCTCCCTGTCTCAATCGGTCGGGTCCGCGTCCGCAAACACCGACACGCCTTTGAATTCCTTATCCGTATTGTACCGGCACAGAATGTCCGATACGATCTGCCGCACCCTCCGGTCCCGGCGGCACAGGAGCGTCACCCGGTAGCGGAAGCGGTTGTTCACCCGCACCACCGCATAGGGGGCCGGTCCGATCACCTGCACGGCGTCGTCCCCGGCGAAGATGCGCCTCAGCTCGTTCCGGATGGCCGCAGCGCACCGGAGCACCACGGCCTCACTGACGCCCGCGGCGGTGATCACCGTCAGCTCCGTGAAAGGCGGGTCTCCCCGGAGGCGGCGCAGCTCCATTTCGCTGCGGTAAAATGCCTCATAGTCCTGTTCCGCCGCCTGGCGGATGGTCTCGTTTTCCGGGGTGAAGGTCTGGATGACCGCCCGGCCGGGTTTGCTGCCCCGGCCGCACCGGCCCACCACCTGGGTGATCAGGGAAAAGGTCCGTTCCCCGGAGCGGAAATTTCCCGTATACAAACTCTGGTCGGCAGAAAGGACGCCCACCAGGGTCACATTTTCAAAATCAAGTCCCTTGGTGACCATCTGGGTGCCCACCATAATGGGGATCTTTTCCTCCCGGAACCGGCTGAGCAGGGCCTCGTGGGACCCGGCTGGGGTCACAGTGTCCGTGTCCATGCGCAGCACATGGGTGCCCGGGAACAGTTCTCCCAGCTCCTCCTCCACCTTCTGAGTCCCGGCGCCGGTGAATTTCAGGATCCCGCCGCACGCGGGGCAGGTCCGGTCCGGCCGCTGCACATGGCCGCAGTAGTGGCACATGAGCCTGCCGTTGGCGCTGTGATAGGTCAGGTTGGCGCTGCAGTTGGGGCAGCGGTAAGTAAAGCCGCACTCCCCGCAGGTGATAAGTTTGCTGGCACCCCGGCGGTTCAGAAACAGGATACTCTGCTCTCCCCGCTCCAGGTTCACTTCAATCTCATCCCGGAGGAAGGAGCTGATCTCCCCGCCGTTGCCCCGGCGCAGTTCCCGCTTCATGTCCACGATGGTCACAGGGGGCAGGGCCTGTTCATTGTACCGGCCCGGCAGGGTGAACAGGGCATACCGCCCGGTTTCGGCGGCATAGCGGGTCTCCAGACTGGGAGTGGCGGAGCCCAGCACCAGCAGGGCGCCGGACCGGGCACACAGGAATTTCGCAATGTCCCGGGCGTGATACCGGGGCGGATTTTCCGATTTATAGGCGTCGTCCTGCTCCTCATCGATGATGAGCACACCCAGGTGCTCCACCGGGGCAAACACGGCGCTGCGGGTGCCGATGACCACCCGGGCCTGTCCGCTTTTCACCCGCTTCCACTCGTCATACCGCTCGGCAATGGACAGGGATGAATGGAGCACCGCCACCGTTTTCCCGAACCGGGAGGAGAAGGCGGCGATCATCTGGGGGGTCAGGGCGATCTCGGGAACCAGCAGAATGGCGCTTTTCCCCTGCCGGAGCATGGCGTCGATCAGGTGGAGATACACGGTGGTCTTGCCGCTGCCCGTGACGCCCAGAAGGGCGGCGCAGGCCGCCTCCGGTCCGTCCGCCAGCGCCATCAGGCCGTCAAAGGCCGCCTGCTGTCCCGCCGTCAGAACCGGGATGGGCAGCAGCTCCTCCGGCACCGGGATCTGATGCCGGAAAACCTCCTCCTGCTCGATAGAGAGATACCCGGCCTTCTCCAGCGCCCGGACGGACTGGATGGTGCAGCCGGTGAAATATTTCAGTTCTTCCACGGACACCCTGCCCACCGCCGACAGCAGTTCCAGAATGGCTGCCTGAACGGGGGCCCGGCGGCACCGGGCGTTGGCGGCGTCCATGGCGTCCTCGCCGGATACGGCCAGGCAGGCAAAGTCCCGGGTCTTGTCTGTGACCCGGCGTTTTTCCCGGCTGTCCGTCTGAATGACGCCCTTTTTCACCAGGGTGGAAATGGCACTGCCCGGGTCCTCGTCTCCGAAGGCCCGGTCGATTACCTGCCGGTCGCAGGTCCCGCCGTTGGCAAACAGCACTTCCAACACCCGGGTCTGGGTGGCCGACCGGCCGGCGGCGGCATAGGCCGTCTCCCGGTCATAGCCCTCCGCCAGGCGCACCGTGGCGCTGATGTCATACCACAGCCCCGCCGGCAGGATGGCTTTCAGCGCGTCATACACCGTGCACCAGTACCGCTCCCGCATCCACAGGGCCAGGCGGATCTGCTCCGGCGTCAGGATGGGCTGGGTGTCCAGCATGGAACTGACGGTTTTCAGCCGGTCGCAGTCGCTGTCGTTCCGGACGGCCAGGACCAGGCCCTCGCACTTCCGGTTGCCCCGGGAAAAGGGCACGATCACCCGCACGCCCGGCCGGATCTGTCCGGCCAGTTCCGGCGGCACAAGATAATCGTAGGGCCGGTCTGTCCAGTAGGTGGCAGCCGAGACCGCGATCCTGGCTATACACTTTTCCGGCATCCCGGTCCCTCCCGTTTCGTTGTTCTTCTCCGGCCTGCTCAGCGCTTGATGCTCAGCTTGCCGGTGTAGACCTCATTGATGGCCATGGAGACAGTCTTGTCATCAATGATCTCGCCTTCCGCCTCCGCCTCATCGGAGATTTCTCTGGCCCGGCGGGCCACCATGTTCACCAGCAGATATCTGCTGCCGACCTTGTCCATCAGGTCACCCATAGGGGGATAAAGCATCATGATTCATATACCTCTTTCAAAATAGTTTTTCGATCGTTATAGCTGCACTGCTCCGCAGTGATGATTGCATCCAGTTCCTTTGCGGCGGTGTCCGCATCGTCATTGATGACGATATACCGGTAGAAATCCGACCGGCACTCCTCTTTCGCCCGTTCCAGGCGGCCCCGGATGACTTCATCCGACTCCGTGCCCCGGGCCCGCAGACGGCGCTCCAGCTCCGCCAGCGTGGGTGGGATCAGAAACACCAGCACCGCCTCCGGCGCGGCCTCCATGACCTGCCGGGCGCCCTGGACCTCAATGTCCAGGATCACATTGTATCCCGCTTCCAGCCGCTGTTCCACATAGGCTCTGGGCGTGCCGTAGCAGTTGCCCACATATTCCGCGTGTTCCAGCAGCTCCCCGGTGCGCACCATTTCCTCAAACCGTTCCCGGGTGACGAAAAAGTAGTTCACCCCGTCCTGTTCGCCCGGCCGGGGGGCCCGGGTGGTGGCGGAGACGGAGAAGCACACATCGCCCCGCCGCTCCATCAGTTTTGATACCACCGTGCTCTTGCCCGCGCCGGACGGCCCGGAAAGCACCAGCAGTTTTCCTTTACTCATTTGTTTCCTCTCCTGTCTCTTCCCCGCTGCCGTTGATCCGCTGGGCCAGGGTCTCCGGCGTCAGGGCAGACAGGATCACATGACCGCTGTCCATCACCAGCACCGCCTGGGTTTTCCGGCCGTAGGACGCGTCCACCAGCTGTCCCCGCTCCCGCACATCCTGGATGATCCGCTTGATGGGGGAGGAGTCGGGACTGACCACTGCCAGAATCCGCTCCCGGGCCACCAGGCCGCCGAATCCGATATTCACCAGCTTCATCCGGCCGCCTCCTTATTCGATGTTCTGAACCTGCTCCCGGATCTTCTCGATCTCCGCCTTGATGTCCACCACCACATGGGCGATGTCCGCATTCTGGCACTTGGAGCCAATGGTGTTGGCCTCCCGGTTCATCTCCTGGACCAGGAAGTCCAGTTTTCTTCCCACGGGTTTGTCGCCGGCGAGCATCTCCCGCATCTGGGCCATGTGGCTGCGCAGGCGGACGGTCTCCTCGTCCACGGCCACCTTGTCGGCAAAGATCGCCGCCTCGGTGAGGATCCGGGACTCCTCGATGCCGGCAGTCTCCAGCACCTCCCGCATCTTCTGCTCCAGACGGGCCTTGTAATCCGCCACAGTCCGGGGAGATTCCTCCTCCACCCGGGTGACCAGGCGCTCAATGGTGTCCACCCGGGAGGCGATGTCCTCCCGCAGTTTCTCCCCTTCCCGTTCCCGCATGGCGTCATATTCCCCCAGTGCCTGCTCCAGGACCTCCGTGATGGCCGCGGCCACCGCATCCTGGTCCGTCTCCGCTTTCTCCACGGTGAGCACATCCGGCATCCGGCTCAGGCTCATGGCCGTGGCGTCATTGGGCACACCGCAGATCACGGACACCTGCTGCAGCGCCGCCAGATAGCCCCGCAGCAGCGGTTCATTCACCTTCACCACCACATCCTGGGTTCCGGCGGACTCCACCGTGACAAACACATCCACCTTTCCCCGGGAAATGTGCCGCTGGACGGCGGCTTTCACCGCCTCTTCCGCAAACAGGTAAGTCCGGGGCAGGCGCACGGAGGTGTCCAGGAAGCGGTTGTTCACGCTTTTCAGTTCGATGCTCAGTTCCAGGCCCTGGACGGTGCCCTTTGCGCCGCCGTAGCCGGTCATACTTCTGATCATGTTATCCGTCCTTATTCCTTATTCGTTGAGATTATAGGCAATGATCTCAAATTCGATCTGTTTTTTCTTGGTCCGCTGCCGCTGATAGATGGTCACGACGGCCACCGCCACAGCAAATGCGGCGAAGGCGCCGGCGATGCAGGTGCTCTCGGGCGCCCCGGTTTGGGCGATGAGCAGATAGCCGATCAGGAGCACCGCCAGGGGCACGATATACAGCAGGAACGCCGCACCGATGATTTCACTGGATTTGCTCTGGATGATCACCTTCTCGCCCTCCCGGGCGCCGATGCTGTTTTTGGCAAAGGTACGCACCTCGCTGGTATAATGGCAGACCTCCCGGTTGGCGCACTCGCCGCAGGCGGTGGTCCGCTCCACCATGACCTCAGCCAGCCCATTGTTCAATGCCTTGGTTACGATTCCTTCCTGGGTCATTTCTTCTGTCCTTTCCGTATCATGATGTCAGGTTCACGGTGACGCTGTAGTCTCCCACCGCGCCGGCGCCGGTGACGCCGTCAATATAGATTTTCACCGGGACCGTCACATAGCCGGTCATGGTACCGAAATCCGCCAGATCCGCCACGACCCGGATGTCATCTGCGGAGATCTTGTCCAGCGTCTCCCGGGTGGAGCGGATCTTCACGGTCAGCGTCTTGTTCACCACGCTGGCAGTATAGCCGTCCGGCCGGTTGATAAACCGCAGGTCCGTGACCTCAAAACTCTCCGTCTCCAGATCCCGGAACTTCACGGAGACCCGGGCCTCCGTTTCGCCGGTGACGCATTCGATGCCGTCGCCCAGCTGAAGCGGATAAACAATCTCAAAGTCCCCCTCATAGTCGGACAGATCAATGGTACCCACGATGAGCTTGTTCATATTGCTCAGCTCTTCCGTGTCGCCGGAGAGGGTGATCTTCTCGGGATAGATGTGGATATCGCAGTTGTTCCGGTTGGCGCCGCCGCCGGAGATGGCTTCCACTTCCAGCGTCACTTCCTTGAGCATATTCACCGGCACGGTCACATTCACCGTATCCACATCCGCCGTCACATTGGCTGCGTCCACTTCTTCGCCGTTGGCGTTCATAAACATATAAGGCCGGTCCTCATGGATGGTGGCGTTGATGTCCTGGCCGTCAATGGTGACCTGGGCATAGGAGATCTTTGCCAGTTCCTCCGCCGTACCGTAAATGGTGATGGTGGCCGGGTCAAAGCTCATGGCATCGCTTTCCACCACGAAGCCCTCTGCCGAGCTACCCTCAAACACACCCCGGATTTCCACAGATTTGGAGGATTCCTTCTCCACGGTGAAGGTCACGGTGTCCGGGACATAACGGTAACTGAAGTCTTTGGAATTCACATTGTCCGGGAACTGGATGCTGTAGGCATACCGGTTCACATTGGGCTGGTTGATCTTTGTTACATCAATCACCGCTGTCAGGTCCGATGCATCGAACTTCCGCAGTTCCCGGCTGGGCCCGGTAATAACCACCGTGACAGAGGATGTCTCCACATTGCTGACAATCAGGCCCTTTTCTTCCAGAGCATCCTCTCCCAGAAATACCACAGGCACCCCCCGGTAAGTCTGCTCGATGTCATTGTTCTCAATGCTGGTGATATAAAACCACAGGATGATGGATGCCAGGAGCGAAATGACGATCCAGAAGGCTCTGCTGTTATAGATGTCTTTCAGTTTCTGATTCTTCATTGTCTTTCTTCCCCATGAGATTGCTGATGAGCTCTGCCAGGCGTTCTGCCGGCTTCTGCGGCTGGTCCTCGTCCTCCATCAGTTCCGCCCGGAGGATCGCCTCGAAGGTGGCGATGTCCAGGTGGCGCTTCATCATGCCGTTGATGGCCACGGAAATGGCACCGGTCTCCTCAGATACAATGGCCACTACCGCGTCACTGTGCTCGCTGATGCCCACGCCCGCCCGGTGGCGCATACCCAGGTCGTGGCTGAGGGTGTTGTTGTTGGACAGCGGGAGCATACAGCCCGCCGCGGCAATCCGGCCGTCCCGGATGATGACGGCCCCGTCATGAAGGGGCGCCGGTTCAAAGAAGATGTTCCGCAGCAGTTCGCTGCTCACATCCGCATCAATGATTGTGCCGGTGTTCATATGCTCGGCCAGGCTGGAGTTGCGCTCGAACACCACCAGTGCACCGGTTTTGGACTGGCTCATGGCATCAAAAGCCAGAACCGTCTGGGCGATGGCCGTGTCCGTGCCGATGGGGGCCGGATTGGATGAGGAGAACAGGCCCGTGATCTTGCCGTTGCCCAGCCGCTCCAGCATCCGCCGCAGCTCCGGCTGGAAGATGATGACCACCGCGATCAGGCCCAGTTCCAGCACTTTCCGGATGAAGTAGTCAATCATGGTCAGGTTCATGACGCTGGACAGGGCCAGCATGGCCACCAGCACCACAATTCCCTTTGCCAGACGGGTGGAATGGGTCTTGCGGAGCAGTTCCAGCACCTTATATATGATATAAGCCATGACCAGAATATCCAGAATATCAGAAAACTGGATAATCCGCAGATTGCTCCGCAGCGAGGTGAAAAAATCGTTGAGATATTCCATAAATGCTTGTCCTCGGCAGTTTCTTTCCAATGCCGCACGGGCGTCTTTCCTGTGTGGACACGCCCGCACGGCACACTGATATATTTTGTTATTATAATACAACCCCGGTACAAATGCAAACTCATTTTGCGCCGGTGTCCAGTTTTTTCACGCACTCCCCCAGAACGGCCGCCGCACGGGCGGTCTCCTGCCGGGTATTGAAGGGCGAGAAGCTGAAGCGCAGGGTGCCCGTCTCCCGGGTTCCGGCCGTGGCGTGTGCCAGCGGCGCACAGTGCAGCCCGGCCCGGACAGCCACGCCCCGCTGTCCCA
>JALFTG010000065.1 GCA_022779345.1 Oscillospiraceae bacterium | reverse complement strand
TTTTTTGCGCCTGCTGGCGCAAATTCTGCGAAGCTGCTGCATTGACTTGAAAAGGCATCGGAATGGTGCCTTTTCTGATACAGGGAGAGGACTATGGAATACAGTTTTGCACCCATGGAGGGAATCACCGGGTACCTGTTCCGGCAGTGCCACCACGCGGTGTTTCCCGGGGTGGATGCCTATTATCTGCCCTTCGCCGCCCCCAACGCCAACCGGTGCTTTGCCCCCAAAGAGCTGCGGGATGTTTTGCCGGAGAACAACGCCGGAATGCACGCTGTGCCCCAGCTGCTCACCGCCCGGGCGGAGGACTGCGTCCGGGCCATCCGGGAGCTGGCGGATATGGGGTATACGGAAGTGAACCTGAATTTCGGCTGCCCGTCCCAGACGGTGGTGACCAAAGGGAAGGGCGCCGGGATGCTCCGGGACCCGGCGGTCATGGACCGGTTTCTGGACGAAGTGTTCCGGGATACGCCCATCGCCGTGTCCGTGAAGTGCCGCCTGGGTATCAGCGATCCGGCGGAGTTCGATCCCCTGCTGGCGGTGTTCAACCGGTATCCCCTGGTGAAGCTGATCCTCCATCCCCGGGTGCAGAAGGACTTCTACAAACACCCCGTCCGGCCGGATGCCTTTGCCGCAGCCCACGCCGCCTGCCGGTGCCCTATGGTCTATAACGGCGGGCTGCTCACGGCGGCGGACTGCCGGGAGACGGAAGCGGCATATCAGGATCTGGCGGGGCTGATGATCGGTCACGGCCTGCTCCGGGATCCGGGCCTGGTCACGCAGCTGAAAACCGGCCGCCCCACCACGCAGGAGCAGGTGCAGGATTTCCACGACCGGTACTACCGGGCCTGGGGAGCCTACGCACAGGGGGACAAACAGCTGCTGTGCAAGATGAAGGAACTGTGGGCAGAGCTGATCCAGTCCTTTGACGACGACGGAACCTATGCCAAACGCATCCGGAAATGTACCCGGGCAGGGGAGTATGAGGACGCTGTCCGGGGCCTGTTCCGGGACCGGACCTTCCGGCCGAAAGGAGAGAACCCATGAGAGAATCCCCTGCATCCCGGCTGAAGTGCCTGGATGCACTGACATTGAAACTGATGGCCATGGCCTTTATGGTGTGCGACCATGTGTGGGCCACGATCTGCCCCGGCTGGGACTGGCTGACCATGGTGGGCCGCCTGGCCTATCCCATCTTTGCCTTTCAGATTGTGGAGGGCTTCTTTGAAACCCATGACCGGAAGCGGTATCTGAAGCGGATGCTCCTGTTTGCCCTTATCTCGGAGATCCCCTTTGACCTGATGACCGACGACACCCTGTTCAACCCCTTCCATCAGAATGTGATGTTCACCTTTCTGATTGCCATGCTCCTCATGTGCTGGATGGAGCGGGTACGGGGCAGCCGGTGGAAGTTTGTGCTGGTTTCGGTCATCTGCGGGGTGCTGGGTTACCTGCTGGGCATCCTGGCCATGGTGGACTACTTCAACGGCGGCGTGCTGATGGTTCTGGTGTTCTACTGGACGCGGAATCTGCGCTTCGGCTGGGTGTTTCAGCTGGCGGGGATCTGGTACATCTGTGCCGAGCTGCTCGAGGGGCTGGTGCTCACCGTGACGGTATTTGGTCATCCGGTGGAGTTCTATCAGCAGTCCCTGGCTCTGCTGGCACTGATCCCCATCCACCTCTACAACGGAAAACAGGGCCGGCACAGCCGGGCGATCCAGTACGGGTGCTATGCGTTTTATCCGGCGCATATGCTCCTGTTGTACCTGATCCGGCAGATGATACTGGTCTGACTGTGCATTATCACGAAGAAAAAGACGGCATTAGCCGTCTTTTTCTTGTTTTTGCGGCACGGGTGTCTACGCTACATGGACACTCGTCCTGTCTGAAAGAATCGAAAACTGCATGAAACGCAAAATTCATCATTTTTTCTTCATTTTCAATACAATTTGACACGGAAAAACGGAAAAGAAAGGGATTTTTCCATTCTTCACGGGCAAAATGGGCGGGGGAGTGTCGGCAATTTCATAATTTTTCGGCAAAAACAGGGGAATTTGCTTGCGTTTTCTGAAAAATCAGCGGATTGTACATGACAAGAGCACAATAACCGGTGTACTTCGGCGAATTGTCCACTCGGGAGGGACAAATTTGTCAAAATTGTGAATTGCACGATGACAGCGGGTTTGGTATACTGTCGCTGATAATGAGAAAATAACGGGGAAAGGAGCGCCTATATGGATGCTTTTGATATCATCGGTCCTGTGATGATCGGTCCGTCCAGCTCGCACACGGCTGGTGCTGTCCGCATCGGGAAGTACGCCCGGGGAATTCTGGGAGAGCCGGTCCGGGAAGCGGATATCTTCTTCAGCGGCTCTTTCTCCAAGACCTATCAGGGCCACGGCACGGACAAGGCCATCGTGGCCGGCCTCATGGGCATGGATACCGACGACCTGCGGATCCGCAACAGCCTGGAGCTGGCGAAGGACGCGGGCCTGGACTACCGGTTCCACACCATCCAGCTGGATGATGCCCACCCCAACACGGTGCTGCTGAAGCTCACCGGGGAAAGCGGCAAACAGCAGGAGATCGAGGGCGCCTCCCTGGGCGGCGGCCGGATCAGCATCCGCCGGATCAACGGCACCGCCGTGGACATCTCCGGCGAGGCCACCTGCCTGCTGGTCTATCACCTGGACACGCCGGGCATGATTTCCGATGTGACGAACATTCTGGCCCGCCGGGGTGTGAACATCGGCAAGTTCGAGCTGCGCCGGGGCGACAAGGGCGGCGTGGCCGTCATGGTCATCGAAATCGACGGGGACATCGAGGATGCGGTCAACGAGCAGATCCGCCGGTTCCCCAATGTATATGATTCCATCGTCCTGCGGGCGATCTGAGGTGGAGACGAAGTATGAAGTATGATTCCCTGCGCGCTCTGGTGGAGCGGGCCGAGGCGGAGCAGACCGCCATCAGCGAGCTGGTCATCCGGGATGAGGCAGCGGAGCTGGAATGCAGCTGCGAGGAAGTGTTTGAGCGGATGCGCCGGAACCTGCAGGTCATGCGGGAGTCTGTGGTGTCCGGCATGGAGCGGGATGTGCGCTCCACCAGCGGGCTCACCGGCGGCGACGCCTGGAAGATGAGCCAGCGGCTGGATCACAACATCACCGGCCGCATTTTCGTGAGCGCTCTGACCAAGGCCATCGCCGTGTCCGAAACCAACGCCTGCATGGGCCGCATCGTGGCGGCACCCACCGCCGGCAGCTGCGGCATCCTGCCCGCCTGCCTGCTGACGGTGCTGGAGGAGCAGGACATCCCGGAGGACACCGCCGTCCGGGCGCTGTTCACGGCCTCCGCCGTGGGCATGGTCATCGCCCGCAACGCCACCATCGCCGGAGCCGAGGGCGGCTGCCAGGCGGAATGCGGCAGCGCCAGCGCCATGGCGGCCTCCGCTCTGGTGGAACTGTGCGGCGGCACCCCCCGCATGGCCGAGCACGCCTGCGCCATCGCACTGAAAAATGTGCTGGGCCTGGTGTGTGACCCGGTGGCGGGTCTGGTGGAAATCCCCTGCATCAAACGCAACGCCATGGGAACGGCAAACGCCTTCACCGCGGCGGAAATGGCCCTGGCCGGCATCGAGAGCAAGATCCCGGCGGATGAGGTCATCTGGTCCATGAAGAAGATAGGCGACAGTATGCACTCCGACCTGAAGGAAACAGCCCGGGGCGGTCTGGCTGCGACACCTACCGGAAAGATATTGACAGAAAAAGTTTTTGGAAAGACGGAGGAATGAAATCATGTTAACACTCGGAATGGTCTATGAGGCCCAGAAGCGTCTGAAGGATGTCGCCCGGGTCACCCCCCTGAACCCCGCACCCACCATCGGCGAAAATGTGTACATCAAGGCTGAGAACCTGCAGCTCACCGGCTCCTTCAAGCTGCGCGGTGCGTTCAACAAGATCAGCAGCCTGACGGATGAGGAGAAGTCCAAGGGCGTCATCGCCTGCTCCGCCGGCAACCATGCCCAGGGCGTGGCGCTGTCCGCCACCAAGAACGGCATCAAGTCCGTTATCTGCATGCCCGCCGGCGCCCCCATCGCCAAAGTGGAAGCCACCAAGGGCTACGGCGCCGAAGTCGTGCTGGTGGACGGCGTGTATGACGATGCCGCCAGAGAGGCCGAGCGCCTGACCCAGGAGCACGGCTACACCTTTGCCCATCCCTTCAATGACGAGTATGTCATGGCCGGCCAGGGCACCATCGCTCTGGAGATCATCCAGCAGCTGCCCGAAGTGGAGCAGATCGTGGTTCCCATCGGCGGCGGCGGTCTGATTTCCGGCGTGGCCTTCACCATCAAGCAGCTGAAGCCCGAGTGCAAGGTCATCGGCGTCCAGGCTGCCACCGTGCCTTCCATGTATGAGTCCGTGAAGAACGGCCAGATCACCACCGTGAAGGACGGCAACACCATCGCCGATGGCATCCATGTGCTGACCCCCGGCAACCTGACCTTCGAGATGGTTCAGAAGTATGTGGACGAAGTGGTCACCGTCACCGAAGACGAGATCTGCGCCGCCATCCTGACCCTGATGGAGAGCCAGAAGACCGTGGCCGAGGGCGCCGGCGCCACCCCCGTGGCCGCCTGCCTGTACGGCAAGGTCGACATGAGCAAGAAAACCGTGTGCGTGGTCTCCGGCGGCAATGTGGATGTGACCACCCTGTCCCGCATCCTGACCAAGGGCCTGGCCAAGACCGGCCGGATCGTAGAGCTGAAGACCAAGGTTGTCGATAAGCCCGGCCAGCTGACCCACCTGCTGCAGATCATCGCCGACACCGGCGCCAACATCATGAGTGTGGACCACAAGCGGGAGGACAAGGAAGCCGAGGTCAATGTGTGCGTGGTGTCCATGGTCCTGGAGACCCGGAATCCCGCCCATGTGGAGCAGATCCGCACTGCCCTGAAGGCCGCCGGCTACGAGCTGCTGGACGCATAAATCTCGTCATTTGAACCCCCTTTGGGTGTCCAAATGAGAAGGCTGCGGCTGCAAACTCTGCGAGGCACCATATACATCTGTAATAAATACCCTGTCGGGATTTATTAAATACTAAAAAATAAGAAAAAGGAGGGTTTCAGGGCAAAGGCGCTCTGAAACAAAAGGCATGGAGAAACAGAAAAAGAAACTCGGTCTGCTGCCGAAACTGATCATTGCGATCGTTCTCGGTATCATCGTCGGCTTTGCAGCTCAGAAGATGGGCTCCGCCGGTGAAATGATCATCCGTCTGGGTGCAACCTACAACAGCATCTTCGGTAACTTCATCAGCTTCTGCATTCCCCTGATCATCATTGGCTTCGTGGTTCCCGGTATCGCCGATCTGGGCGAGGGCGCCGGCAAGACCCTGGCCATCACCACTCTGGTGGCTTACGGCTCCACTATCATCGC
The DNA here is from genome assembly GCA_022779345.1 of Oscillospiraceae bacterium. GTDB lineage: Bacteria > Bacillota > Clostridia > Oscillospirales > Oscillospiraceae > HGM13010. The sequence goes on along the minus strand of JALFTG010000065.1, from coordinate 4,872 downwards.
CGGTACTCTGGCTTTCGGCGTGGATTCCGCCCTGTTCCCCCACCTGGTGGACGCCGGTATGTTCATCACCGATGCTGAGAACGCTGAGGAGACCGTCGTCGCCAGCCTGTTCACCATTGACATGCCCGCCATCATGGGCGTCATGTCCGCTCTGCTGGTTTCCTTCATCCTGGGCCTGGGCATCGCTGTGACCCATGCCGATCCCCTGAAGCGCGTGATGGTGGACTTCGGCTCCATCATTGAGAAGCTGGTCGGCAGCATCATCATCCCCCTGCTGCCCATCCATGTGTACGGCATCTTCGCCAAGCTGGCTTATGCCGGTACCATCGTGGAACTGATGACCTCCTTTATCAAGGTCTTTGCCGTGGTCATCTGCCTGCACATTGTCATCATCATCTTCCAGTACTTTGTGGCCGGCACCGTTGCCAAGAAGAATCCCTTCTCCCTGATCAAGAACATGATCCCCGCTTACACCACCGCTATCGGCACCCAGTCCTCCGCTGCCACCATCCCCGTGACTGTGGAGTGCACCAAGAAGAACGGTGTGTCTGACGCCATTGCTCAGTTCGTGTGCCCCCTGTGCGCCACCATCCACCTGTCCGGTTCCACCATCACCCTGACCAGCTGCTCCATCGCTGTTATGATGATGCTGGGCCAGGATGTGACCTTCGGCCAGATGTTCCCGTTCATCCTGATGCTGGGCGTGACCATGGTCGCTGCTCCCGGCGTGCCCGGCGGCGCTGTCATGGCTGCTCTGGGCATTCTGGAGTCCATGCTGGGCTTCGATGCCGATATGCAGGGCCTGATGATCGCTCTGTACATCGCTCAGGATTCCTTCGGCACCGCCTGCAATGTCACCGGTGACGGCGCCATTGCTGTGCTCATGGACGCAATTACCAGCAAGAAGGAAAAGAAAGCAAACGCTTAATCAGATTGCCCCTTTGAGAGCAGAAAGGAAGTTTTCATCATGAAATACATCAGCACAGAAAATGCCCCCGCGGCCATCGGCCCCTATTCCCAGGCCATCGAAGCAAACGGCTTCCTGTTCGCCTCCGGCCAGGTCCCTCTGAGCCCGGTCACCGGCGAAGTGGTGGGCACCACCATTGAAGAGCAGGCCAAGCAGTCCTGCGAGAATGTGAAGGGGATCCTGACCGCCGCCGGCCTGACCTGCGAGGATGTGATCAAGACCACCTGCTTCCTGGCAGACATCAAGGACTTTGCCGCCTTCAACGGGGTGTATGCCCAGTACTTCACCGGCAAGCCCGCCCGTTCCTGCGTGGCCGTCAAGGACCTGCCCAAGGGCGTGCTGTGCGAAGTGGAAGTCATTGCTGTGACCAACAAGTAAGCAATCCTCTTTCTTCAAACAATTTCCCGAAAAAGACCCCCCACCGATCCGTCGGTGGGGGGTCGAGTCTTTTGCCCTTCTGCGGGGCTTTTCATAATACCGGATGGAGAACGCCTGAAGAAGCAGGCTTCTTCAGGCTTTTTTTATTATTGTGCACTGCACGAGAGCCTCCCATTGCACAAGGAAGCCGAGGGGGTGCCTCTGACAGTACATACTGCCATGATACGAAAATCCTCCGTATGCTGAACGCATACGGAGGATTTGCTGTATCAGTTTGAAGTTACAGGGATTATGCAGCCATGCCGTATTGCGCCACGCTGCGACGGTAGACCCGGCGGAAATAGACAATCTCCGCGGCGGCGGTGATGGTCCAGGAGCAGATATACAGCAGGTACAGGGAGGTCATCGTGCCAAAGAAGGCAAACACTGTGAAGATCCAGATGATCCGGAACACACAGGACCCCAGCACCACGATCACCGTCGGCACCAGACTCATGCCCAGCCCCCGGGAGGCGGCGATGGAGCAGTCCATGAAAGCGGACACGGCATAGGAACAGCCCATGATGGTCAGCCGGTACATACCCGCGTCGATGACGGCGGCGTCCCGGGCGAACAGGGACAGAAACTGCCGGCCAAACACCACCAGCGTGAGGCCCAGAACTGCCCCGGCCCCGAAGGAGTATACCAGACTCACCTGATAGGCCTTTTTCACCCGGTCCATGTGTCCGGCACCCAGGTTCTGGCCGATGAAGCTGCCACAGGCGGTGTAGAACGCCGCCATCACATCATAGACCAGTGCGTCCGCATTGGCGGCGGCGGAGTTGCCGGACACCACCGTGGCGCTGAAGGAGTTTACGCCGAACTGAATGAACAGGTTGGCAATCTGGAAGATGGCGTTCTGCACCCCGGCGGGGAGCCCCAGCTTCAGCACCAGCCGGGCCTTGCTCTTCTGAAAGCACAGCCGGTCCCGGCGGAGGCAGTAGGGGTCCGGCGCCCGGACGAGGGCGGCCAGAATCAGCAGGGCGGACAGCCATTGGGACACGGCGCTGGCGATGGCCACCCCAGCCACGCTCAGGTGGCAGACAATGACGAAGAACAGGTTCAGCGCCACATTCACCACCCCGGACAGGGACAGGAAGGCCAGGGGCTTTTTCGTGTCGCCCACGGCGGAGAACACGGCGTTGCCGTAGTTATACACCGCCATGGCGGGCATACCCAGAAAATAGATCCGCAGATACAGCGCCGCACCGTCGATCAGTTCGTCCTTGGTCTGGAGCAGGCGGAGAATGGGCCAGGTCAGCAGCTGGCCCAGCGCCAGGATCACCACGCCGGTGATCACGCTGACAATCAGGGCGGTGTGGACTGTTTCCTCCACATCCCGGCCGTCCCCGGCGCCGAAAAACCGGGCCACGATCACATTCACGCCGCTGCCCAGACCGATGAGAAAGCCGGTGAACAGGGCCACCAGCGTGGTGGTGGAACCCACGGCACCCAGGGCGTCCGCCCCGGCGAACTGGCCCACCACGGCGATATCCGACATATTGAATAGCACCTGCAGGATATTGGACAACATCAGCGGGATGCTGAAGTACAGAATTTTCTTCCAGAGGGACCCGCGGGTCAGGTCCTGGGATTCCAGTATCATGACGATCCTCCCGGCATCTTTGCCAAGCGAATTGATGGTTACAAACAACGATTATAGTGTGTTCTTCCGCCGGAATCAAGGCGCAATTCCCACAAAATAACCGCCCATTCCCCGGAATGGGCGGTCAGCTTGTCGAAAAAGCTTCGCAGAATTTGCGCCGGATGGCGCAGACAAATCGAATCTGTTTTTTGGTGCGGCTTTGCTGTGCAAAAAAACACTTTTCGGCCGGCGCAGTGTGCGACCGTAGGGAGTGCATGGAGCGGCCGCAAAGGCTCTGTCGGCCCCTGTAGGAGGCCGACAGACTCAACCGCCCATTCCGGGGAATGGGCGGTGCAGAAAGGCGGGATCAGTCGAACTGTCCCAGAACATCGAAGGAGGGATCCCGGACGGTGTCCCGGCCGTTGTTGTAATCCTCGAAGTACCGGGTGGGGGTATGCATGAAGGTGTTGTCACCGGCGACGATGCGCTTGACGATCAGCCATTTGCCGTCCCGCAGCTCCCAGTTGTCAATATCCCGGCACCGGGCCTGGACGGTGAAGCTGGCCTGTCCGGCTTTGTTTTTGTATTTGTTGATGGCGTGCATATAGGTCTCGCTCACGGCCTTGTCCCCGGCCTCATTGAACTTGATGATGATGTTGGTCATCATGTGGCTGGTGGAAATCATCTGGCGGTGCTGATCCAGCATCATGTCGATGAAGCCCCGGCCGGTGCCCTTGTAGGTGGGGCCGTAATCTACTTCGGAATCCTCGGCAAATACGCTGTAGCCCAGCTCGTTGTCGATCCGGTCCAGGGACCGGCAGTAGGTGTAGATCTGATCACGGATCGCTTCTTTTGCGACCAGCTGCTCAAGTTCTGTCATGTGTGCTATCTCCTTTCAAATTGTGCGGTTTCCCGCGGTGTCCTTTCAACACCTATATCAATATCACAGTCGGGCGGGAGAAACAATAGACATTTCCACTAAAGATTTCCGGAAAAATTTGGCCGTACAGGCCTGTGGGCGTTCCGTGCTTTTGAAAAAACATTGGAATTTTGCTTCTTTGGTGGTTTTTCATATAGTCATGGGGCGGGAATCGTGCTAAGATTGTCCGGGATATTTTATATGGGTTGAAACCCACCGAGGAAACACCATGCTGACCTTTCAAACCAATTCCAACGATCCGTTTTACAATCAGGCCTTTGAGGAGTTCGTGTTCCAGACCTTCCGGGAGGACGATGTGTTCTTCCTGTGGCAGAACCGCCCTGCCGTCGTGGTGGGCAGCTTCCAGAATATCTGCCGGGAAGTCCACGCTGCCATGCTCTGGGAGCAGGGCATTCCGGTGATCCGCCGGATGAGCGGCGGAGGCACCGTCTATCACGACCTGGGAAATGTGAACTATACCTATATCACCCGGCAGGAGGGACTGGTGGACTATGACCGGAGTCTGCTGCCCGTGATCCGTGCCCTGAACGCCATCGGCGTCCCGGCGGAGAAGCGGGGTGTGTGCGATATCACGATCGGGGAGAAAAAGATCTCCGGCAGCGCCCAGCGTGCCGCCGGAGGGCGGCTGCTCCACCACGGGACGCTGCTGTTTGAGGCGGACCTGGCGGTGCTGGACCGGATCACCACCCACCGGAAAAACGATGCGTTCCAGTCGGGCGGCACTGTGTCCGCCATCTGTACGGTGACGAACATCCGGGACCATCTGGCCCGGGACATGACCATTGAGGACTTCCGGTCCCGGCTGCTGGACGCCATGCTCCCGGCGGATGCCGTATCTGTGACGCTGACGGCGGAACAGGAGGCGGAAGTCTGCCGCCTGCGGGATGAGAAATACCGGAGCTGGGCGTGGACCTGGGGCCGGACCCCCGGCTTTACCTATGAGAAATCCGGCAGCTTTGCGGG
>JALFTG010000057.1 GCA_022779345.1 Oscillospiraceae bacterium | reverse complement strand
TGCCGTGGGCGTTTTTATCAGTTCAATTACACCAGCTCGATGACGGCCATCTCGGCAGCGTCGCCGCGACGGGGTCCGATGCGGGTGATGCGGGTATAACCGCCGTTGCGCTCAGCATACTTGGGAGCAACCTCGTCAAATACCTTCTTCGCAACATCTTCACGGGTAATGAAGGACAGAGCCTGACGATAGGCAGCCAGGTCTTTCTTCTTACCCAGAGTGATCATTTTCTCCGCAAGAGGAGCGATCTCCTTGGCGCGGGTGACGGTAGTCTCCATCCGGCCGGTGTCCAGGAAATCGGTCACCTGCTGGCGGAGCATCGCCAGGCGCTGATCAGTCGTCTTGCCGAGTTTTCTTGTACCGGGCATATTACTAACCTCCTAAGGTTGATCGGTACCGTTGGGTACCTTTACTGATTATCGTCGCTCGCCAGAGACAGACCCAGCTGAGCCAGCTTGTGCTCAACTTCTTCCAGGGACTTTCTGCCGAGATTGCGGACCTTGATCATCTCATCCTGTGTTTTGCTGACAAGGTCTGCAACAGTGTTGATATTGGCTCTCTTCAGGCAGTTGAAGCTACGGACCGACAGGTCCAGCTCTTCAATCGTCATGTCGAGCACCTTATCCTTGGGCTGCTCCGGCTTTTCCACAACGGTACTGGTTCCGCTGACGGTCTCGGAGAGATCGGTGAAGATGGTGAAATGATCCACCAGGATCTTTGCAGCCAGAGACAGAGCATTTCTCGCTGTGATCGTCTTATCCGTCCAGACTTCGATGGTCAATTTGTCAAAATCAGTCTGGTTGCCAACACGGGTGTTTTCCACCGTGTAATTGACCTTGAGAACCGGCGTATAGATCGAATCCACAGGGATGGTGCCAATGGGCATCTGGGGTGTTTTGTTCTTTGCGGCGGAGACATAACCGCGACCGTGGCCGATGGTCAGCTCCATGCTCAGGGACGCACCCGCGCCCAGGGTGGCGATATGCAGATCCGGATTCAGAATCTCCACTTCGCCGTCAGCCTTGATATCACCCGCAGTGACTTCGCCCTCGCCGGTGGCCTCGATATACACCGTTTTGGGAGCCTGGGTGTGCAGTCTGGCAATAATGCTCTTCACATTCAGCACGATCTCAGTCACATCTTCCTTAACACCAGGGATGGTGGAGAACTCATGCTGGACCCCGGAAATCTTAATGCTGGTGACAGCAGTACCGGGCAGAGAGGAGAGCAGAACTCTTCTCAGAGAGTTACCGAGTGTTGTGCCATAGCCGCGCTCCAGGGGTTCCACGATATACTTACCATAGGAATCGTCCGTGGGCGTTTCAAGACAGACTATACGCGGTTTCTCTATTTCGATCATATAAACTTAACCCTCCTTATTAGATTTTTGTGCCAAAGGCACGCGGTTTTCAGCTTACCAATTCTGAGGGTCTGAGTATTACTTGGAGTACAACTCGACGATAAGGTGTTCAGCAACCTCGTAGTCAATATCGTCTCTGGCGGGCATGGCCACAACGGTGCCCTCGCCCTTTTTGGCGTCATAGGTCAGCCACTTGGGCAGGCCGCGGAAGGCATCTTCCTCCATGAAGCCCTTGATGCGCTCAATGCTTCTGCTGGATTCCTTCACGCCGATGACCATACCGGGCTTCACCAGGAAGGAGGGGATGTTGACGACTTTGCCGTTGACAGTGTAATGGCCGTGGGACACCAGCTCACGGGCCTCTCTTCTGGTCTTGGCCAGGCCCAGACGGAAGATCACATTGTCGAGACGGCGCTCGAGGGTGGACAGCAGGACTTCGCCGGTGATGCCGGGAGCCTTGTCTGCCTTTTCGTAATATGCATGGAACTGCTTCTCCTGCACGCCGTAGATGAACTTGACTTTCTGCTTCTCATTCAGCTGGTTGGCATACTCGCTCTTCTTGGTTCTCTTTTTGGCGTTGGGGTTGCGCTTCGTGGAGCTCAGCTTGGATTTGTCAGTATAGCCCATCACCGCGGGGGAGATGCCCAGCGCTCTGCAGCGCTTGACAATGGGCTGCGTATTCTTTGCCATAGTCTATATATCCTCCTTCCCAAGATCAGACGCGGCGGCGTTTGGGAGGACGGCAGCCATTGTGAGGAATGGGGGTGACGTCCTTGATCATCGTGACTTCCAGACCAGCAGTCTGCAGTGCGCGGATGGCGGCCTCGCGTCCCTGGCCGGGACCCTTGACGAACACTTCAACGGTCTTCAGGCCGTGCTCCATTGCTGCCTTGGCAGCGGTCTCAGCGGCGGTCTGAGCGGCATAGGGAGTGGACTTTCTGCTGCCGCGGAAGCCCATCTCACCGGAGGATGCCCAGGACAGAGTGTTGCCCTGCGTGTCGGTGATAGTGACCATGGTGTTGTTGAAAGAGGAGCTGATATGAACCTGGCCCTTCTCAATGTTCTTACGCTCTCTGCGACGGGTTCTGACGACTTTTTTCTTAGGCGTTGCCATAATTCATATCCCTCCTTACTTCTTCTTATTTGCGACGGTGCGTTTCGGACCCTTGCGGGTACGGGCATTGGTCTTGCTTCTCTGGCCGCGGACGGGCAGACCCTTTCTGTGACGCAGGCCGCGGTAGCAGCCAATCTCAGTCAGGCGCTTGATATCCAGGGCGGTCTGACGGCGCAGATCACCTTCCACAATGTAGTTGTGGTCGATGCACTCACGGATCTTGGCCTCTTCCTCATCGGTGAGATCCTTCACGCGGGTGTCGGGATTGATGCCGGTTGCTTCCAGAATTTTCTTTGCGCTGGTCCTGCCGATTCCGTAGACATAAGTGAGTCCGATTTCGATTCTCTTGTCTTTAGGCAGGTCAACGCCGGCTATACGTGCCATACTGTTTGATCATCCTTTCAATGATTTTTTGTTCGCGCCTTTTTCATGCACACGGGGCTTCATCCCGCCGGAGGGAGCCTCCGTTTGCGGCGCGGCTGTGGTGGATTGTGTTCAGGACCGTATTTGGAATGGCTCAGCCCTGTCTCTGCTTATGCTTGGGGTTCTCGCAGATAACCATGACCTTGCCCTTGCGCTTGATGATTTTGCATTTCTCGCACATGGGCTTTACGGACGGTCTAACTTTCATTTTTTAAACCTCCTATTTACTTCTCCAGGTAATGCGGCCCCGGGTCAGATCGTACGGAGACATCTGAACCGTCACCTTATCGCCTGGGAGAATACGAATGTAGTTCATCCGGAGCTTACCGGAAATGTGTGCCAAAATGACATGGCCGTTGCCAATGTCTACTTTGAACATCGTATTGGGCAGAGCCTCGACGACCGTACCCTCAAGTTCGATTTCTTCGTCTTTCGACATACTTAACCTCCTCGATCAGCTGCGCTCATCAAATATCGTCTGCCATTGTCAAAATTTCCGGTTCCCCGTCGGTGATGCAGATGGTGTTCTCGTAATGGGCACACAGCCGGCCGTCGACAGTTACGACAGTCCAGTCGTTGTCCAGTACCCGAATCGCCGCACCGCCGGCGTTGACCATGGGTTCCACCGCAATGGTCATGCCCTTGACAAGCCGGGGACCGTGCCCTGCCCTGCCATAGTTGGGGACTTCCGGTGCTTCGTGAAGATCGGCGCCCACGCCGTGGCCCACATACTCTCTCACGATGCTGTATCCATGGCGTTCCACATATTCCTGAATAGCGGCTCCAATATCACCCAGGCGGTTGCCCGCCTTTGCATATTTGATGCCCACAAAGAAGCTCTCACGGGTGACCCGCATCAGTTCCTTTGCTTCCTCAGACACCTCTCCGCAGGGATAGGTGCCGGCACAGTCGCCGTGGAATCCGTGGATTTTGGCACCCACATCCACACTGACAATGTCGCCGGTGCGGATGACCCTGGGGCCGGGAATACCGTGGATCAATTCCTCATTCACCGAGATGCAGGCGCTGGCGGGGAACCCGCCGTAATGCAGGAAAGAAGGAGTTGCGCCGGACTTGGTGATATAGTTGTAAACTTCCTGGTCGATCTGCTCGGTGGTGACACCGTCGCGGATGGCCTGTCGGGCGATGGTTCGTGCGCCGGCGGTGATTTTCCCCGCCTTGCGCATGAACTCAATCTCTCTGGGAGATTTTACGATGATGGGCATGGTCAGATCCCCAACACTCTGCAGATCTCAGCCGTAGTGGCTTCGATTGTGGACTGATTCTCCACAGCCTTCAGCTTACCACGCTGCTCATAGAAGGCCTTCAGCGGCTCGGTCTCCGTGTGATAGGTGACCAGGCGGGCCTTGACGGTCTCGGGAGCGTCATCCTTCCGGATGGTCAGCGCGCTGCCGCAGCTGTCGCAGATTCCCTCCTGTTTGGGTGGATTGGACACCACATGGAAGGACGCGCCGCAGTTGGGGCAGGTCCGGCGGCCGGACATCCGGTCGATGATGGTCTCATCGGCGATCTCAATGGAGAGCGCGCAGTCGATGTCAATGCCGTTGGCCTCCAGGGCTTCGGCCTGGGGGATGGTCCGGGGCACGCCGTCCAGAATAAATCCGTTGGCGCAGTCCGGTTCCGCCAGACGCTCGCACACAATGCCGATGATGACTTCATCGGGCACCAGCGCGCCCTGATCCATGTACTCCTTGGCTTTCAAACCCACGGGCGTGCCGTTTTTCACGGCCGCCCGCAGGATGTTGCCTGTGGAGATGGTGGGAATGTTCAGTTTCTTGCACAGGATCTCTGCCTGTGTACCTTTACCGGCGCCAGGAGCGCCCAAAAGTACAAGTTTCATCAGCTTTCCCTCCGATTATTCCAGGAAACCCTTGTAGTTGCGCATGATCATCTGAGCTTCCAGAGCACGGACCGTCTCAAGTGCCACGCTGACAACGATGATGATAGATGTTCCGCCGAGGTTCACACCGCAGTTGGCGGCGCTGGTGGAGCAAATGCTGATAATAATGGGCGCCACAGCAACGATACTCAAATAGATGGCACCGAACAGAGTGATCTTATTCAGCACCTTGGACAGGTATTCGCTGGTGGGCCGGCCCGGACGGATGCCGGGGATGAAGCCGCCGTTCTTCTTCAGGTTGTTGGCCACCTCGATGGGGTTGAACTGGATGGTGGAGTAGAAGTACGCGAAGAAGATGATCAGCAGCAGGTAAATGATGGCGTACAGGACGCTGGAGCTGTTGAACACCCGCAGGAAACCGCCCCAGAAGCCGGTGCTGTACTGGGTGATGCCGAACAGCATGCAGATGGTGGCGGGCAGGGATGCCAGAGACTGGGCGAAGATGATGGGCATAACGCCGGACATATTCACCTTCAGGGGCAGGTTGGTGCTCTGGCCGCCGTACATTTTCCGGCCAACCACGCGCTTGGAGTACTGCACGGGGATGCGGCGCTCGGCATCGTTCACGATGACGATCAGAATGACCAGGGCCAGGGCGCCCACCAGCACCAGAGCCAGTGTCCAGGGTGCCAGGGCGCTGTCAAGGACGCGTTGTGCCTGTTCCGCCGCCACAGCTTCGCTGTAACCCTGGGAGGTATAGCTACTGGTCAGAGCGTCCAGGGTCAGGGCGCCGGAGCGCACCTTAAACCAGTTGGACAGATTGGTGACCATGGTAGCGATACCGGAGGGGAACCGGGACACGATGCTGGCAAACAGGATCACGGAGATACCGTTGCCGATACCGAACTCGGTGATCTGCTCGCCCAGCCACATGATGATGGCGGAGCCGGAGGTGAAGGTCAGGACGATGACGATGGCAGCCCAGAGGGTCTCACCGTCGGCAGTCAGCAGACCATTGTTTCTGATCAGCATGTAGTAGGCGAAGCCCTGCAGCAGACCGATCAGAACCGTCACATAACGGGTGATGCTTGCGATTTTCTTTCTGCCTTCCTCGCCGCCTTCCTTGGAGAGTCTCTCCAGGGCAGGAATGGCGATGGTCAGCAGCTGCATAATGATGGATGCGTTGATATACGGCTGGATGCTCAGGGCGAAGATGGTCGCCTGAGAGAAAGCGCCGCCGGACATGGTGTTCCACAGACCCAGGACCGTGTTCTCCAACTGCTGGAAGTACAGGGCCAGGTTGGCCGTGTCCACATAGGGAACGGGAACCGCGTTGCCAATGCGATACAGAAGGAGGATGACAATGGTAAAGATCAGCTTTTTCCGAATGTCTTCGACCTTCCATGCATTACGCATAGTCTCGAGCACTTAGACCACCTCAGCCTTTCCGCCTGCAGCCTCGATCTTTGCTTTTGCGGATTCGGAGAAGGCGGAAGCCTTGACGGTGACATTCTTGGACACTTCGCCGCAGCCCAGGAACTTCACGCCGTATTCGCACTTGGACAGAATGCCGGCGTCCAGCAGAGCCTGTGCATCGACCACAGCGCCGTCCTCAAACTTGTTGAGCACGGAGACATTCACAGCCTCCAGGGGCTTTGCGAAGATATTGTTGAAGCCTCTCTTGGGAATACGACGGGCCAGGGGCATCTGGCCGCCTTCGAAGCCAATGCGGACGCCGCCGCCGGAACGGGCCTTCTGGCCCTTGTGGCCGCGGCCAGCGGTCTTACCGTTGCCGGTAGCATGGCCTCTGCCTTTTCTCTTTGCCACATGGGTGGAGCCTTCCACCGGAGAAAGTTCATTGATATACATGGTGTTACGCCCTCCTTATTCTTCCGTGACCTGGAGGAGATAGCCGATCTTTGCGATCTTGCCTCTGGTCTGGGGGTTATCGGGCTGGACGGTCTCGTTGCCGATCTTGTAGAGACCCAGAGATTCAGCAGTCGCAATGTGCTTATCCAGTCTTCCGTTCAGGCTCTTGACGAGCTTAATTCTCAGATTTGCCATGTCAGCCCCTCCTTAACCCAGGATCTCATCAGGAGTCTTGCCGCGGACGGCAGCAACCTGATTCACATCGCGCAGGCTCTTCAGGCCTGCCATGGTGGCGGCGACAACATTCTGGGGGTTGTTGGAGCGCAGGCACTTGGTACGGATGTCCTTGATGCCGGCGGCTTCCACCACCGCACGCACAGCGCCGCCGGCGATCACGCCGGTACCGGGGGCAGCGGGCTTCAGCAGCACGCGGCCGGCGCCGAACTCGCCAATCACTTCGTGAGGAATGGTGGTGCCGACCATGGTGATGGTGGTCACATTCTTCTTGGCAGCTTCGATTCCCTTGCGGATGGCTTCGGAAACTTCGCTTGCCTTGCCCAGGCCGTAGCCTACACGGCCCTTGCCGTCACCGACGACGCACAGTGCGGAGAATTTCGCCACACGGCCGCCCTTGACGGTCTTGGAAACACGGTTGAGGGCCACAACGGTTTCGGTGAATTCCTGAGGCGCTTCCTCTCTGGGCCGTCTGTCACGACGATCCCGTCTGTCACCGCGGTCGCGGCGGTCGGAACGCTCGGGTCTGTCAGTTCTCTGAGTCTTTTCGGTCATTTCAGCCATTGTTGTTTCCTCCTCCCGCTCAGAATTTCAGGCCGCCCTCGCGGGCGCCTTCAGCCAGTGCCTGCACGCGGCCGTGGTACACATAGCCGCCGCGGTCAAACACGACTTCTTCAATGCCTTTGGCCAGTGCGCGCTCAGCCAGGGTCTTGCCCACCAGAGCAGCGCCCTCGCAGTTGCCGCCCTTGGCAGCAAAGCCCTTCTCGTGGGAAGAAGCGGCAACCAGGGTGTTGCCGGCCACATCATCGATAATCTGTGCAACAATGTGGTTTTCGCTTCTATAAACGCTCAGACGAGGTCTCTCGGGGGTGCCGGAGATCTTGCCGCGGATTCTCTGATGCCGCTTCAGGCGAGCGGCCTTTGCGTCAGCTCTCTTAATCATTCAGCACACCTCCTTATTTCTTGCCGGACTTACCGACTTTGCGACGGACGACTTCGTAGTCGTACTTGATGCCCTTGCCCTTATAGGGTTCGGGAGGTCTCTTGCTGCGGACTTCCGCTGCAAACTGGCCAACCTTCTGCTTGTCAATGCCCTTGACGATGATGGTGTTGGCATCGGGGACATCCAGCTTGATGTCATCGGTCTCATCGATGGTCACATCGTGGGAGTAACCCAGCTTCAGAACGACCTGGGTGCCCTTCTTCTCAGCACGATAGCCAACGCCGTTGATCTCCAGCTTCTTCTGGAAGCCATCGGTCACGCCAACCACCATGTTGTGGATCAGAGTACGGGTCAGACCGTGCAGGGAACGATCCAGCTTGTTGTCAGTTGCACGCTTCACATGCAGCACATTGCCTTCCTGCTCCACGGTGATGGAGGGGACAATGTCTCTTTCCAGCTGGCCCTTGGGGCCTTTGACGGAGATGTGGGAGCCGTCGATCTTGACTTCAACGCCAGCGGGGACGGCAATAGGAGCTCTACCAATTCTAGACATATCAGCGTACCTCCCTTACCACACAAATGCCAGGACTTCACCGCCGACATGGAGCTTGCGGGCTTCCTTATCGGTCATGACGCCTTTGGATGTGGAAATGATGGCGATGCCCAGGCCGTTCAGGACGCGGGGCAGTTCGTCAGCGCCTGCGTAAACCCGCAGGCCGGGCTTGGAGACTCTGCGGAGTCCCTGGATCACTCTCTGCTTACCGGGCAGGTACTTGAGAGTGATGCGGATGATGCCCTGAGTGCCGTCATCGATGATCTGGAAGCCCTTGATATAGCCTTCGTCGAGAAGGATCTGGGCGATGGAGATCTTCATCTTGGACGCAGGGACATCGACGGTCTCATGCTTTGCGGTTCCGGCGTTGCGGATTCGGGTCAGCATGTCTGCGATGGGGTCTGTGATCTGCATAATGTTTCCTCCTGTATTAGAGTTACAGTCCGGCTTTGCCGGTCCTGTTCAGGCGGCGAGGTTCCACACTAATACCTGATTAGCTGCGGCCTTTCGCCATCCCCGCCGGGGTTGGGTTATTTCCCCGACTATAAAAACCGCTCACGCGGATTTTACCGTTTTTTACCGGGTTTCATACCGGTCACGCTGCAAAAAAGCGCAGAAAAATACTGCACTCCATGAAGTGACAAGTCATTATACTTCTAAAATAAATATTTGTAAAGAAGTTTCAAACCTTCAGGGGCAGATTTTTGGGGTTTTTATAAATTTCGTATAGTTGCACAGCTAATTTCTGCGAAAAAACGCATTTGATTGGGCACAATGACAGGGGAAAATTCTCCCTTCAGAACGCAAAAGCGGGCACCATGGAAATCCATGGTGCCGCGCTGATGGGTTTTTTCAATTACCAGGAAGCCTTCTTCACGCCGGGGATCTCGCCCTTGTAAGCCAGCTCTCTGAAGCAGATACGGCAGATGCCGTAGTTGCGCAGGTAGGAGTGGGGACGGCCGCAGATCTTGCAGCGGGTGTAAGCACGAGTGGAGTACTTGGGCTCTCTCTGCTGTTTCACTTTCATGGATTTCTTCGCCATAATCTTGACCTCCCTTAAGCCTTGGTGACGAACGGAGCACCCAGCAGAGTCAGCAGTTCCTTTGCTTCCTCATCGGTGTTCGCGGTGGTAATGATCGCGATGTTCATGCCCCGCAGCTTCTCGATCTTGTCATACTCGATTTCCGGGAAGATGATCTGCTCCTTCAGGCCCAGGCTGTAGTTGCCGCGGCCGTCAAATGCCTCACCGGAAATGCCGCGGAAGTCGCGGACACGGGGCAGGGCGATGTTGAACAGTCTGTCCAGGAACTCCCACATTCTGTCGCCGCGGAGGGTGACCTTCACGCCGACCTTCATGCCTTCACGCAGCTTGAAGTTTGCCACGGACTTCTTGGCCACGGTGGCAACGGCCTTCTGACCGGTGATGGCGGAGATATCTTTGATGACAGCGTCCAGAGCCTTGGCGTTGTCCTTGCAGTCGCCGCAGCCGACGGACACAACGACCTTCTCCAGACGGGGAATCTGCATCACGGACTTATACTGGAACTTCTGCATGAGAGCGGGAGCAATTTCTTCCTGATACTTAGTCTTCAAAGTAGGCATTTCACTGTTCCCCTTTCTTACAGATTCGCGCCGCACTTCTTGCAGACGCGGGATTTGTTGCCATCGGCATCAAACTTGTGGGCGACGCGGGTGGGCTTGCCACACTTGGGGCAGACAACCTGGACCTTGGAGACATAGATGGGGGTCTCCACCTTGATGATGCCGCCTTCCTGGCCCTGCTTTCTGGGAGCCTGGTGCTTGGTGGCAACATTCACGCCTTCCACAACGACCTTCATGCCCTTGACATCGGCACGAATGACCTTGCCGGTTTTGCCCTTGTCCTTGCCGGACAGGACAATCACATTATCGCCAGTTCTGATATTCATACTTCGAGCCTCCTTAAATGACTTCGGGAGCCAGAGACAGGATCTTCATGTAATCCTTGTCACGCAGCTCGCGTGCGACAGGCCCAAAGATACGGGTGCCCACGGGGTTGTGGTCATCCTTGATCAGAACGGCAGCATTCTCGTCGAAACGGACATAGGTACCGTCAGCACGACGAACAGCCTTGGTGGTGCGGACGACAACGGCCTTGACCACATCGCCCTTCTTCACGCTGCTGGCGGGGGCGCACTTACGCACGGAAGCGACGATCACATCGCCGACGGAAGCGTATTTCCGCTTGGAGCCGCCCAGCACGCGGATGCACTTGATCTCTTTGGCGCCGGTATTATCAGCGACCTTCAGATAGCTTTCTTCCTGAATCATGTTGTGCCGCCTCCTTACTTAGCCTTTTCAACGATCTCGACCACACGCCATCTCTTGTCCTTGGACAGGGGGCGGGTCTCCATCACTCTGACAATGTCACCAACACCGCACTCGTTGTTCTCGTCATGTGCTTTGAGGCGGTAGGTCTTGCCGATGATCTTCTTATATTTCTTGTGTGCGACGCGGTCTTCCACGATGACGACGACGGTCTTGTCCATCTTGTCGGAGACGACCTTGCCCACACGAACCTTACGAGAGGTTGTTCTTACTTCGCTCATTTACCTTTCCTCCTCACTGCTCGAGTTCTTTTTCACGGATGACAGTCTTGACTCGGGCAATATCACGACGGACAGCTGTGATCTTCGTGGGGTTATCAAGATGGTTGGTGGCCAGCTGCATACGGAGCATGAACAGATCGCGCTTGAGCTCAACGAGCTTCTTGTCAAGCTGATCAGGGGACATAGAACGGATTTCACTTGCCTTCATCTTATTCACCACCTTCGAACTCTTCGCCCTTCTTGACAATCTTCGTCTTGCAGGGGAGCTTGTGGCTGGCCAGACGCATAGCCTCGCGCGCCACTTCATCGGAAACACCGGCGATCTCGAACAGCACTCTGCCGGGCTTGACAACTGCAACCCAGTACTCGGGAGAACCTTTACCGGAACCCATACGGGTCTCAGCGGGCTTCGCGGTCACGGGCTTGTCAGGGAAAACCTTGATCCAGACCTTACCGCCGCGCTTGGTGTAGCGGGTCATGGCGATACGGGCTGCTTCGATCTGGTTGGAGGTGATCCAGCAGGGCTCAGTAGCCACCAGGCCGTAATCACCGTAAGCAACGAAGTTTCCGCGGGTAGCCTTGCCGGTCATGCGGCCGCGCTGCACTCTGCGGTACTTCACTCTTTTAGGCATCAACATTACGCGTTACCTCCTTCTTTCGGAGCAGACTGACGGGGAGGTCTCTGGCCGTCGCGGTTGTAGCCGCCCCGGTCGCCGCCCTGTCTGCGGTCACGGTTGTAGCCGCCGCGGTCACCGCCTCTGCGGTCATTGCGGCGTCCGCCTCTGCGGTCGTCACGGCGCTTCTCCTCACCGGCCTTGCTCAGGTCCATGGTGCGGGGAGTGGTACGCAGGGTCTGGCTCAGGACTTCGCCCTTGTAAATCCAGACCTTCACGCCCAGGCGGCCGTAGGTGGTGGCAGCCTCAGCGAAGCCGTAGTCGATGTCTGCGCGGAGGGTCTGCAGGGGGATGGTGCCCTCATGATAGCACTCGCTGCGGGCAATCTCGGCGCCGCCGATACGGCCGGACACCATGATCTTGATACCCAGAGCGCCCATTCTCATGGCGCGGCCCATGGCGTTCTTCATGGCGCGGCGGTAGGAGATACGCTTCTCCAGCTGCTGTGCCACGCTCTCAGCCACCAGCTGAGCATCGGTGTCGGGAGTGCGGACTTCGATGATGGAGATCTTGACCTTCTTGCCGATCATCTTCTCCACTTCGCCCTCCAGGCGCTGGATCTCAGCACCGCCCTTGCCGATGACAACACCGGGTCTGGAGCAGTGGATGAAGATACGCACGCCGTTGGAGTCACGCTCGATCTCAATCTTGGGGACGCCTGCGGAATACAGGGTCTTTTTCAGGTACTTGCGGATGTTGTAGTCTTCGACCAGCAGATCGCCGACTTTGTCTTCTCTGGCGTACCATCTGGAATCCCAGTCTTTGATGACGCCCACGCGCATGCCGTGGGGATTAACTTTCTGTCCCATATTCTGCCTCCTCCCTTATTCTTTCTCAGCCACGACGATGGTGATGTGGCTGGTCCGTTTGTTGACGCGGTGCACACCGGCACGGGACACGAACCGCATTCTCTTCAGGATGGGGCCGGGCGTCACATAGGCTTCCTTGACATACAGGTTGTCAGGATCCATTTCGAAATTGTTCTCAGCGTTGGCGCAAGCGCTCTTCAGCAGCTTGGTCATCAGCTCGCAGGCGGCCTTGGGGGTGTTCTCCATGACAGCCATGGCGTACTTCGTATCCTTGCCGCGGATCAGATCGCAGACGATCTCGACCTTACGGGGAGAGATACGCGCAAATTTCAGGACTGCTTTTGCTTCCATGTGCTCTCCTCCTTACTTGCCGGTCTTGCTTCCGGCGTGACCACGGAAGGTACGGGTGGGGGCGAACTCGCCCAGCTTGTGGCCGACCATATCCTCGGTGATATACACGGGAACATGACGGCGGCCGTCGTGGACGGCGATGGTGTGGCCAACGAAGGAGGGGAAAATGGTGGAAGAACGGCTCCAGGTCTTCAGAACCTTCTTCTCGCCGGCCTGATTCATTTCATCGACTCTCTTAAGCAGCTCGGGAGCAGCGTAAGGGCCTTTTTTGATACTTCTGCTCATTTAAGATTCCCTCCTCACTTCGTGTTGCGACGCTTGACAATGAACTTGTCGGTCGGATTCTTGGTCTTGCGGGTCTTGTAGCCCAGAGCCGGTTTGCCCCAGGGGGTAACAGGGCCGGGACGACCAACAGGGCTCTTGCCTTCGCCGCCGCCGTGGGGATGGTCATTGGGGTTCATGACAGAGCCGCGGACCGTGGGACGGACGCCCATATGGCGTTTACGGCCGGCCTTGCCGATGTGGATGTTGGCGTGATCGGCGTTGCCCACCTGGCCGATGGTGGCCATGCAGTTCAGGCGGACCTTGCGGAACTCGCCGGAGGGCAGACGGACGGTAGCCATACCGTTCTCCTTGGCCATCAGCTGTGCGGCAACGCCGGCGCTGCGGACCAGCTGACCGCCCTTGCCGGGGTACAGCTCGATGTTGTGGATCACGGTACCGACGGGAATGTTCTGCAGGGGCAGAGCATTGCCGGGCTTAATGTCGGCGTTGGCGGAAGAAATCACCTTGTCGCCGGCGGTCAGGCCCATAGGAGCCAGGATATAGCGCTTCTCGCCGTCGGTGTACTCCACCAGGGCGATGAAAGCGGAGCGGTTGGGGTCGTACTCCAGGCGGAGAACGGTGCCTTCCACATCCAGCTTGTTGCGCTTGAAGTCGATAATACGATACTTCTGACGGTTGCCGCCGCCTTTGTGGCGGACGGTGATGCGGCCGTAGCTGTTGCGGCCGGAATGCTTCTTCTGAACTGTGACCAGGCTCTTCTCCGGCTTGGCGTGCTTGTCAACACCCTCGAAGCCGGAAACAGACATGTGTCTTCTGGCCGGAGTAGTGGGTCTGTAAGTTTTGATAGCCATTTCCTATACCTCCTTAGACCATGTCCTGGAACAGCTCAATGTCCTTGGAGTCGGCGCTGAGCTTGACGACTGCCTTTTTCCAGGTCTTCTGGTAACCGGCAGGCATCACGCCCTGGCGTTTCTTCTTGCCGCGGACGGTGGCTGTGGTAACATTGATCACGGTGACACCGAAGATCTCCTCGATGGCCTGCTTGATCTCGACTTTGTTGGCATCCTTGGCGACCTCGAAAGCGTACTTCTTAATGTCAAGGTCTTCCATGGACTGTTCGGTGATGATGGGCCGAATGATGACATCGTAAGCGGTTCTTGCCATTATGCGTACACCTCCTCGATCTTGGCGATGGCTGCCTTGTCGACAACCAGCTTGCGGGTGTTCAGAATCTCGTAGGGGTTGAGGATGGAAGCGGTTGTGGTGGTCACGCCGGGAATGTTCCGGGCGGACTTGACAACCTTCTCGTCCACGGTCTCGGTGATGACCATGGCCTTGGAGTCAGCGCCGACCTTGTCCAGGAAGGACTTGAAGGCCTTGGTCTTGATCTCCTCCGCCTGCAGGCCGTCGATGACGATGATATCGCCAGCCAGGGCCTTGTCGGACAGAGCGGACTTCAGAGCCAGTCTCTTTTCCTTCTTGTTCATGGTGTAGCTGTAATCCCGGGGCTTGGGAGCAAACACAATACCACCGTGTGTGAACTGGGGAGCACGGGTGCTGCCTGCACGGGCGCGGCCGGTGCCTTTCTGTCTCCAGGGCTTCTTGCCGCCGCCGGAAACTTCGGCGCGGGTGAGGGCGCTCTGGGTGCCCTGTCTCTGGTTGGCCAGGTAGTTCTTGACGGAAGCATGCAGAACAGCCTTGTTGGGCTCAATGCCGAAGACGGCTTCGGAGAGCTCAATGGTACCGACCTGCTCGCCGGCCATATTAAACACATTTGCAATAGGCATTTATGAAACTCTCCTTTCCTTACTTCGTACGGGCAGAAGCCTTCTGAGGATTTCTGCCGGAGGCCTTCTGCGGGTTCAGGCTGATAGAAGCACCAGCGCCCTTGACCTTCGCATTCTTGACGGTGTTCTTGATATACACGATGCCGCCCTTGGGGCCGGGAATGGCGCCGCGGATGACGATCATGTTCAGTTCGGGATCAACCTTGACCACATCCAGGTTCTGGACGGTGACCTGATCCACGCCCATGTGACCGGCGCCGATGTGTCCCTTGAACACGCGGGAGGGATCGGTGCTGGAGCCCATGGAGCCCAGGTGACGATGCACAGGGCCGCCGCCGTGGGTCATGGGGGTGCGCTGGGCATTGTAGCGTTTCACAACGCCGGCGTAGCCGTGGCCCTTGCTGGTGCCGGTGACATCCACCTTGTCGCCTTCGGCGAAGGTGTCAGCCTTCAGCACATCGCCGACTTCCAGCTGGCTGATGTCTTCCAGACGGAACTCGTGCAGGTGCTTCTGGTACTTCAGGTCGTTCTTGTCGAAGTGACCCTTTGCAGGTTTGGTGAGCTTTCTTTCAGGGATTTCTTCAAAACCCAGCTGAACGGAATTGTAGCCGTCCGTTTCCACCGTCTTCTTCTGGACGACGGTGCAGGGGCCGGCCTCGATGACGGTGACAGGGATGACCTTGCCCGCCTCGTCGAAGATCTGCGTCATGCCGACCTTCTTGCCGATGATGGCCTTTTTCATAGTATTTCCTCCTTCAGGTTATTGGTCAGCTCGCGTAGGCTCACGGCCAAGAGGCTGCTGACTTGACCCCGTCCGCACTCGCAAGCTGCGGACCGTTGGGTGATAACGGGTTGTGGGCCGCGGAACGCTCCGCGAAGGGTTCGCTGTGTCTTACAGCTTGATCTCGATTTCGACGCCGGCGGGCAGCTCCAGGCTCATCAGAGCGTTGACAGTCTCCTGGGTGGGTCCGATGATGTCGATGAGACGCTTGTGCGTGCGACGCTCAAACTGCTCTCTGGAGTCTTTATATTTGTGCGTTGCGCGCAGGATGGTGATGATTTCCTTCTCGGTGGGGAGAGGGATGGGGCCGGAAACCTTCGCATTGGTGCGCTTGGCGGTTTCCACGATGGTCTCGGCGGCCTTGTCGATCAGCTGATGATCGTAGGCTTTGAGACGGATGCGGATAGAGTTTTTCTGTGCCATGATGTTTTCCTCCGATTCGTACGATTTTTTCCGGTGCCATTGGCCACACCGGATCTCTGTCGTACGGATGAGCTAATCCATACACTCAACCGTGCGTATCAGATCCTGCCCGAAAAACAAACCGGCTCCTGCAAACAGCTTGTGTCCCTGCGGACACCAGCCGCGGCGCTTGCGCGGCGTTCCCCCTGATGGAAGAGACCGCAATCGCGTCGTTGCCAGATCTGGCCGGTTTATCTCCGTGCGGGCGATATACGCCTGTACGGAAAAGTCTCAGCCGCCCGATTCCCCAGCGGCAGCTGCCGCCAGCGGACATACTCCACTGAAGTTACCTCGTCTCCGAGCAATCTCCAGCTTCATCGCATAGTGCGCCCTTTCTCAGGCGCCCTAATAAGATAACAAAAAACGCCCCCGTTGTCAAGGGCGTTTTCTCATTTTTATAAGAAAATCTCATTTTATTTTTGTGGATGTTGGCAAACCGGCGTCATCTCCCCCGGTTTTCCTTCCGGGCAGCATGACCACCGGCGTTTCCCGGGCATTGAGATACAATTCCTCGCATTCCCGCTGGGCCTGGATCAGAATATTGATAGCCTGCTCCGATGCCCGGACCATTTTGTAGTACATTTCCTCGTAATCGATCATTTCCATCACCTGCCGACAACATACCACAGTCCAGCAAGTTTTACAATAGAAATTTCTAATGTATTAAAGTCCTTTATTGTACCATACAATGGACGCAGAGGTGAGGCGCATGGCGTTCGTCCCGAAGCAGACGAAAAAGAAAGTGGAAGCGGGTTATAAGACGATTTATCTTAAACAAACCTTAATAGACCAGATTGACAAAATCGCAAAGGAAAATGACACCAGCTTCAATAATGTGGTGGTCAGCATGATCGAAAGCTGTCTGCAGGAAGATGAACCCGGCGGGTCCAGTGAGTGACCCGCCGGGTTCATTTTTGCCATCACAGGAATCACACGGCCCCGGCAGATGCCAGGGCCGCATACATTATAATTAACGCTTCGCAGAATTTCCGTCCGCAGACGGGAACAGGCATTTCCCTGTTCCAGCCGACAGGTTTGAACGATTAACCGCCCGACGGCATGATGGAGAAGTGCATATAGTCGAACTTCTGGGTGTTGTCGTTGCGGACGCTGTAACCCTGTCCGCCCCAGCCCCAGCCGTAATCGGTGAAGGCCTTCACCACGCTGCTGTTCGCCCCGATGGAATAGGGGCTGGGCTCCGTGAGGGATCCGGCAAACATGGTCTTTTCCGTTCCCACCGGCCACCAGCCGCTGCCGCTGGTGAACTGCACGGTGCCGCTGCTGTAATAGGCCCGGCACTCGGCGTTATAGCCGGGGTTGATGTCAATGGCGCAGCCCCAGGAGTGGCGCATGGTATCCGTGTTCCGGTAGCTGCTGATGCCCTGGATGGGGAACTGCTCCGGGTCATCGAAGATCTGCTGGAAGATGGCCAGCACATCCTCGGCCACAGCCGCATTTACCACCACGGTCTCCGTGGAGGAATACTTCCCGCCGGCATTGTTCAGCTTCCACACCGGAACCGTCACGGCGACCAGGCGGTCCCCGGCTTCCTGCCGGGATGCAAAATAGGTCTTGTTGGCATCCCCGAACAGGACCTTCCGCAGGTCCAGACTGGCGTGGCCGTAAGCATCGATCCAGCCCTTGTTCTGCCACTGGACAGCCACGGGGGTATAGTCCGGCTTCACGGTAGTGGAGCCGGTGGGCATGATCCGGTCATTGGCAAACAGCATCCGGTACACCACCGCCACAGCCTCGCACCGTCTCAGGCCATTGCTGCCACCGAAGGTGCCGTCGCTGTAGCCGGTGAGGATGCCCTTGCCGTAGGCCTGCTCCACATAATATTGGTAATTTGTGGGAATGGCGCTGTAATCCTTGATGATCAGACCGGCATTATCCAGCGTGACCTTGTCCTCGAACCCGGCTTTGTACAGCGTGTTCGTGATGAGCACCGCCATCTCGTTGCGGGTAATGGTGCCGCTCAGGCTCTCTTTGGAGCACTTGATGCCGCTGCCGGCGATGATGCCCATATCGTTCAGGGCGTTCCAGTAGGGCTGTGCCCAATGGATGGAATTATCGTCATACATCATGACAGCGGTCTCCGTGGCGTTGAAGAGCATGGTGATGAACTCCCCCCGGGTCAGTTTTTCCTCCGGGTGGAAGGTACCGTCCTCATAGCCTTTGATGATCTCCAGACTGGTCAGGCTGTTCAGCTCATCCTGATACCAGGCGTTGTCCGGGACATCGGAAAAAGATTTTGCCGTGCCGGTGCGGGCGGAGACGGTGGTAATGCTGCCCAGCAGCAGAACCACAGCCAGTACCAGCGACAGCGTCCGCGTTCCTTTCATATCGTTCTCCCTTTGATTTCTCCTGATCTGCTGCTCAGGGCAGATTGTCGGGGTTGAAAGACCAGGGCAGCAGCTCCCGGACCTTCAGAATCATGAACTGTCCGTCCTGCCGGCCGATGATCACATCCATGTCCAGATTGAACTCCGCCATGAACTGGCGGCACTGGCCGCAGGGCATGGCCCAGTCCACACTGTCCGGACTGGTGACCGCCAGCCGGACAAAGTCCCGGTGTCCCTCACTCACCGCTTTCACCATAGCAGTGCGTTCTCCGCAGATGGCGCAGCCGTAGGCACAGTTTTCCACATTGCAGCCGGTGAATACCGACCCGTCGCTGCATTCCAGCGCCGCGCCCACCCGGAAGTGGGAGTAGGGGGAATAGGAATTTTCCGCCGCTTTTTCCGCGATCTTCAGCAGTTCTTCATTTGTCATAAAAATCCCCTCTCATTGTGTGATATCGGTGTTGATGGTCCAGTTCTTCAGATTGTAGAACACATTGTACTGGGTTGCCTCAATGCCGGAGACCACATCCCGGTGGGTGAGCACCTGCTGCTTTTCAAAGCAGATGGGGATGATGGCCGCCTGCTCCGCCAGGAACTGGCACATATAGTCGCAGGTTTGCGCCCGCTCCTCGTCTGTGGGCGCGGTCAGGTAGGCGGAAATGTACTCATAATAATCGGCGTTATCGATCCCGTAGAAATTTTTGCCGCCCTTGGTGGTGAGCATATCCGTCAGGTTGAAGTCGGCGGTGAGCTTGATCTCCCCGTAGAACAGGTCATAATTCCCCGCCACGATGGCCGCCTTATACTCGTCCCAGCTCAGCTGCCGGACGGAAACGCCGATGCCGATGGACTCCAGGTCGGCGGCAATCTTCTGGGCAGCCTTCACCTTGTCAGTGTTGTCCGAGCAGACGATGAAGTCCAGGTTGATCTTGGCATAGCCACCGGGAAGCTGATACTCCAGCAGGCCGTCCTCATCGTAATCCTGCACCCCCGCCGAGGCCAGCAGTCCCTTGCAGGTGTCCAGGCTGTATTCATATCGTTTCGCCAGATCGGTGTTGTACAAGTCGCTGTCCGGGCAGATGGGGAGCATTGTTTTCACCGCCGAACCGCCCAGAATTGTCTCCACGATGTAGTCCCGGTCCACCCCATAGTTCAGGGCGTACCGGCAGTTCTGATAGCAGGTGAACTCGCGCTTCTGGTTCAGGCCAATATACTGCAGGTTCGTGGTGGTGAAATACCGGGTCTCGTTATTGGCGCCGTATCCCAGACGGGACAGGCCCGTGGGGTCGTTGATGACCAGGTCGATGAGAGAGCTGCTGTAATCGGAGATGGTCTGCTCCGCGTCCCCGTTTTCATGGAGGTAGATCACATCGATGGGCATCTCGTCCGCCATCCGGTAGCCCTGATAGACCGTGAGCTGGGTCAGGTCCTCGGAGAACACATAGGGGCCGGTCCCCATGGGCAGGCCGTCAATATCCTCCCCCTTCACCACCGGAATGGCCAGCAGCCGGGGGAACAGATAGTTCGTCTCTGTCAGTGTGATCAGCACCGTCTCATCGTCCATGGCACTCACGCCCCAGACCTTGCTCAGCCGGGTGCCATATGCATCCGACCGACGGGCCCGGTTGATGGAATAGGCCACATCCGCCGCCGTCAGGTGGCTGCCGTCATGGAAGGTGACGGATGTGTCCACCTTGAAGCTCCAGTTATAGCCATTGGTGGTGCTCCATTCGGTGATCAGATTGGGCACGGCGTTGAATTCCCGGTCCACCTCCACCGCCAGTTCATACACCAGCCGGTCCACCAGGGCATTGGCGGAGCTGGTGGTGGAAATGGGGTCCATGGTATAGTCCGCGTCATACCCCAGGGTGAACAAATTGTCCTGGGCCTTGATGTTCACGGTGCTCACATTGGGGTCGATGGTCAGTTCCCCGTCCGGGTCCTCCCCGTCCGCGGCGGCTTTGTCCTTTCCGCAGCCCGCCGCCGTCAGCAGCAAAGCGGCGGACAGGAGCACCGCCAGTATCCTCTTTGTCGTATTTCCCATACAGATTCGTTCCTTGTTTTCAGTCATCCAGGACGATCATGGCGGCCTGGTGGCCCCGCTGGCCTTTGGTGGCCCGGTGGGACCAGTATTTGTCCGGGCGGCACATGGTGCACTCGTCAGACACGGCGATCTGCTCCGCTGGGACGCCCAGCTGCACCAGCCGCCGGCGGATGGCCTCCCGCAGGTCCACATAGGATTTGTCCGGCGTTTTACCCGGACGGACCAGGCCCTCGTGCCAGTCCGGCAGCAGGGCATACACCGCCTCCGGCACCTCCGGGCCCGTCTCAAAACAGCAGGCGCCGATGGATTCCCCGATGGCGGCCCGGATCTCCCCGGGCTGTGCCCCCAGCAGCAGCATCTTCTCCACGGCGGCGGCCATGATGTCCTGGACCGTGGACCGCCAGCCGCAGTGGACGGCTGCGATGACGCCGTGTCTGGTGTCCTCCATGAGCAGGGGGACGCAGTCGGCGATGAAGCAGGTGATGGGCAGGCCGGGGATGTTGGTCACCAGCCCGTCCGCCTCATAGGGCACAGGGGTGAACAGGGTGTGGATATCTGCTTCCGTGGCGATGCGGACCTCCCGGCCGTGGACCTGGCGGGTGAACACCAGCCTGTCCGTGTCGATGCCGGTGGCCTGTTTCACCCGGCGGTAGTTCTCCCGGACATTCTCCGGGTCATCCCCCCGGTGCTCCCCCAGGTTCAGCGACGCCCAGATATCCCCGCTCACGCCGCCGAAGCGGGTGGTGAACGCGTGCCGGGCCGTGAGATTCGGGGCGGTCATCCAGACCACGCCGTTGTCATTGTGCTCGATAAAATTCATAGGCAAAGTTTATTGATTGCGTCCGCAGCAATCCTTGTATTTCATGGGCAGGCCGTTGGGACGCAGCTTGCCGCAGGGGCAGGGGTCGTTCCGGCCGGGTTTCTTCAGCTTCTTCACCGGGGCCTTCTTCACGGTGCCGTCCCCGGCGGTGTTGTTCACTTTGGCCACGCTCCTGCGCTCCAGCGTGGTGTTCTGACGCACCTGCACCGTGAACATCCGGCGAACGGTCTCCTCCCGGATGCCGGCGATCATGGCGTCGAACATCTCAAAGCCTTCCTTTTTATAGGCGTCAATGGGTTTCTGGTTGGCGTAGGCCCGGAGGTAGATGCCGTCTTTCAGGTCGCTCATGGCATCGATGTGCTCCATCCAGTATTCATCCACCACCCGGAGCAGGACCACCCGCTCCAGCTCCCGCATGAGGGGGGTGCCGTCGGGCAGCAGGCCGAAGCCCTTTTCCCGGGCCTCATACACCGCGTCCGCCTTCTGGAGCACCAGATCCTCCAGCTGATCCGCCGTCAGGCTGCGGAGCTGGTCATCGGGCACCTGAATCTCACCCCGGCGGAGGAACAGCTGCTCAAAGGGCTTGAGCACCTCCGTGAGCTGGGCCTGGGACTCGATGGGCATCCCGCCCATGCCGTCCCGGATGGTGGAAGACACATAGTCCACGATCATGCCGTCGATGCTGCTGCTCAGGTCCTCCCCGTCCAGCACCTTCCGGCGCTGCTCGTAGATCAGATTCCGCTGCTGGTTCATGACATCGTCAAACTCCAGCACGCTCTTACGGGCCTGGAAATGGCGGCTCTCCACGGTTTTCTGGGCCTGTTCCAGGGCGTTGGTCAGGGTCTTATTCTCCAGAGGCATATCCTCGTCCACCTTCAGGGTGTCCATCATGTTCTTCACCCGCTCCGCACCGAACAGACGCATCACATCATCGTTCATGGAGATGAAGAACCGGCTCTCGCCGGGATCGCCCTGACGGCCGGCACGGCCGCGCAGCTGGTTGTCGATCCGGCGGGCCTCATGGCGCTCGGTGCCCACGATGAACAGACCGCCGGCCTTCCGGACAGCCTCCGCCTCCGCGGCGATCTCCGCCTTGTGCTTCTCGATGCTCTCGGCATAGAGCTTCCGGGCCTCCAGGATGCGCTCGTTGTCCGTGTCGGCATAGCCAGTGGCTTCGGAGATGATCTCCTCCTCATACCCGGCCTTCCGCAGTTCCTGCTTGGCCAGATACTCCGCGTTGCCGCCCAGCATGATATCCGTGCCGCGGCCGGCCATGTTGGTGGCAATGGTCACGGCCCCCAGCTTGCCCGCCTGGGCCACGATCTCCGCTTCCTTCTCATGGTGCTTGGCGTTGAGCACATTGTGGGGAATGCCCCGCTTTTTCAGCAGGGCGGACACCAGCTCGCTCTTCTCGATGGAGACGGTGCCCACCAGCACGGGCTGACCCTTTTCATGGCAGGCAATGATCTGGTCGATCACCGCGTTGTATTTGGCGTTGTCGGTCTTGTAGATCACATCGGGATGGTCGATCCGGGCCACGGGCTTGTTGGTGGGGATCTCGATGATGTCCAGCTTGTAGATGGTGGCAAACTCCTCTTCCTCGGTCCTGGCCGTGCCGGTCATGCCGGAGAGCTTGCCGTACAGGCGGACGTAGTTCTGGAAAGTGATGGTGGCCAGGGTCTTGTTCTCCCGCTGGACATCCACATGCTCCTTGGCCTCGATGGCCTGGTGCAGGCCCTCGCTGTACCGCCGGCCCAGCATGATGCGGCCGGTGAACTCGTCCACGATGAGCACTTCCCCGTCCTTCACCACATAGTCAATGTCCCGCTTCATGATGCCGTGAGCTCTCAGGGCCTGGTTGATGTGGTGATACAGGGTGGAGTTTTCGATATCAGACAGGTTTTCGATCTGGAAGGCGGCCTCGGCCTTTTTCACGCCCCGCTGGGTCAGCGTGGCGGTGCGGGCCTTCTCGTCCACGATGTAGTCCGCGTCCAGACTCTCGTCCTCTTCTTCCTTGCTGTCCACACTGGTGTAGACCTTGCACTTCAGTCCGGCCACGAAGTCCTCTGCCAGCCGGTACAGGTCCGTGGACTCGTCCCCCTGGCCGGAGATGATCAGGGGCGTACGGGCCTCGTCGATAAGGATGGAGTCCACCTCGTCCACGATGGCAAAGGCGTGGCCCCGCTGGACCACCTGGCTCTTATAAATGGCCATGTTGTCCCGCAGGTAGTCAAAGCCCATCTCGTTATTGGTGCCGTAAGTGATATCCGCGTCATAGGCGGCCTTGCGCTCCATGGGGGGCACATCGTGGATGATCAGGCCCACGCTCAGGCCCAGGAACCGGTACACCTTGCCCATCCACTCGCTGTCGCGCTTGGCCAGATAGTCGTTCACCGTGACGATGTGCACACCTTCCCCGGTCAGGGCGTTCAGGTAGGCCGGCAGGACAGCCACCAGGGTCTTGCCTTCACCGGTGCGCATCTCGGCGATCCGCCCCTGATGGAGCACGATGCCGCCGATGACCTGCACCCGGTAGGGCTTCATGCCCAGCACACGCCATGCCGCCTCCCGGGCGGTGGCGAAGGCCTCGGGCAGGAGGTCATCCAGGGTCTCGCCCTGGGCCAGGCGCTCTTTGAATTCCCCGGTCTTGGCCTTCAGCTGTTCATCGGTGAGCTTGCTGTATTCCCCGTCCAGGGCCATGACCCGGTCCGCAATGGGGTAAATGCGTTTCAGTTCCCGGTCGCTGTGGGAGCCGAACAGTTTTTTGAAAATTCCCATGTTTTTATAAAAGCCGCCTTTCTGCAGTCTTGTTTCATGTATCAAAAGGATATTCTGGGTTATTATATCATGGAATTGTGAACAAAAAAAGTATTATCGTGGGATTCCGGAAATTTTCAGGGGAAAAATTTCCCCGGTTTTCCGGGAATCGGCGAACTATCTCTTGACATTCCCGTCCGGGCGTGCTATCATACCAAGGCAATAAAGTTTTGATTCGGCTATGCAGAAGTACCCAAGTGGCCGAAGGGGCTCCCCTGCTAAGGGAGTAGGGCGGGGAACCGTCGCGAGGGTTCAAATCCCTCCTTCTGCGCCAGCTCGTCGCAAGCGATATAACGCTTGCGACGAGTTTTTTTATGCTCCGCATCAAAAACGCACCGGAATGCAGCCGCCTGACAAAAAAGTCCTGAGATCAAATGATCTCAGGACTTTTTATTCTTTCATCCGGGCCAGGGCGGCACGGAATGCGGCGGTGCTCTCGGGGCCGACGGAGTGCTCCAGCTCGCAGGCATCCCGGTCGGCGGCGGCCTCGTCCACCCCCAGACAGATCAGCAGTTCCCGGAACATCTGGTGGCGGTCATAGATCTCCCGGGCAATGGCCTCGCCCTGCTCCGTCAGCGATACCCGGTGGTCCGGGTGCATCCGGATCTGCCCTTCCTCCTCCAGCGCCTTCAGCGACACGGACACCGTGGGGCGGGACAAGTGCAGTCGGGTCGCGATCTCCGCTCCCCGCACCGGGCCTTCCCGGGACAGAATATAGATGGTTTTCAGATAATCTTCTGTGGATCGTCTCTGCTTCATGGCCGGTCCTTCCGATCCCTGACGGGTCTATTTCCGGAGCTGGGACAGGCCCCGCCTCTCATACGGCTCCGTCCGCACCGCCGTGACTGTGTAACCCGCGGCGGTTAACGCGTCCCGGAGGGCCGCCTCGTCCAACGGCGCGTCCGCCAGAATTTCCGTCCGTCCCTTTCCGTGGGAGGAGGTGACCTTTTTCACCGGAAACGCCCGGCGCACCGCGTCGTTCACATGGGCCTCACACATTCCGCAGGCCATCCCGTCAATGTCCAGTATTATTTTTACCATAGCGGTCTCCTTCCCGTCCTGAAAAGCAGCCGGGAGGCACAGCGCTGCGTCTCCCGGCAGGTTTTATTTCTCTTCGCGGGCCGCGCCGCCCATGGCGCATCCGCTGCACCCTCCGCAGCCTCCGCCGCAGGAAGCACAGGCACTTTTGCCCCGTTTCCGGTTCCGGATGCCCGTGACCACAATGGCGGCAATTACCGCGGCCACAACCAGCGCCACAATCAAAGTCGGCAGATTCATATGGTCTCCTCCGTTCTCACAGGGCGGCGCCCACAGCGGAGATGCCGCCCGTCTCCCGCTCGTTTTCGTGGGGGTTCTTCCGGAACAGCAGGTACAGCATTGCAATCAGCACCACGATGGCAGCCACGGTCCAGACGCTGAATACACCCTGGAGCAGCATACCCACCTGATACACGATCAGGGACACGGCATAGGCAAACACGCACATATAGCCGATGGCGAACAGGGTCCACTTGCTGTTGTTCATCTCCCTCTTGATGGCGCCCATGGCGGCGAAGCAGGGGGCGCACAGCAGGTTGAAGATCATGAAGGCGTAGGCAGACAGCTGGGTGTAATCCATGGCCACCAGACCCCAGATCTCGTCGCCGTTCTCCGCCAGCTCTCCGGCGTAGTTATACAGGATACCGAAGGTGGCGACCACATTCTCCTTGGCGATCAGGCCGGTGATGGTGGCCACCGCCGCCTTCCAGTTGCCGAAGCCCAGGGGAGAGAAGATGAAGGCGATGGCGCCGCCGATGGCGGCCAGGACGGAGTTGTTCATATCCTCCACCATGCCGAATCCGCCGTTCTCCCAGCCGAAGGCCTGGAGGAACCACAGCACCACGGAGGACAGGAGGATGATGGTGCCGGCCTTCTTGATGAAGGACCAGCCCCGCTCCCAGGTGGAGCCCAGGACATTGCCGGCAGTGGGGGCATGATAGTGGGGCAGCTCCATGACGAAGGGGGCCGGGTCCCCGGCAAAGGGCTTCGTCTTTTTCAGGATGATGCCGGAAATGATGATGGCGGCCACGCCGATGAAGTAAGCAGACACGGCCACCAGGCCGCTGCCGCCGAACAGAGCGCCGGCGATCAGGCCGATGATGGGCATTTTTGCGCCGCAGGGGATGAAGCAGGTGGTCATGATGGTCATGCGCCGGTCCCGCTCATTCTCAATGGTACGGCTGGCCATGACACCGGGCACGCCGCAGCCGGTGCCGATGAGCATGGGGATGAAGCTCTTGCCGCTCAGGCCGAACTTCCGGAAAATCCGGTCCATGATGAAGGCAATCCGGGCCATGTAGCCGCAGTCCTCCAGGATGGCCAGCATGAAGAACAGTACCAGCATCTGGGGCACAAAGCCCAGCACAGCGCCCACGCCGGCCAGAATGCCGTCGCAGATCAGGCCGGCCACGACGCCGTTCACGCCCCAGCCTTCCAGCGCCGCCCGGGGGATCTCCACCAGCCACTCCGTGCCCAGCACATCGTTGGTCCAGTCGGTGAGGAAGCTGCCGAAGGGCCCCATGGCCACCCAGTAGACCGCGAACATGATCACTGCGAAAATGGGCAGGGCCAGAATCCGGTTGGTGACGATCCGGTCGATCCGGTCAGATACATTCATCTTGCCGGTGGATTTCTTCTGATAGCACCGCTTCATCAGCTGGCTGATGTACACATACCGCTCACCCGTGATGATGGACTCCGCATCGTCGTCCAGCTCCTCCTCGGCGGCGTTGATGTCCGCTTCAATGTGCTTCAGCGTGCTCTCCGGCAGGGCCAGCTGGCTGAGCACCTTGTCGTCCCGCTCAAAAATCTTGATGGCGTACCACCGCTGCTGCTCCTCGGGCAGGCCGTGGACAGCGGCCTCCTCGATATGGGCCAGGGCGTGCTCCACCACGCCGGAGAAGGTGTGCATGGGCACGGTTCTGCCGGTTTTGGCGGCCTCAATGGCGGCATCCGCCGCCGCCTTCACGCCGTCGCCTTTCAGGGCGGAAATCTCCACCACCGGGCAGCCCAGCGTCTGGGAAAGCTGTTTCGTATCGATTCTGTCCCCGTTTTTTCGGACCACATCCATCATGTTGATGGCCACCACCACGGGGATGCCCAGCTCGGTGAGCTGGGTGGTCAGGTACAGATTGCGTTCCAGGTTCGTGCCGTCCACGATGTTCAGGATGGCGTCCGGCCGCTCGCTGATCAGGTAATTCCGGGCCACCACTTCCTCCAGGGTGTAGGGGGACAGGGAATAAATGCCGGGCAGGTCGGTGATGGTTACATCTCCCTGCTTTTTCAGCTTGCCCTCTTTTTTCTCCACGGTGACACCGGGCCAGTTGCCCACATACTGGTTGGCGCCGGTCAGGGCGTTGAACAGCGTGGTCTTGCCGCAGTTGGGGTTGCCCGCCAGGGCAATTCTCAGTTCCATTCAGAGTTCCTCGCTTTCCGTTAGTTGTTCCTAACATATCATGCAATGAAATGGGGCTTCCGCCCCGGGTTGGTCTCACTGGACCTCGATCATGTCAGCGTCCGCCTTGCGGATGGACAGCTCATAGCCCCGCACGGTGATCTCCACCGGGTCGCCCAGGGGAGCTACTTTCCGGACATAGATCTCCACGCCGCGGGTCAGCCCCATGTCCATGATCCGGCGCTTCACCGCGCCCTCGCCGTGGAGCTTCACCACCGTGACGGTCTCCCCGATCTTCGCCTGCCGAAGTGTTTTCATGGTTTTTCCTCCTTCATCTTTTCCGACGCAGAGTATCAGATCATGATTTTCTGCGCCATCTCCTGGCTGATTGCCACCCGGGCCTCCTTCACCTTTACGATGAGATTGCCACCCATGGTGTTGACGACGGAAACCTCCGCTCCGGCCACAAAGCCCAGATTTTCCAGGTGCTTGCGGACTTCCGGTTTCCCACCGATTCGTTGAATCACATAGGACTCCTCCGTCCCGGCGAATGTCAGCGGCATCATAACGGTCCCCTCTCTGTCATATTTCCTGTTAGCATATGCTAACGCAGGTCCTGATAAATAGTTAGCTTTCGCTAACTACAGACAATATAGTCCTGTATCCAGAAATTGTCAAGAGGGAAACTCATTTTTTGTTAGGAATGACTAATAATTGGGTGTAAATGCACCGTTTCTTTGACGGTCCCCGGGTTTGGAAATTCAGGTAAAGATCACAACACCGCAGATTCCGCTCAGCATAATTTCAATTGTCCGCGAAGCGGACACCTCACTTCTTCACTCTTCACTATTACTTCTTACTTCCCAGAAGCAGCGCCAGGGGGGAAAGTGAAGAGTGAATAAGTAAAAAACTGCCGCCCCGCCTGCGGCGGAACGGCAGTTTTTGGTGCTCCAGCGGGGATTCGAACCCCGGACACCCTGCTTAAAAGGCAGGTGCTCTGCCTACTGAGCTACTGGGGCACAGGTGCGGGCTCACCGGGAGCGATCTGGCAGGGATGGCTGGACTCGAACCAGCGAATGA
>JALFTG010000041.1 GCA_022779345.1 Oscillospiraceae bacterium | reverse complement strand
GGGATTACTTGACGCCGGCAGCGGCGTAGACCAGCGCGGCCATCTCTTCCCGGGAGACCTGAGCGCCGGGGTTGAGCTGGTTTGCGTCATCGGCAGTGAGCGCTCCGGCGGCAACAGCCCATTTCACAGCGTCTTTGGCCCAGCTGCTGACCTGCTTGCTGTCGGCAAAGGAGCCGATGGAAGTGCTTGCGTTCTGATTGTCAGCTTCAAACACGACGGCGTAGGCGTGCAGGATGCAGGCGGCCTGCTCACGGGTGAGCAGATCGGAGGCGCCGAACAGGCCGTCGCCATAGCCCTTGACGATGCCCTTGGCGGTAGCCCATTCGATGTAGGGCATGGCGGGATCGGCATTCTCCACATCCTGATAGGAGGAAGCGGTGTACTTCCCGGCGTTGATGTTGCGGCAGCGGCCCAGCAGGGAGAGGAACTCACCGCGGGTGACCGGCCGGGCGGCGCCCAGCAGTGTGTCGCTTTCAGCAGTGAGATACCCCTTCTCCACCATGGCCATCACAGCAGCGGCACAGTCCGGGGAGACATCGGTGTAGGGGCAGTCCACTGCAGCGGGCTCTTCAGGCTCAGCGGGCTCGGTGGGGACGGCAGCGTCGGCAGAGACGGTGAACTGGAACACGATATCCTGTCCCAGGGTCTTTTCGGCCTTGTTGGCCTGGATATCCTTGCCGAATACCAGAACATAGCTGCCGTCGGTCAGGGTGTTGGCGGGAATCACCAGCTCGATCCCGTCGCTGCTTCCGCTGACATAGGTGGGATTGGCAACAACGGTGCCGCCGTAGGTGTCACAAACGGTGATCTGGGGCAGGTTGACGGACAGGAATGTTTTTTCAGAGAAATTGTTCATGCCGCTGGACATGGTGAATTTCAGAGAGATATCCTGCGTGCCGTTCAGCGGCGTGTTGATGGTGTTGAGATAGTACCCCTCTTCACTGATTACGGTGATGTCAGAGGGAGACTGCAGCAGCAGGGTCT
This sequence comes from Oscillospiraceae bacterium, assembly GCA_022779345.1. Classification (GTDB taxonomy): domain Bacteria; phylum Bacillota; class Clostridia; order Oscillospirales; family Oscillospiraceae; genus HGM13010. The sequence goes on along the minus strand of JALFTG010000041.1, from coordinate 5,338 downwards.
GCCCCTGCTTGCCCTGATAGGAATAGCCGGCAGCCAGCGCGGGGACAGCCAGGGATAGAATGCAGGCAAACACACACAGCAGGGCAAGGAAGGTTTTGATTTGTTTTTTCATGATCAACGCTCCTCTTTGTTTTTTCTGATACGATGGATTACGAATATTGCGGCAAGGATCACGGCAACGCAGACGCCCGACAGGATCGGGAGAACGGAGGCGGATGCGTCGTGCGTGTCCCTGGAATCGCCGGTGGGCGCACCGTCAGACTCCGGACCGGAGGGGACGGCAGAAGGGGCAGGCGTGGGAGACGGGCTTTCCGGAGCTGCGGATGGCTCGGGTGAGGCAGTGGGGTCAGGTTCCGATTCCGCAGCAACCGGCACGGAAGGTTCCGGCTCCTGTGAGGGAGCGGCCGTGGGCGTCGGGGTCGGTTCCGGTGCGGATTCCCCGGCGGTCTGGAAGGTCAGGGAGACAGGCGTTCCCATCGTTGTGCCGTTTTTTGCGGTGAGCTGGCCGCTGATCGTCAGGGTCAGTGTCTCCCCCGCCGGCCACTCAGAGGCAGGGCGGACGATGATGGTGCGGCGGACTTCCCGGTCTACCTGATCGTCCCCCATTTCCACCACAATCCCCACGGAAGCGCCGGAACTGTCTGTGACGGAAAAGCAGGTCTGGTTGTGTTCCCTGACCGCCATGTTGACGACATTCTTATTGAAGTCCATTGTGATGGCAGCATCCGGTGCAAGGCCGGAAGAACCGCCCGCAGGGGAACAGGACTCCAGGGAAAGGGGGACATCCGAGTTTTCCCCTGTCCCATCGCCGGCATAGACCGTTGTGGTCAGAAGGCAGAGCAGGATCAGCAGTGCAAGCATACGGAAGTGTTTCATGGGCGGTTCCTCCTCATACAGTGAAAGGATGACGGGCTCCAGCGGCGGGAGCGGCAGTTGTAGCAGCAGATGGTGGAATCATCGATACATTCCTCATCATCGTCCCAGACAAAGTGACCGCAGGCTGAAGCGCAGGATGTCGCGGCGGCGAAGTCGGACTGCCCGAAGCGGAAGAGCCGCCGCTCCCCTTCGGCCGTAAAGAATTCAGTCAGTTCATCCATGATTTCGGCAGCTCCTTTTTGGACAGCGGATGCCACGCTCCGTCATCCTCCGGCGTCCTGGCGGCATACACTGTCTTTTGAAAATCCTGGTACAGCGCTTTGCTCTGTTCTTTGAAGATCAGCCGGTCATCGGGCGGGACAGGCTGCCGGTCCAGATCCAGAACCCGGTCGATATGGTAGGTCCGGCAGAAGTCCGCAACGGTCCACACCTCGCCCGGTGCGGCGGGCTTCAGCTTTCCCTTGATCCGGCCGTCATTGCCGCTCATCCGCAGACCGCACCCGGCCAGGGCGCCGATGATGCCGTCCCCGGTCCCTCCGTGCTCTGACAGGAATACGGCGTCGCCCAGGCTGCCGGCCAGAGTGCGGGCGTCGGCCTTTGTCAGCACGGTCTGCTTTGCGGCCCGGCCAAAGGCGAGCAGCGGCTCCGGGGAAGCCAGACGGTCCGGCACAAGGATGCAAAGGCCGGGGTCAGAGCCCTCTGCGCAGTGGGAATCCATGTAATTCCGGCAGAATGCCACAACCTCTTCCAGCCGCTGGGTGGTTCCGGCACAGCACATGGAGCTGTTGTGGGAGGTGTAGGCGATGTCGGGGTGGATGAACAGCTGATGGCGGGTCACAAAGGAGCATTGGGCAAGCTGCTGCGCTTCCAGTGCGGCCATCAGTTCCTCCAGCACCTCCCCCGTGCCGATGGACTCCAGATTGTCTGTGTCATCGATGCAGATAAAAATGTTCATAACGGACCTCCATCCTTTCAGAATGTTTATTCCCCGGGGCTTTGGGTCTTGGGCGTACGCATACCGTCGCCGGAAAGAACGGCGGCGATGGTGTCATCGTCCAGTTCGAAGTCAAAAAAGGTTTGATAGAATTGTTTCGTCCCGGCAGCCAGGTCAATGTCAAACTGCTCCGGATACAGCAGTTCGGTCAGCCACAGCAGGGCCAGCGGGGTCTCCACACTGTTGGGATGGCCCCACCGTGTGATGCCCACCGGCATCTGATATACGGTGCCATTGGTCACCGCCTGAAGTCCCACCCACTTGCCGTCGGTGAGGATGTATTCCGCTACGCCAGGTTCATTGCAGATGATGATCTGGGGGTCCCAGACGAAAATCTGCTCCAGCGTGGTGTAGGCGCTGCTCCCCTCCATGGTCAGAGGCGCGGAGAGCGACACATTTTTCGCTCCGGTATAGGAGATCCACTCCGCAGTGATGCTGCCGGCGTAATCCGTGCGGGTGGCTTCGTTGACGGAGTGGTAGAGTGTGGGCCGGTCCTCCTCTGGAATGGCGGAGACCGTCCGGGAAACAAGGTCGAGGGTGTCCTGGTAATATTGGACATAGGCCTGGGCCCGTTCCTGAGCACCCAGCACCTCGCCCATCAGAAGAACGGAGTCCATGGCCTGCTGGATCGTGTCATTGCGCAGCACGATGTAGGGGATGGACAGGGCGTCCAGTTTGGCCCGTTCATCATCGTCCGCGTAGGTGGACTCCTCCAGAAAGATCAGATCCACGCCCAGCTCCAGCAGGGCCTCCGCATTGATCACACCGCCGTTTTTCACCACAACGGCATCCTTCAGGGAGGGACAGATCGACTGGATCAGCAGGTCGCGCTTGATGGCGTTGACCGTGGCCTTCATCTTGTCGCCGCAGCCGAAAGAAACGACAAATGGGGCGCAGAAGGGGTTCAGGGCGCAGATTTGCTGGGGATCATCCGGAATGGTGACAGTGCGGCCCAGCATATCGGTCACAGTACGCTGCCCGGTGGGCGCGGCTGTGCCGCCGGTACAGCCGCTCAGCATGGACAGCAGCAGGGCAGCCAGCAACAACAGGGAAATGATTTGTTTTTTCATAGCCACCTCCTATATGGTGTGGGAGAGGGAGATGCGCCGGGAAGTGCCGCCCTGCCCGTCAGGCTGACTGGAGATCTGGGCGCACACGCCGTATACGGCGCGGATGGTGTCGGGGGTGATAACCTCCTCCGGCGGGCCGAGGTAATGGATGGTTTCCTGTGCAAAGAGCGCGGCTGTGACGGGCAGGCCATGCTCCGACAGGAAGAAGGCCTGATCCGGCGAGTGGGTGGACATCAGGAGGGCAAGCCCCTCATCCCGGCACAGGGAAACAACGGTCTCAAGGAAAAGCAGTTCATTGCGGAAATCCAGATGGGCGGTGGGCTCGTCCATCAGCAGCAGCGGAGCCTGCTGCCCGATGGCCCGGGCCAGAAGGACCAGCTTCAGCTCGCCGCCGGAAAGCTGGTGATAGGGCGTGTCCGCATATGGGAGCATCCCTACCCGCTCCAGGGCGGCGTCACAGGCTTCTTCGTCTTCTTTGCCGGGAGAGCCGAACACGGAGGTATAGGCGGCACGGCCCATGAGGACCACCTGCCGCACCGTGTAGGGGAAAGATGCCTGGTGCAGCTGGGGAACAAAGGCGATCTTTTGGGCCAGCTCCTGCCGGCGGTACCGGGAAACGGGCCTGCCGTCCAGGAGAACCCGGCCGGACATGGGACGCTTCAGCCCCAGAACCGTATCCAACAGGGTGGTCTTGCCGCATCCGTTGGGGCCAAGCAGACAGAGAACCTGACCACGGTTCAGAGAAAAGGACACATCGTGGAACACGGCACGGGAGCCGTAGCCGCAGGAGAGCTGGCGGACCGACAGCAATTCACTCATTGCCACGCACCTCCCTTGGTTTTTTTCAGCAGATAGACAAAGAACGGCGTGCCGATGAGAGCAGTGAGGATGCCGATGGGAAGCTCAGCGGCGGTGAGATTCCGGGCCAGAATATCGATGACCACCAGAAAGGCGGCGCCCAGGGACATACTGACGGGGATGAGCCGGTCATTGTCATTCCCCACCAGCATACGCCCGATATGGGGAATGACCAGCCCCACCCAGCCGATGACGCCGCTGATGCAGACTGCGGCGGTGGTGCACAGCGTGGCTCCGCCGATGAGAAGCAGTTTGTAAAAGTTCAGGTTCAGCCCAAGGGCTGCGGCCTCCCGGTCCCCCATGGAAAGGATGTTGATTTTCCAGCGGCACAGGTAAATCAGCGCCAGGCCGAGAAGCATGGGAATGACGGCCACCAGATGGGTGGTGCCCACAGAGGCAAAGCTTCCCATGAACCAGAATGTGATGGCCGGCAGCTGGGAATAGGGATCGGCCATGTATTTCAGAATGGAAGTGAGGGCGCTGAAAAAAGAGGAAACGATCACGCCGCCGAGGATCAGGGTGACATTCGTATTGGTGTTGCAGATACGCCCGGACAGGATGCTGAGGATCACGGCCAGCACAGCAAACAGAAACGCGCAGGGATACAGCGCGGCGCCGCCTCCCAGCAGAACGATGGAGAGGGCCGCGCCGAAACCCGCTCCCTGGGAGACCCCCAGCAGGCTGGAATTGACCAGCGGATTGCGGAACACGCCCTGATAGGCCGCTCCGCTGGCAGACAAAGAAGCCCCGACAAAAGCCGCGGCGACAGACCGCGGCAGCCGGAGCTGAAAAACAACAGTGGTCGCCGCCGCGCCGGGAACGGGATGCAGCAGTGTGGAAAACACCTCAGCGGGAGAGAGGAAAAACCGTCCTGAAAACAGTGAGATCACAATACACGCAAGCGGGAGTGCGATCAAAGCAACGGCACGGAACCACTTTGAATGAAAGATTCGCATACGGCCTCCAAATAAAAAAAGCTCTTTTGATGGGAACGACAGCAAGCCATGTCTGGTAACATGGCCACATTCCCGACAAAAAAGCTCGTCCACTTGAATGCCAAGTATTTTGTCCATTATAGCAAGGCAGCATGGAAAAAACAATAGTCCGACAGAAAAATCTCCCCGATGCCGTAAGGCATCAAGGAGATTTGATCACTGGCGCTTTAGCGACCAAGAAAGTCCTGACCCTGCCAAACACGCAGGGTCAGGACTTTTTTATTGCGATTAATGTATATTTCACTCCGTCGGTGTAACCGTTCCGGCATCAATGAAAAGAGAGGGGCTTCTCGGGTCTTATGACAAAATATGAAAAATATTTGGCACTTCAATTTTGCCTTACAACATTTAATTTTATCAAATATCAAAAAATGATAAAATTAAATTGACTTATGAGAAAATTCTGCGTATAGTATAAGCAGGGATTTTCCAATACCCAATCAGCGAGGTGCGATTATGCATAATTATGATTTGCAGAATACCTGGCAAAAACTGCTTACACCCGACATCGTGGCTCTGCTTACACAAATCCATGAATACAAAGG
>JALFTG010000158.1 GCA_022779345.1 Oscillospiraceae bacterium | reverse complement strand
CCCATGGATAATGCACATCCGTCCAACACTTTGCACCTCCCGTCCATTGTATGCAAAAAAACCGGCGTGGAACCGGGAAAACCGTTGCTTTGGGAAATAAAATGTGGTATTCTTTTACATCATTGTTCTATGGAGGTGCGTTATGCGCGCAGTTGTGACCGTTGTGGGAAAAGACCGTGTGGGCATCATCGCGGAGGTTTGCTCTCTGCTGGCGTCCTGTGGTGTGAATATTCTGGACATCAACCAGACTGTCATGCAGGATTTTTTCACCATGTCCATGCTGGTGGACACGAAAACATCCACCATTGCGTTCGGTGACCTGGTGGAGACGCTGTCCCGGAAGGGCGAGGAGATGGGGATGAAGATCCGCATCAACCGGGAAGATCTGTTCAACGCCATGCACAAGATCTGAAAGGAGCCGCCGTCATGCTGACACAAAATGAAATGATGCAGACCATCGACATGATCGACAACCAGCATCTGGATGTGCGCACCATCACCATGGGCATCTCCATCCGGGACTGTGCGGCGGAGGATGTCCAGGTCTGCGCGGACCGGGTCTATGACAAGGTGACCCGCCAGGCGGAGCATCTGGTCAGAACCGGTGAGGACATTGAAAAGGAATACGGCATCCCCATCGTGAACAAGCGCATCTCCGTCACCCCTGTGGCCATCGTGGGGGACTCCTGCCGGACAGACAGCTTTGTGCCCATTGCCAGGGCCCTGGACCGGGCGGCGGCCACCTGCGGCGTGAACTTTGTGGGCGGCTTCTCCGCCCTGGTGCAGAAGGGCTGCACGAAAGGGGATCTGACCCTCATCAACTCCATTCCCCAGGCCCTGGCGGAGACGGAGCTGGTGTGCGCCAGCGTGAATGTGGGCAGCACCCGGGCGGGCATCAACATGGACGCCGTCCGCCGGATGGGCCAGGTCATCAAGGAGACCGCCGAACTGACGAAGGACCGGGGCGGCTTCGGCTGTGCCAAGCTGGTGGTGTTCTCCAACGCCGTGGAGGACAACCCCTTCATGGCCGGCGCCTTCCATGGCGTCAGCGAGCCGGAGTGCGTCATCAATGTGGGCGTTTCCGGTCCTGGTGTGGTGTATCACGCCCTGAAGGATCTGGGGCCTGACGCCCCCTTTGATCTGGTGGCAGAGACCATCAAAAAGACTGCCTTCAAGGTGACCCGCATGGGCCAGCTGGTGGCCCAGGAGGCCTCCCGGCGGCTGAATGTGCCCTTCGGCATCGTGGACCTGTCCCTGGCGCCCACCCCGGCGGTGGGGGATTCCGTGGCACGGATTCTGGAGGCCATGGGTCTGGAGACCTGCGGCACCCACGGCACCACGGCGGCCCTGGCACTGCTGAATGACGCGGTGAAAAAAGGCGGCGTCATGGCATCCGGCCATGTGGGCGGCCTGTCCGGTGCGTTCATCCCCGTCAGCGAGGACGAGGGCATGATCGCTGCGGCCCAGTCCGGCGTGCTGCAGCTGGACAAGCTGGAGGCCATGACCTGCGTGTGCTCCGTGGGCCTGGACATGATCGCCGTCCCCGGCGACACCACTGCCGAGACTCTGTCCGCCATCATTGCCGACGAGGCGGCCATCGGCATGGTGAACAACAAGACCACCGCCGTCCGCCTGATTCCCGCTCCTGGCAAGACCGTGGGTGATATTGTGGAATTCGGCGGTCTGCTGGGCACGGCCCCGGTCATGCCTGTCCACGGGGAGAGCAGCGCCGCGTTCATCGCCCGGGGCGGCCGCATCCCGGCTCCGCTCCACTCCCTGCGCAACTGAGCATCCTTCTGTCATTCCGGAGGGGCGGGCATCCGTCCCTCCGTTTTTTCTCCCGGTTTTGCGGGAAAAAGGATATTGACAAATTGCCCCATCGTGCATATAATATTCTATGCGTTTACGCAGGAGTGCTGGAATCGGCAGACAGGCAGGCTTGAGGTGCCTGTGTCACATCTTTGGCGTGTGGGTTCAAGTCCCATCTCCTGCACCAGAAAACGGAAAATCCCGGGGCCTTTGAGGCTCCGGGATTTTTGTCAGGAACTGCTGATCGGCCCGGGAGTAAAAAAGGATGTTGATGCCTTGTGAAATCGTCAGAGCGCAGAGACTGGATTGACAGTCTGACGGATGATATTGAGTTTCAATATCAGGGAAAATGGGGGCTGTCTGTCCTTTTAACCGCCAGAATATTTCACTCTTCTATGATGGGCAGGCTGTGGCAGTGACCTCCGTGGACGCCGCTATGAAAGAGCCATTTGTGGCGGTCACTCACTGGAGGAGATCAGTGAGGAACTTTGGATCTGAAAGGTGTTGGGGAATTATGATGAAATATGGAAATGTGGAATATATCCCGGATGAGAACGGCACTGCCGAGCTTGTAAAGTGCCCACTCGTGGATGATTGGGTCAGCTCTATTGACTGCCTGGAAAACCAGGGTGTCATTGAGAGCGCCATCCCGGCCCGCTTTAAGCAAAAGCCGGACTGGAGAGAAATCTGTGAGCGCTGCCCGTTCAGAGATTATTAAGCCACCGGATGCAAAGCTGTGCGAGTATTTTTATTTGATCGATGCTCTATCAAATAAAAATACTTGACAAGGCCTGACACTTTTTGCTAAAATAAAGCGGTTAAAATCGTATAGGTCCATATGATGGATGGATGTTTCTACCGGCTGCCGTTCTCAGCTGACTATGATCTTGCCCTGCGGGGGAAGAGCATCGTCAAGGGAGGACGGTCTTTTCATGCCCGGAATGATCTGAGAAAAGAGGCAACGCAATATGAAAACTGATATCGTCATCGTCGGCGCAGGCCCCGCCGGCATCTTCACCGCCCTGGAACTGATCCGTCAGGGGAGCAAAAAGAAAATTGTGCTGGTGGAAAAGGGCGCCGCCATTGAGAACCGCCGCTGCCCCAAGAGCGTCACCGGCCGGTGTGTCCAGTGCAAGCCCTACTGCCATATCACCACGGGCTTCTCCGGTGCGGGAGCCTTCTCCGACGGCAAGCTGTCCCTGTCCTGCGAGGTGGGCGGCGACCTGCCGGATCTGGTGGGCGCCCAGCTGGTGCAGGACACCATTCACTATACCGACGGCATCTATCTGGAATTCGGCGCTGATCCCCATGTGGAGGGCATCACCGAGAATGAGAAGATCCGGGAGATCCGGAAGCGGGCCATCTCTGCCGGACTGAAGCTGGTGGACTGCCCCATCCGCCATCTGGGCACGGAAAAGGCCCAGGAGATCTATCTGGCCATCGAGCAGTATCTGGCCGCCAGCGGCGTGGAACTGCTCTTCGGCATGGAGTGCACGAACATCATCCTGAAAGAGGATGCCTGCCTGGGCGTAACCCTCAGTGACGGCCGGAAGGATATGGAGATCTATGCCGACGAAACCATCATCGCCGCCGGACGCCGGGGCGCGGACTGGCTGGAGCGGGTGTGCGCCGAGCACAACATCGCCCATCAGCCCGGCACCGTGGACATCGGCGTGCGGGTGGAGGTACGCAACGAGATCATGGAGCAGGTGAACAATGTGCTCTATGAGTCCAAACTCATCGGCTATCCCCGTCCTTTCAAGAATAAAGTCCGCACTTTCTGCCAAAACCCCGGCGGTTTTGTCAGTCAAGAGAACTACGATAACAATCTCGCGGTCGTCAACGGACATTCCTATAAGGACCTCAAGAGCGGGAACACCAACCTCTCGATTCTCTGCTCCCACAACTTCTCGTATCCCTTCAATCAGCCCATCGCCTATGCGCAGAAAGTGGGCGAACTCACGAATATGCTCGGCGCGGGGCATATCCTCGTCCAGCGCTTCGGCGACATTCTGGACGGGAAACGCACCTGGCCGAAAGAACTCAGTCAGTCGAATGTGAAACCCACTCTGCCGGACGCTGTCGCGGGCGACATCACCGCCGCCATGCCCTACCGTGCCATGACGAATATCATCAACTTCATTCAGGCGATGGACATTGTCGTCCCCGGGTTCGCCTCGACCGAGACCCTGCTCTACTCTCCCGAACTCAAATTCTATTCCAACCGCGTCAAGATGGACGCGAACCTCGAGACCAATGTCCGCGGGCTCCACTGCCTCGGCGACTCTTCGGGTTGGACGCGCGGACTGATGATGGCATCGGTCATGGGCGTGCTCATGGGCAGAAAACTCTATGAAAAGGAAATCGCGGAACAGGCATGAAACGAATCGCCAGTTTTTCGGTCGACCATGATGCCATCGTCCCGGGGATGTATGTCTCCCGTGTCGACGGAGACGCGGTGACCTACGACCTCCGCACACGCAAGCCCAACGGCGGCGACTATATGTCGAATCTCACCATGCACTCGGTCGAGCATATGCTCGCCACCCTGCTCCGCAACAGCGAGCGGGGGGACGAAGTGATCTACTTCGGACCCATGGGTT
>JALFTG010000157.1 GCA_022779345.1 Oscillospiraceae bacterium | reverse complement strand
TTGTCGGTTGTTCAGATGGTTCAGCCCACCAGTTTCATGCCGAATTTGGTGTCGGCGGAGTAGTTCTCCAGAACCTGGCTCTGCCAGTCGCTGTATGCGGCGGAGACCAGAGCGTCTCTGGCCAGCTCGTTGCTGTGCAGCTCGCCGGTGCCAACGAAGTAGATCAGGTGGTAGCCCTCATAGCTGGAGGACTGGCCGTAGACAATGCCGGTGTCGCCGGGCTGTCTGCCCTCGGCGAAGCAGAAGTCGTTGAACTCCGTCACCATCTCGCCCTTGTAGATGCCCTCATACAGGCCGCCGGTGGTGTTGGAACCTGCATCTTCGGAGTACTCATTGGCCAGTTCAGCAAAGGCATCCTCGGTCTTGGCGCTGGCATTCCAGGCCTTCTCCACTTCCTGGATGCGGCTCAGGGCCTCGGCCTTCTCGGCATCGCTATAGGTGCCGTCGCCATCGGTGTCCTCAGTCTTGATCAGGATATGCCGCACGGCGACTTCGGGATACCGCTGATCCTCGCAGCCCTGGTACATGACCACGGTGTAGCCGCTGTCATCGCCCACCACGGTCACATCCCCGGCCACACGGTCGGATGCGGTCACCCAGTCTCTGTACAGTTCATTGATGCTGCTCTCAGTCACGCCGGTGCTGGCGTCGGAAGTCTCACCCTCCATCCAGGCGTCGATGGCTTCGTCAAAGGCTTCCTCACTGACGGCGCCGGCGGCAATGGTGTCAGCAGCTTCCTTGGCAGCTTCCAGTCCGCCTTCCACCACAGTCGTCACGGTCTCGCCCGCGTCATCGGTGGTTTCCTCGGTCTCGGCAGTCACGGTGTAGTACAGGAAGTCATAGGTCTTGTACTCGGCCTCATGCTCGGCATAGTAATCGGCCAGCTCGGTGTTGGTGTAGGTGAAGCCGTCCTGGATGGACTGGGTGTATTCACTCACCAGCTGCTGCTTCAGTGCCAGTTCCTCCAGCATACCCTCGGTCACACCGGTACCGTAGGCAGCCTTCAGGAACTTCTTCACACTGGAGTAGCCGTAATTTTCAGCATAATCCGGCAGGCTGGCGATGTACTCCTCCACGCTGGTCCGGCCCTCATCGCTGAGGGTGAAGCCGTTGGCCACGGCCTCCTGATACAGGCCCTCGATCTGGGTCACATTGTTCACAGCCGCTTCCTTGATATACTCGCCCCAGGTCTCGCCGGTGGACTCGTCCATGACATCATCCGCAGAGACGCCCATCATGCTCATATAATAGCCGTACTGGCTGTAAACATTGCTGTAGAAATAATTCATTTCGCCGGCGGAATAGCTGGTGCCGTTCACGGTCACGGCGGTCAGGTGATAAGGCAGCGTGCTGTTCAGCACAAAGATGCTCACCAGCAGCAGCACAATCAGAATGGTACCAATCGTCCATCTGCGCTTGCTCTGCTGTTTCTTCTCTTCTGCTTCCCGCTGGGCAGTGGCTTTCTTGTCGATGCCCTGCTCCCGCTCGGCCTGTCTTCTCTTCTTTTCGCTTGATGCGCTCATTTGTTTCATCCTTTACTCGAATCCCGAAGGATTTTATTACAATGACAGCTGAAATATTATACCCCAAACCTGACGCAGTTTCAAGTATAATCTTCATCCATCCGGGGGTTCTGACGGGATTCCGTCAAAATATGTTCCATTCTACGGCAAAGTTCTGGCCGAAATGTTAGAAAATTATGAATTTCCAGATTTTTTCCCGTTTCGCCGGAAGTTTGTGGTAAAATACTGACCTGATCAGGACAGGGAGGTGCGCCAATGAAGGACAAACGAAAAACTGTACTGCGGCTCGTGCTGCCGGCCGCAGCAATGTTTCTGGTCTGGTCCCTGTATGCCAGCCGGTGCCTGCCGGAGGTCACGGAATACACCGTCTCCTCTCCCCGGCTGCCGGAGGCTTTTGACGGATACCGGATCGTCCAGCTGTCAGACCTGCACGCCCGGGAATTCGGGGAGAGTAACCAGGATCTGGTGGAACAGGTCCGGGCGCTGGCGCCGGACCTCATCGCACTGACCGGGGATTACATTGAATCGGAAACGGACATCCCCATTACGCAATCTCTGGTGGCACAACTGACGGACATTGCGCCGGTGTACTTTTCCAGTGGGAACCATGACTGGGCAAGCGGCGCGGCCCCGGAACTGCGGGAGGCAGTGGAGGACGCCGGAGGCGTGTGGCTGAGCAACGAATCCCGGGAAGTGTCCCGGGACGGGGCGTCCATTCTCGTGGCGGGCGTGGAGGACCCCAACAGCTATGCGGACATGGTCCGGCCGGATGAACTGCTCGGCCGGATCGATGGGGACCATCCCGGCAGCTTCATTCTCCTGCTGGGTCACCGGAACGACTGGGTCACCCGGTATCCCGATCTCCCCGCCGATGTGATTCTGTGCGGTCACGGCCACGGGGGCATCATCCGCCTGCCCGCTGTGGGCGGCCTGCTGGGGACGGACCACCGGCTGTTCCCGGAGTACGACGCGGGGCTGTTTTTCAGCGGCCGGTATGTGATGGTGGTATCCCGGGGGCTGGGAAACAATTTCTGGATACCCCGGCTGTGGAACCGGCCGGAGATCGTGTGTCTGACTTTGCGATCGGAATGATTCATGTTTTCCGTATGGCCTGCATAGAATGAGTGTATGCTGATTCTATGGAGGTACGACAAATGGGAACCGATATCGACGATCTGATTTTCGGCACGGAAAATCCCGGTCCCAGTGACCGGTGAACATACCCGGAGCCCCGGGC
>JALFTG010000139.1 GCA_022779345.1 Oscillospiraceae bacterium | reverse complement strand
TCTCCGGCTAAGATATGGCTAAAATGCTGAATCCCCCGTCTGCCCTTGCCGGACAGACGGGGGATTGTGTGCTTAACGGACACGGCCCGGCACCGTCAGCATCTTCGCGCTCAGCGCCGATACCAGCGGTACCGTCAGGATGATCCCGATGGATCCCGCGATGCCCCGCATCAGCTCGATCACGATGGCATCCGTGTTCACAATCTGGATCACCGGGTAGCCGAACGCCTGAAACAGAATCAGCATATTCAGCGATGCCCCGGCAAATGCCAGAATCAGCGTATTTGCCATGGTGCCCATGGCGTCCCGGCCGATGTTCATGCCGGAACGGAACAGTTCCCGGAAGGTCAGCGCCGGGTTCACCTCATGCAGTTCGTTGCACGCCGAGGCGATGGACATGGCCACATCCATCACCGCCCCCAGCGACGCAATGATGATCCCGCTGACCAGCAGGCCGCTGATGTGCAGCTGGGAATCGTAGGCCCGCAGAACCAGTTCCTCCGCCTCAGACATATTGAAGCCGTTCATGGGAGACAGCGCCCCCGCAATGGCGGCAAACAATCCCGCCGCGGCGACGCCGCCAACACACCCAAGTGTGGCGCACAGGGTCTTGCGGGAAAATCCCGTCAGAAGCAACAGCGATGCCGCCGTGGTCAGCGCGGCAATGGCAATGGTCACCGGGACCGGTGGGACGCCCCGGAGGATCAGCGGGACCAGAATAAACCATATAGCCGCCATTGTATACAGCAGCCCCAGCACCGCCATGGCGCCTTTCTTCCCGCCGATGACCACCAGCAGAAGAATGAACACCAGAATCAGGCCCGCCAGCATGATGCCCCGGTCATAGTTGGGCACAGAGATCACATAGGGTTCTCCCCTGTCGTCTTCATCCAGACGGACAATGATCCGGGTCCCCTCTTTGCAGTCCACATTGGAGTAGGCGCTCATGTAATTGATTGCCTCCAGCTCCGCGCCTTTGTATTCGCCGGTGAGGATTTTCACCCGCAGGTACTGCTCTCCCAGGCGGCGGCCTTCGGTCCAGGTGTCCGGATCGGCCTGTTCAGCCACCACTTCCGTGACTTTCGCCACGGCAAAATGCCGCTTCTGTGCTGCGGACAGCTCCCGCTCCGGGGAGGTGAACTGCAAAGCCGCGGCGGCGATCACAAGGACGGCCAGCAGGAGTGCGGCGGTGATAATCTCGGCCCTGCGGCGGGAGGACGCCGGGGCGGGGACGGTTTTCTTCTTCATCCGGATTCCCTCTCAAAACAAAACAGCTGAGAACCGGGCCATCAGCCGGAAAACCGGCTGATGGCTCTTTTTGTTCCCAGCAAATGCCGTATCGCTTTATGGTATCAACAAAGCGGTCTTACTTTTTTACAACCTGCTCGCAGAAGCGCATGAGGATTAGGGCCAGTTCCACACGGGTGGCGGTGCCGGTGGGATCGATCTCGCCGGTGTCACGGCCGTTGATCAGACCCACGGCCACGGCCCACTGCATGGGCTCCACGGCATAGGCGCTGATGGTCTCAGCATCGGGGTAGGCAGACAGGTCGGCGCGGGCGGAAACATCCAGGCCCATGCTCTGGCAGTACCGGTACAGCATGGCAACCGCCTGCTCCCGGGTGACCAGATCTTTGGGACCGAAGGTACCGTCGCCATAGCCGTTGATGATGCCCACGGAGGCTGCCCAGCTGACGCCCTCGAAGTACCAGTCGCCTGCAAACACATCGTCAAAGCTGAAGGTGCCGTCAGGCTCATTGGCCATGCGGTAGAGCACCGTGGCCAGCATGCCACGGTTCATGGCGGTGCCGGGGGCGAACTCCGTGTCGGTCACGCCGGTGAACAGTCCGTTCTCCCAGGCATACTTCACGGCATCATAGTAGTAATCGGATTCGCTCACATCCTCAAACGGGAAGTTATTGGTGGGCTTGACCGGGGTTACGGGGGTTACGGGGACATAGGTGGTGGATTTCGTGCAGACAATGTCGGCTCTGTCGCGGACACGGATGCGCGGGAAGGGACCTTCGGGTGCGTTAAAGGTGTCGTCATAGGAAGCAAGGCCGGTAGCAGTGATCTTGCAGCCCACTTTCAGATCCTTCACATCTTCGCTGGTGGTGATGTAGCCATCGATGAACACACGGGCCACATTGCCAGCTGCATCCTTGACCATAATGGTCTGGACCAGACCGTTGGCCAGTTCGAAGCTTTCCACGGTACCCTTGACGGTGACCAGCTTGCCTTCAGCGGAGCGGTCATTCAGTTCTGCCGCAGTAATCTCAGTGGGGGCAACAGTTCCCTTGCCGATAACCTCGATGGAGGTCACCTGCAGTTCAGGCTCGCCCTGGTAGAAGTCGGTGGTACCGGTCACGCGGACCTTGTCACCGATCTTGTACTCGCCGGACACGGGGAAGCAGCAGATGCCGCCGGTGGCATCCTGGATATAGATGCAGTCAAAGAACGCGGTCTCTTTGTCATAGCCGGAAGCGTTGGAGGTGACCACGCCCTCAATGGTGTACTTGTAGCCGGCCTCAGTCTGCGCACGGACGGTTACAATGTCGGTGGTAGTAACCGGGTTGAGATACTTCACCAGGTTCTCACAAATCCGGTAGTTGGAGTAATTTTTCTCTGCACCGTTGTCCACGGTAGCCTGGACCTCGAAATTGGACATGAAGGCCGCGCCGGAGACGATGATCAGGCCCTTGCCCTCCAGCTGCTCGGAGGCCATGACCATGAGCCGGTTGGTACTGTCGGTGTAGGCGTACTTGGGAATGGCGTCGCCGCCCAGTCCGTCCTTATCCACA
>JALFTG010000075.1 GCA_022779345.1 Oscillospiraceae bacterium | reverse complement strand
CGAAGGCGTCGGAACACAAAGGTGTGTGTTCCGGCGCTTTCTGTCATTTAGGAGGAAAAGGTTATGGATATGAGTGTATGGTTCCTTGTAGGCGCCGTTTTGGTGTTCTTTATGCAGGGCGGTTTTGCAATGGTGGAGACGGGCTTCACCAGAGCCAAGAACGCCGGCAATATCATCATGAAAAACCTGATGGACTTCTGCATCGGCACCGTGGTGTTCATGCTGCTGGGCTACGGCATCATGAACAGCGAAAACTACTTCTTCGGGCTGATCGGCCGTCCCGAATATCAGCTCTTCAGCGATTACTACAGCTTTGACTGGTCGAACTTCTTCTTCCAGCTGGTGTTCTGTGCCACCGCCGCCACCATCGTCTCCGGCGCCATGGCCGAGCGCACCAAGTTCTCTGCCTACTGTGTCTACTCCGCTGTGATCAGCGCAATCGTCTACCCCATCGAGGCAGGCTGGGTCTGGAACGGCGCCGGCTGGCTGGCCGGCCTGGGCTTCGTGGACTTCGCCGGTTCCGCCGTCATCCACATGGTGGGCGGCCTGAGCGCTCTGGTGGGCGCCATCCTGCTGGGGCCCCGGATCGGCAAGTACACCACCGATGAAAACGGCAGGATCGTCTCCAACGCCATTCCCGGCCACTCCGTGACCCTGGGTGCCCTGGGCTGCTTCATCCTGTGGTTCTGCTGGTACGGCTTCAACGGCGCTGCCGCTTCCGATGCCACCGAAATGGCGGCAATCCTGGCCAACACCACCATCGCCCCCGCCGTGGCCACCGTCACCTGCATGCTCTTCACCTGGAAGAAGAACGGCAAGCCCGATGTGTCCATGTGCCTGAACGCTTCCCTGGCCGGCCTGGTGGCCATCACTGCTCCCTGCGCCACGGTGGACGCCGTCGGCAGCGTGATCATCGGCCTGGTGGCCGGTATCCTGGTGGACCTGGTGGTGGAAGTGCTGGACCTCAGGTTCCACATCGACGACCCTGTGGGTGCTGTGGCGGTCCACGGTGCCAACGGTATGTGGGGTGCCCTGGCTGACGGCCTGTTCAACACCGAGAGCGGCCTGTTCTACGGCGGCGGCGTGTCCCACCTGGGCGTCCAGGTTCTGGGCGTGGCCTGCATCGCAGTTTATACCCTGATCGTGATGTTCCTGGTGTTCAAGATCATTGACAAGACCATCGGCCTGCGGGTCTCCGCTGAGGAAGAGATCGAAGGTCTGGATATCACCGAGCACGGCCTGTCCAGTGCTTACGCGGACTTCGTGTCCAACGCCCCCTTCATCGGCAAGGGCGTCTCCGGCCCCGTGGAGGTCACCGACCTGCGTGCCTTCCCGCTGGAGAAGAGCGCCGCTTCCGGCGAACGGAAGTACACCAGGGTCAGCATCGTCTGCAGCGAGGACCGCTTCGGCGTCCTGCGTGACACCATGGCCGCCATCGGCGTCACCGGCATGACCGTCACCAGCGTCATGGGCTGCGGCACCCAGAAGGGCAAGACCGGCCAGTACCGCGGCGTCGAGATGAGCATGAACCTGCTGCCCAAGATCCAGGTGGACATCGTGGTGTCCACGGTCGACCCCGAACTGGTGGTGGCTGCGGCCCGGGAGGCCCTGTACACCGGCAATGTGGGCGACGGCAAGATCTTCGTCTACACCGTGGACGATGTGGTCCGCATCCGCACCGGCGAGTCCGGCGTGGCCGCCCTGCAGGTGGGCGAGTAATTCCAATCCGCTTATTCTCTCATGGTTCCCCTCCCCTATTTTCTTATTACAGGAAACCGTCGGCCGCTGCCGGCGGTTTTCTGGCGTCCGGGGGTCGGAACTTCCGCCGGCCATGGATTGCAATTCCGGGCGGTTTGTTATATGATAGGGGCAGTATCTGTTTTTGGAGAACGCCATGAGTTTACTGAGAAAAAGACAAGCCTCCCCGGCCCAGGTGATCATTCTGGGCTTTCTGGGACTGATCGGGGCGGGCACGCTGCTGCTGATGCTGCCCTTTGCCTCCCGGGAACCGGGCTCCGCCCCGTTTCTGGACGCGCTGTTCACCGCCACCTCCGCCACCTGCGTGACCGGACTGGTGGTGCAGGACACCGCCACCTACTGGACCGTGTTCGGCCAGGGGGTGATCCTGCTGCTGATCCAGATCGGCGGCATGGGCGTGGTGACCATGGCTATGGCCATCGCCATGGTGACGGGCCAGAAGATCGGCCTGAAGGAGCGGCTGTTCATGCAGGAATCCATTGCCGACACCCAGGTGGGCGGCATCGTGGCCCGCACCCGCTTTATTTTAAAGGTGGCGTTTGCCATCGAGCTGGCGGGCGCGGCGGTGCTGGCCGTGCGGTTCATCCCCCGGTTCGGCCCGGGGAAGGGGCTGTGGCTGGCCCTGTTCCACTCCATCTCCGCCTTCTGCAACGCGGGCTTCGACCTGATGGGCCGGGCGGAGGCGAAATTTGTGTCCATGACCGACTATGCCCCGGACCCGCTGGTGAATATCACCCTGATCGTCCTGATCGTGGTGGGCGGCCTGGGCTTTCTCACCTGGCGGGACCTGCGGGAAAACCGGCTGCACTGGAAGGCCTACAGCCTCCAGACCAAGCTGATCCTGGTGACCACCGGTGTGCTGCTGGCGGGGGCGTTCGCGTTTTATTACCTGTATGAATTCCGGCTGGACCAGTGGAGCGGCCTGACGGAGTGGGAGAAATTCCAGGGGGCCGTGTTCCAGGCGGTCACTCCCCGCACGGCGGGGTTCAACACGCTGGATCTGACGAACATCAGCCAGGCAGGGCTTCTGGTGATGATCCTGCTCATGCTGGTGGGCGGATCCCCCGGTTCCACCGCCGGCGGCTTCAAGACCACTACCCTGGCGGTGCTGGTGCTCTCCGCCAAATCCACGGTGCTGCGCCGGCGGGATGCGGCCTGCTTCGGCCGGCGGCTGACGGAGGACACTGTCCGCAACGCCGGGGCCATTCTGGTGCTGTATCTGGCCCTGCTGCTGACGGGCAGCGTGATCATCAGCTGCGCCGACGGCCTGCCCATCCTCACCGCCCTGTTTGAGGCCGGTTCCGCCGTGGCCACGGTGGGGCTGACCCTAGGAGTGACGCCGGGGCTGTCCACGGTGTCCCGGCTGGTGCTGATCTTTCTGATGTATGTCGGCCGCGTGGGCAGTCTGACCATGATCTATGCGGTCACGGGCAACGAGGGCATCGGCCTGTCCCGGTATCCCCAGGAAAAGGTGGCCGTGGGCTGACGCCCCGGTCCGGACGATCTGAAATCATTTTGGGAGGAAACCTATGAAATCCATTCTGCTCATTGGTGTGGGCCGGTTCGGTCTGCACATGGCAAAAAAATTCCGGCAGCTCCATCAGGAGGTGCTGGCGGTGGACATCAATGAAAAGCGCATCAACGATGTGCTGCCCTATGTGACCAACGCCCAGATCGGGGACTGCACGAACCCCAAGTTCATCGCCAGTCTGGGGGTGCGGAACTTCGATGTGTGCGTGGTGACCATCGGGGACAATTTCCAGAATTCCCTGGAGGCCACGGCCCTGCTGAAGGACAACGGGGCGAAATTCGTGGTGTCCCGGGCCAGCCGGGAGGTCCACGCCAAATTCCTGCTCCGCAACGGGGCGGACGAGGTGATTTATCCGGAGAAGCAGAGCGCCGAGTGGGCCGCCGTCCAGTACAGCAGCGAGCACATCTTTGACTACATCGAGCTGACCCCGGACTATGCCATCTATGAGACGGATGTGCCCCGGAACTGGGTGGGCAAAACCGTGGCCCAGCTGGCCGTGCGGCAGAAGCACGGGATCAATATTCTGGCCACCAAGATGGGGGAGAACCTCAGCCCCATGCCCGGCCCGGATTACACCTTCACCGGCAAGGAGACCATGCTGATCCTGGGCGAAAACCGGGATGTGCAGAAATTCCTGCACTTATAAAATATCTTCATATCTTCAGCCACCGGCCAAAAGGCCGGTGGTTTTTGCACGGGACGGCAAAAAGCGACAAAAAGTAACAAATCACCAACATTTTAAGATTATTTGATGTTTGTTCACTTTTTCGTCACAAATATAGGGTAGGATACCCATATCAAAACCGGGAGAAAGGGGGAAGTGTCATGTTGGATTTTGACAAGCGGGACAGCAGCGGTCCGGAAGGAACCGGTTCATCGTCCCAGGACGGGTCTTACCACTATGTCCGCCCCGAATCCCGGGAAGTGCTCTACCGGGACGCCGGCGTGGAATCCACCGAGGACGCGGCCCATCTGCCCCGGTATTATTCCCCGCCCCGGCCGAACCAGAAGAAAGCGGCCAGGGAGGACAACGGGAAACAGGAGCCGGGCCACAGCGGATTTTTCGCCCGGGCGGCCTGTATGTGCATGGCCTGCGCCCTGCTGGGCGGCATCCTGGGCGGCGGACTGACCGCCACGGTGCTGTACCGGCAGTTCGGCTCCGCCGAAACCGCGGAGACCAGCGAACCGGCATCCAATCCGGACGCCGACCCCATCCCCACGCCCAGCCCGTCCGGCGGCAATGTCTCCCCGGTGCTGAATGTCCAGTCCGGTACGGCCATGACTCCGGCGGATATCTATGACATGGCCTGCAGCCAGGTGGTGGGCATTACGACGGAGGTCACCTTCAAGAATTATTTCGGACAGACTTCTTCCTCCGCCGTCAGCGGCTCCGGATTCATCATCTCTGAGGACGGCTATATCCTCACCAACTATCATGTGATTGAATATGCCGACCAGTACGGCTATGCCGTGCAGGTTATGACCCATGACGGCACCGCCTATACCGCCAGTATCGTGGGCACGGAGCAGGACAATGACCTGGCCGTGCTCCAGATCCAGGCCGTTGGCCTTGACCCGGTGAAAATCGGGAATTCCGATGCCATCCGGGTGGGCGATGGGGTACAGACCGTGGGCAATCCCCTGGGCGAGCTGGACTTCACCATGACCTTTGGCAGGGTCACCGCCATGGACCGGAAAATCACCACTGATGATTCTGTCACGCCCATCAATATGTTCCAGATCGATGCGGCCGTGAACTCCGGCAACTCCGGCGGCCCGGTGTATAATGATGCCGGGGAAGTCATCGGCATCGTCACCGCCAAATATTCCGAGACCGGCATCGAGGGACTGGGCTTCGCCATCCCCATCAA
>JALFTG010000032.1 GCA_022779345.1 Oscillospiraceae bacterium | reverse complement strand
GAAAGCGAGGGTGTATGCCATGAAAAAGACATTATACAGCCTGATGCTGGATGACGATGTGGTCCGGGAAGTGGACGCGCTGGCCCACCGCCGGGGCGTAAGCCGCTCGGGTCTGATCAACGAGATTCTGGCGGACTATGTGGAGGTCATGACCCCTGAGCGCTGGATCAGCGATGTGTTCCGGAGCGTGGAGCAGCTGCTGTCCGCCTCCCGGGAGCTGGTACCCTTCGTGGTCCCCAACGCCATGAGTATGTCCGTGAAATCCAGCCTGGCCTACAAATACCGACCCACCGTGAAATACGAGGTGGAGTTCCACCGGCCGGATGAGACCGGCAGCGGCTCCTTGTCCGTGGTGTTCCGCACTCAGTCCGAGGCCCTGATCCAGGCCATGACCCGGTTTTTCCGGCTGTGGAAGCAGACCGAGGACGCCTGGTTTGCCCGGCGGGGGGAACCTCCCCGGCAGTACGCCTTGTATGACGGCCGGTTCGTCCGGTCCATCGTGGTGGACCGCCCGGAGACCGGGGATGACGCGGCCCGGGCCATCGTGGACTATGTCCAGACCTTCGATCAGCTGATGAAGGCCTATCTGGCCGATGAGCGCACCGCCGGACAGCTCCCGGAGGCATACGCCTCCGCCATGGCCCGGCAATCTGTAATTTTATAACCTTATAAAAATTGCTTCGCAGAATTTGCGCCGGATGGCGCAAACAAGTCCAATCTGTTTTTTGGTGCGGCTTCGCTGTGCCAAAAAACGCTTCCCGGCCAGCGGAGTGTGCGAGCGTAGCGAGTGCATGGAGCGGCCGCAAAATCTCTTTCGGGCACCCGAAGGGGGTTCGAAAGACTAAATTTGCCTTTTTGGAGGTGTGAATGATGAATGCTGAACAGTATACGAAAAAGTCCCTGGAGGCGCTGACCTGCGCCCAGTCCATGGCAGAGGAAAACCGCAACGCCTATGTGACCCCGGAGCATCTGCTGTACGCCCTGGTGGATGCCGACGGCGGACTGATCGGTTCCCTGCTGGGAAAGATGGGCGTGAACTGCGACGAGGTCCTGTCCGAGCTGGACAGCGCCATTGACAAACTGCCCAAAGTGTCCGGAACCGGTGAGGTGTACGCCTCCCGGGAGACC
Organism: Oscillospiraceae bacterium; assembly: GCA_022779345.1. Taxonomy (GTDB): domain Bacteria; phylum Bacillota; class Clostridia; order Oscillospirales; family Oscillospiraceae; genus HGM13010. Next base: position 50,887 of record JALFTG010000032.1, on the reverse strand, counting down.
GCCGATATCCTCACCGTGGCGGAAAAGACCGCATCCAATATGAAGGATAGTTTCGTGTCCGTGGAGCACCTGATGCTGGCCATTCTGGCCAAACCCACGGCGGACATCCGCCGGATCTTCTCCGACCACAATATCACGAAGCAGCGCTTCACCCAGGAGCTGAGCAAGGTCAAGACCCAGCCGGTGAGCAGCGACAACCCCGAGGACACCTACGACGCCCTGGCCAAATACGGCACCGACCTGGTGCAGCGGGCCCGGAACAACGAGCTGGACCCGGTGATCGGCCGTGACGCGGAGATCCGGAATGTGATCCGCATCCTGTCCCGGAAAACCAAGAACAACCCGGTGCTCATCGGCGAGCCCGGCGTGGGCAAGACCGCCATTGCCGAAGGTCTGGCCCAGCGGATCGTCCGGGGCGATGTGCCGGAGGGTCTGAAGGACAAAACCGTGTTCTCCCTGGATATGGGTGCGCTGATTGCCGGTGCCAAGTACCGGGGCGAGTTTGAGGAGCGGCTGAAGGCCGTGCTGGAGGAGATCAAAAAGAGCGAGGGCCGCATTATTCTGTTCATCGACGAGCTGCACACCATCGTGGGTGCCGGCAAAACCGAGGGCAGCATGGACGCGGGCAACCTGCTCAAGCCCATGCTGGCCCGGGGCGAGCTGCACTGCATCGGCGCCACCACCCTGGACGAGTACCGGAAGTATATCGAAAAGGACGCCGCTCTGGAACGGCGGTTCCAGCCGGTGATGGTGAGCGAGCCCACGGTGGAGGACACCATTTCCATTCTCCGTGGACTGAAAGACCGGTATGAAATCTATCACGGCGTGCGCATCCACGACAATGCTCTGGTGGCCGCCGCCACCCTGTCCGACCGGTACATCACCGACCGGTTCCTGCCGGACAAGGCCATCGACCTGGTGGACGAGGCCTGCGCCCTGATCCGCACGGAGATCGACTCCATGCCCGCGGAGCTGGACGATATGCGCCGGCGGATGATGCAGCTGGAGATCGAGGAGATGGCCCTGAAGAAAGAGGACGATCCCCTGTCCAAAGACCGTCTGGCAAAGCTCCGGGAGGAGCTGGCCGACCTGCGGGAGACTTTCCAGGCCCGGCAGGCAGAGTGGCAGACGGAGAAAGACGCCGTGGAGAAGGTCAAGGACATCAAGGCCAAAATCGACCAGATGCATGCGGACATCGAGCACGCCCAGATGAATCTGGAATACGAGAAAGCCGCCAAACTGCGCTACTCCGACCTCCCTGCCCTGGAAAAACAGCTGGCGGAGGCGGAACAGGCCGCCGAGCGGCGGAACGGGTCCGACCTGGTCCATGACACCGTCACCGAGGACGAGGTGGCCGGGATCGTGGCCAAATGGACCGGCATCCCCGTGGCAAAGCTCATGGAGGGTGAGCGGGAGAAACTGCTGCACCTGGACGATGTGCTCCACCAGCGGGTGGTGGGGCAGGACGAGGCCGTGGAGAAGGTCAGCGAGGCCATCCTCCGCTCCCGGGCCGGCATTGCCGACCCCAACCGGCCCATCGGCTCCTTCCTGTTCCTGGGTCCCACAGGCGTGGGCAAGACGGAGCTGGCCAAGGCCCTGGCCGAGGCCCTGTTTGACGACGAGCACAACATGGTCCGCATCGATATGACCGAGTATATGGAGAAATTCTCCGTCTCCCGGCTCATCGGAGCGCCTCCGGGATATGTGGGCTATGACGAAGGCGGCCAGCTGACAGAAGCCGTCCGGCGGCGGCCCTACTCCGTCATCCTGTTCGATGAGGTGGAGAAGGCCCACCCGGATGTGTTCAACATCCTGCTCCAGATTCTGGACGATGGCCGGATCACCGACAGCCAGGGCCGCACCGTGGACTTCAAGAACACGGTGATCATCCTGACCTCCAACCTGGGCAGCCAGTATCTGCTGGACGGCATTGACGAAAACGGCAATATCTCCCCCGAGGCCCGGGAGGGCGTGGAGCGGGAGCTGCGGGCCGCCTTCCGTCCGGAATTCCTGAACCGGCTGGACGAGATTCTGTTCTTCAAGCCGCTGGTGAAATCCGACCTGCGCCGGATCGTGGATCTGATGCTGAACGGCCTGAGGAAGCGTCTGGAGGACCAGATGCTCCATCTGGAGGTCACCGACGCGGCCAAGGACTATCTGATCGATCAGGGCTACGACCCGGTGTACGGCGCCCGTCCCCTGCGCCGGGTGCTCCAGACCAAGGCCGAGACTCTGATTGCCAAGGCCATCCTGTCCGGCAGTCTGTCCGGCGGCGATACCCTGACGCTGGACATGGAAAACGGCCAGCTGGTGTGCATCCAGCCCGCCAGAAGTTGACAAAATTCTTTCACGCGATATAATTGTCCCAAAAACTTGATGATACGGGATGACAATAAGCACCAGCCTATCATTGCGAGGAACGAAGTGACGTGGCAATCCGTTCTCCCCGGACTGCGCAGTTGGGGGATGCGGATTCCCACGTCGGGGCTTCGCCCCTCCTCGGAATGACAGGAACAACCGGTTTCTGCTTTTCATGTCCGTCCCGGAAAGGAATCTCTATGGAATTGCCCCAGATCCTGCACTACATAGCCGGGCCGCTGATCGGCGCGCTCATCGGCTACTGCACCAACTATATCGCGGTGAAAATGCTGTTCCACCCCCACCATGAGGTGAAGGTGCTCGGCCGCACCCTGCCCTTCACGCCGGGCGTCATCCCCAAGAACAAACCCCGGCTGGCCCACGCCATCGGCGAGGCCGTGGCCAATGTGCTACTCACAAAAGAAGACATCGCCGGGCTCATCACCGATGAGCGGGTGGACTCCGCCAGCACGGCCCTGGTCGCCGGCTCCGGCCTGTTCGGGGACCGGACCCTGGAGGATCTGGCCCGCGCCGCCGGGATGGAGGACACGGACACCACCCGGCTGGAGGACTTCCTCTCGGACAAGATCTGGGAGAGCCTGCAGACCATGGACATCGCCCAGCTGGTGGGCGACAAGGCCCAGGAGGTCATCCGGTCCAAGCCCATGCTCATGCTCCTGCCCGTGGACAGCATTCTGTCCGCCGTGACCGTCAAGGTGGACGAGTTCGTGAAGAGCCGGGAATGCCGGGACAAGATCGGTGAGGCCGTCCACGGCAAGGTGGCGGAATTGAAGCAGTCCCCCACCGGTGCCCTGCTGGGTGACATGGGTCTGAGCGAAACCGCCGCGGAGGCGGCCCTCTCCGGCATGATCCACAAACTGGCGGACACCTGCCTGGAGCCTATGCTCCAGTACCTGAACATCTCTCAGATGATCGAGGACAAGATCAATGCCATGGATATCCAGATGTTCGAGGACCTGGTCATGTCCGTCATGAAAAATGAGCTGAACGCCATCGTGAACCTGGGGTTCCTCATTGGTCTGATCATCGGCATCATCAATATTTTTATCTGATACCTCTCTTTTACCTTCCAGTTCTATTTTTCTTTCCTGCTGCCCCGGACGCAAGCCCGGGGCAGTTCCCGGTTCCGGCATGAAAAATCCCCGGACCGGGAGCGTCCCGGTCCGGGGATTGGGGAGATTCAGTGGTTTATGCGAACTGTTTTTCCAGCCCCAGCACCGCCTGCTGGTAGGTGTCGAAAGCCTGCTCATACCGCTGGGTGCGGATCATCTCCACGCACGGCAGGATGACCTCGCTGTAGATCCGGTTCCAGATGCCGTCGGCTCCGGCCGTGGCGTTGATGCGGGACACGATCCCCGGCGCGATCTCATAATACCGGGCAATCACCGCCGCGCCGCAGTTCTGCTCCCGCAGCCAGCCGTCCCGGAAGGCCCGCAGGGTCTCCAGCTCCTCGCAGTCATCCGGCAGCCCTTTTGCCCGGACGCAGGCGCTGGTCAGAAAGCAGCCGGAGCTGTTCTGCTCCTTGTCATACTGCTCATAAAACGGGCAGGTCTTGTAGCCGTCGGAATAGGTGCAGTATCTGCGGTAAGTATCGTCGCTGATGGCGTCGGAATCCGAGCCGCTGAGTTTTCCCTTGATGACGCAGCGGTCACCCCAGCTGTGCTGATAATATTCACATCTTGCCATATGGGTCCCTCCTTTTATATGGATATCCAGGTACTCTGTGGATGATTCAGGAAAATATTGTAATATAAAAAACTGTCACCTGTCAAGACACTTCCGGCCGTTTTTCCGTCCAGCCCGCTGGCAATCCCGGCAGCTCTTTGCTTATTGACCAAATTTCCCGGAAAAAATTTGGAAGAACCATATGTTAAAATTTCGTCAAATTGGCTTGCTATTTTTCTGACAATGTGGTATTCTATGCACATGCTGTATATAATTCTCCTCCCGGTCTGACTGCTGGGGCAGCCGGACCACCATCATGTCCATGTAAGTCCAGGGGAGTTCCTCCTTCCCTCCAAAAAATGTGTTGCGCCTGCCGTGGGATGAAAGTTCCACGGCAGGTAACTTTTTGGGAAAATCCCAGAAAATACGCCGGTTTCTGTTTACTTTTTTTCGGGAAACTGGTATAATAATTTGATTAAAATAGGGAAATTGTATCTACCTCATCAAAGGGAGGGACAGCGGTGTACAAAAACACCACATTGGGCTATATCGAGCGGGACGGGGCCTATCTCATGCTCCACCGGGTGAAAAAGGAAAACGACCTGAACCACGACAAGTGGGTGGGCGTCGGCGGCAAGTTTGAGGACGGAGAAAGTCCCGAGGAGTGTATGTGCCGGGAGGCTCTGGAAGAGACCGGCCTGACCCTCCATGCCCCCCGGCTCCGGGGCATCGTCACATTTGTTTCAAACGAGTGGGACAATGAATATATGTTCCTCTATACCTGCACGGACTTCTCCGGGGAGCTGATCGAGTGCAATGAGGGCGACCTGGAATGGGTGCCCATGGAACGGGTGCCGGACCTGCCCATCTGGCAGGGGGACAAAATTTTTCTGGACCTGCTGTGCCGGGACGCCCCCTTCTTCTCCCTGAAGCTGCAATATGAGGGCGACGATCTGGTGTACGCCGCCCTGGACGGCAAGCCCCTGAACATTACGGAAAAGGACTGACAACTATCAATACCATTGAACGGAAAAAAGAACGGGCCATTCTGGCGGGGCTGAACGCCGCCAGTCTGCCGGAGGACGAGCGGAGCACGGACATCACCATGGATGAGCTGGCCGCCCTGGTGGAGACCGCCGGGGGCGAAGTGGTGGGCCGTCTGCTCCAGAACCGCCCTACCCCGGACCCCCGCTCCTTCATCGGGGACGGCAAGGTCCAGGAGCTGAAACACATGATCGAGGTCAACGGCTGCGATCTGGCCGTGTTCGACAATGAGCTTTCCCCCTCCCAGATGCGGGTGCTGCAGGAGGATTTGGGGGTAAAGGTGCTGGACCGGTCCGGCCTGATTCTGGACATCTTTGCCCAGCGGGCCCAGACCAGCGAAGGCCGGCTGCAGGTAGAGCTGGCCCAGTACAAATACCTGCTCCCCCGGCTGCTGGGTATGTGGACCCATCTGGAGCGGCAGGAGGGCGCCATCGGCACCCGCGGCCCCGGCGAGACCCAGCTGGAATCCGACCGCCGGCACATCCGCCGGAAGATCCAGAAGCTGGAGGAGGAACTGGAGGCGGTGCGGAAGGTCCGCTCCACCCAGCGCCGTCAGCGGGAGAAGAATGCCATCCCCGTGGTGGCCCTGGTGGGCTATACCAACGCGGGCAAGTCCTCCCTGCTCAACGCCCTCACCGATGCGGGCATCCCCGCCAACAACCGGCTGTTCGACACCCTGGACACCACCACCCGCCATCTGCGTCTGCCGGACACCCAGGAGGTGCTCCTCAGCGACACGGTGGGATTCATCCGCCATCTGCCCACCCAGCTGGTGGAGGCCTTCAAGGCCACGCTGGAAGAACTGAAATACGCGGACATCCTGCTCCATGTGATCGACATTTCCAACCCGGACTGGATGAGCCAGGCGGAAGTGGTGGACAACCTGATCCGGGAACTGGGTGCGGAGCACACCCCCTGCATCCGGGTATTCAACAAATGCGACCGGTATCTGGGCATCCTGCCCCGGGGCGAACGCACCGTGTGCGTGTCCGCCCGGACCGGAGAGGGCCTGCCGGAGCTGATGGCCCTGGTGTCGGAGATTCTGAACAAGGGCAAGCACCACGCCGTGCTCCGCATCCCCTATCAGCGGGGCGATCTCATCGACCTGCTCCAGCGGGAGGCCGCAGTGCTCAATATGGAATACGCTGAGGACTGCACCGTGGTGGAAGCGGTGGTGAAACCGGAAATCTGGGGCCGGGTGAAGGACTTCGCCGCCCCCGCCGGGGAGGACACACCATGACGGAATATTATATCCCCGCCGGGCCGGGGGAAGCGTCTTTTGTAGAGAAACGCTCAGAGTTTCTGGGCCATGTACGCATGGTGGAGACGGAAGAGGACGCCAAAGCCTTTGTGGCCCAGGTGAAGAAAGAGCACTACGACGCCCGGCACAACTGCTGGTGCTACGCCATCAAGGACGGCCCCGTGCGCTATTCCGACGACGGGGAGCCCCAGGGCACCGCGGGCGTACCCATGCTGGAGGTGTTCCAGCGGCAGAATGTGACCAACTTCGTGTGTGTGGTCACCCGGTATTTCGGCGGCGTGCTGCTGGGAGCCGGGGGACTGCTCCGGGCCTATACGAAAAGTGCCAAAGACGCCCTGGACGCCGCCGGGATCGCCGTGGTCCGCCGGTGGGTGGAGGTGCGCCTTCCCTGCTCCTATTCCCTGCTGGAGCGGCTGAAAAAGGAGACGGAGGCCATGGACGGCATTGTCACCGATGTGGAATACGGCGCCGGGGTCACCATCCTGGCCCTCCTGCCGGAGGAGAACGCCCCGGCCTACAGCGCACGCATCTTCGATGTGACATCCGGCACCGTCACCCCGGAAGTGACCGGTGAGACCTTCCGGCCGGTGCGCATCTCATAAAATTTCTGAAAATTTCCGTAATTTGTACAAAAAATAAAAAAGGATTTTTTGCGAAAAAACAGTATAAAGTAATAGAATACTTTCTGAAAAATGCTTATCCAATTCATTTGAACACCTTTCAGGTGTTCAAATGACGATCATGGGGGGATCGGAATGCTTCCACGACAGCAGCGGGAAGAACTGGAAGAACTGCTCATCGGCCCGGACGGGGTGAAAAGTGTCCGGACCCGGGGACGGCTGCGGCCGGAGCCGGAGTGTGACATCCGCACCTGCTTTCAGCGGGATGTGGACCGGGTCACCCACTCCAAATCCTTCCGGCGGCTGAAGCACAAGACCCAGGTGTTCCTCCTGCCCGAGGGAGACCACTACCGCACCCGCCTGACCCACACCCTGGAAGTCTCCCGTACCGCCCGGACCATTGCACGGGCACTGCGGCTGAACGAGGACCTCACCGAGGCCATCGCCCTGGGCCACGATCTGGGGCACACGCCCTTCGGCCACGCCGGGGAGCGGGCGCTGAACAGCCTGTATGAAAAGGGCTTCCACCACTATGAGCAGAGCCTGCGGGTGGTGGACCGGCTGGAAAAGGACTGCCAGGGGCTGAATCTGTGCTATGAGACCCGCATGGGCATCCTGCACCACACCCACGGCGCCGAGGACGACACTCTGGAGGCGGTATGCGTCCGTCTGGCGGACCGGATCGCCTATGTGAACCACGATCTGGACGACGCCATCCGGGCCGGAGTGGTCCGGGATGAGGAGGTCCCCGCCATCGTCCGGGAACGGATTGGCACCCGGAACAGCCAGCGGATCAACTCCATCATCACCGATCTGATCGCAAACAGCGGCGGCGGGGTCATCCGCTTCTCTCCGGAGATGCAGGAGGCTTTTGATATCTTCCATGAGTTCATGTACAACGCCGTGTATCTCAACCCCAAGGCCAAAGGTGAGGAACACAAGGTCCAGAAAATCATCGAGGACATCTGGAACTATTATATCGCCCATCCCGACGCCCTCCCGGAGGACTACCAGAGCATCCGGGACGAGGAGGGTCTGGACCGGGCCGTGTGCGACTACATCTCCGGCATGACCGACGGCTACGCCATGGAGATCTATTCCAAGCTCTACATCCCGGCCTTCTGGTCGGTAAAATAATGAGGAATGACAGAAATGCCTGTACTTCCTCAACCTCATCCGGCATGGCTTTCAGCCATGCCACCTTCCCCTTTCCAAGGGGAAGGCTTCAATACGGGAACTTCCTGATTTCTAATTTCTGATTCCTAATTCAATGAAAGGAGGGAACACTGTGGCATTTCCGGAGTCATTCTTACAGGAGCTGTGCGACCGGAACGACATCGTGGATGTGGTGTCCGGGTATGTGCGGCTGACGAAAAAAAGTGGGGCGAACCTGTTCGGCCTGTGCCCGTTCCACAGTGAAAAGACCCCCTCCTTCTCCGTGTCCCGGGACAAGCAGATCTATCACTGTTTCGGCTGCGGCAAGGGCGGCAGCGTCATCAATTTCATCATGGAGATCGAGAACCTGTCCTTCCCCGAGGCCGTGGAATTTCTGGCCCGGCGGGTGGGCATGGAGCTGCCGGAGCAGAACCGCTCCGACCCGGAGTCCCGCCGCCGGGAACAGCTGCTGGCACTGAACAAGGACGCCGCCCGGTTTTTCTATGACCAGTTCCGCTCCCCCGCCGGCGCCCCCGCTCAGGCGTACGCCCTCCGCCGGGAGCTGACCCCCGCCACCGTGAAAAAATTCGGTCTGGGCTTCGCCCCGGACGCCTGGGACAGCCTGACAAATGCCATGAAGGCCAAGGGCTATTCCGAGGGTCTGATGCTCCAGGCGGGTCTGGTGCGCAAGGGGAAAAAAGGAGGCGTGTACGACACCTTCCGCAACCGGCTCATGTTCCCGGTGTTCGATGTCCGGGGCAATGTGATTGGTTTTTCCGGCCGGATTCTGGGGGACGGGGAACCGAAATACATGAACAGTCCGGAGACCCCGGTGTTCAGCAAGAGCAACAATCTGTTCGCCATGAATTTTGCCAAAAAATCCAAGCTGGGATATATCATCCTGTGCGAGGGAAATGTAGATGTGGTGAGTATGCATCAGGCCGGGTTTGACAACGCAGTGGCCTCTCTGGGCACCTCCCTGACGCCGGAACAGGCACGGCTCATCTCCCGGTATGTGAACGAGGTGGTCATCGCCTACGACAACGACGGGGCCGGTCAGAAGGCCACCGCCCGGGCCATCTCCATTCTGGAGAAGCTGGATGTGCGGGTGCGGGTGCTGACCATGGAAGGGGCCAAGGACCCGGACGAATTCATTAAGAAATTCGGCCCGGACGCCTTCCGGAACCTGCTGGAAAAATCCGAGGACCATGTGGACTACACCCTGCGGAAGATCCGGGACAAATATGATCTGTCCACCGCCGAGAGCAAGCTGAACTTCCTGCAGGAAGCAGAGGGCTTCATCGCCGGATTTTCCGGCAAGGCCGAGCGGGAGCTGTACGCCATGCGGGTGGCGGAAATGGTGGGCGTGTCCGCCGACGCGGTGCGCCAGGATGTGGAACTGGCCCGGAAGCGGAAAAGCGGCCGGGACCGGCGGCAGGTGGAAAAGCAGGCCATGGATCTGGCCGGGAAAAGCCCGGTGCGGGCCATCCGATATGAGCACCCCCGCTCCGCCATGGCGGAGGAGGGAATCATCCGGCTGCTGTATCTGGACCCGGAGCTGTTTGACGGCATCACGCCGCCGGAGCCGGAGGACTTCACCGTCCCGGCCCTGGGGAATATCTACCGGGTGCTCCGGGAGCGGACCAGAACCGGGACCGTGTCCCTGGCGTCCCTGTCCGGCAGCCTGTCCACCGATGAGGCCTCCCTGCTCACGAACCTGCTGCAGAAGCCGGAAACCGTCGCCAACGGACAGTCAGCCCTGTCCGATTACATAGACATTATGGAAACCGAACGCCGGAACCGGGAGCAGAGCGACGATCTGCTGGGACTGGCGGAGACATTACGAAAGAAAAAAGGGTACAGGGATCAGGATGGCAACTGAAAAGAAAACACTCTCTGCCGGAGAGATATCTTCCGGCGCAAAAACAAAATCCAAGAAGAAACAGGACGGAGAAGCTATGGCAACAAAGAAAGCTGGCACAAAAACCACCGAGAAAGCAGATGAGACCATGACCGAATCCATGGAAAAGGCAACCAAAGCAAAGAAAAAGGCCGCTCCTGCGGAGGAGCTGCCCATTGACGAGGTTCTCCTCCCCACCGGCGAAGTGGTGGAGCCTGCCGCGAAAAAGACGAAAAAGCGCACCAAAAAGGACAAGGAAGAGGCCGAGGCCGTTCCCGAAAAGACCAACGAGGAAAAACTCAACGAGCTGGTGGAAAAGGGCAAGGCCGCCGGCAAGCTCAGCTCCAAGGAGCTGATGGATGTGCTGGACGACATGAACCTGGAGCCGGATGAGCTGGACAAGTTCTATGACCGGCTGGAAAACCTGGGCATCGACCTGACCGGCGACAACACCCTGGTCCCCCTGGAGGATCTGGCCCCGGATATCGAGGATCTGGAGAGCATTGAGGAGATCACCGAGGAGGACATCGCCGACACCGAGGCCATGGTGGACACTTTTTCCACCGACGACCCCGTGCGGATGTATCTGAAGGAGATTGGCAAGATTCCCCTGCTTACTCCGGAGGAGGAGACGGATCTGGCCATGCGCATGGCCGACGGGGACGAGGAGGCCAAGCGCCGCATGGCCGAGGCCAACCTGCGTCTGGTGGTGTCCATTGCCAAGCGGTATGTGGGCCGGGGCCTGCTGTTTCTGGACCTGATCCAGGAGGGCAACCTGGGCCTGCTGAAGGCCGTGGATAAGTTCGACTACACCAAGGGCTACAAGTTCTCCACCTACGCCACCTGGTGGATCCGGCAGGCCATCACCCGTGCCATTGCCGACCAGGCCCGCACCATCCGCATCCCCGTGCACATGGTGGAGACCATCAACAAGGTCATCCGGGTGTCCCGCCAGCTGCTCCAGGAGCTGGGCCATGAGCCTACCCCCGAGGAGATCGCCGCCGAGATGCAGATGCCCGTGGACAAGGTCCGGGATATCCTGAAAATTGCTCAGGAGCCTGTCAGCCTGGAGACCCCCATCGGTGAGGAGGAGGACTCCCATCTGGGTGACTTCATCCCTGACGAGGACGCCTCCGAGCCCTCCGAGGCCGCCAGCTTCTCCCTGCTCCGGGAGCAGCTCATGGAGGTGCTGGATACTCTGACCCCCCGGGAGAAAAAAGTGCTGGAGCTGCGCTTCGGTCTGGCCGACGGCCGCACCCGCACCCTGGAGGAAGTGGGTAAGGAGTTCAATGTCACCCGTGAGCGTATCCGGCAGATCGAGGCCAAGGCCCTGCGGAAGCTGCGGCACCCCTCCCGCTCCAAGAAGCTGAAAGATTTTCTGAACTGATCCCCCGTTTCAAACAGAAAGGCACTTATCATGAGACTTGCAAAACAAATCGCCGTCTGGGTCATTTACCTGGCCATCTGCACCGCGCTCCTCTTTGGTTTCACCCTGGCACCGGTGCCGGCCCTCGCGCTGTATCTGGGCGGCTACCTGCTGGTGCTGTATGTGATCCTGCCCCGGGTTGCACCGCCCCTGTCCGAAGAGGATGAGGACACCCAGGAGGATTCCGAGGGGCCGGAGGCGTAAGCTATGGACAAGGCACAGTTGAAAAGCCGGATGCTGCTGATCCTGTTCGCTGCAGCACTTCTGGTGGTGGCGCTGAACTTTCACGAGGCCATGGGCCTGCTGGGCAGCCTGTGGCACCATATCTCCCCGGTGTTCATTGCCTGCGTCATCGCCTTCGTGGTGAATGTCCCGGTCTCCGCCATCAGCCGCCGGCTGCGCCGGCTGTTCTCCGGCCGGAAAACCCAGCCGTCGGATCAGCTGCTCAATGGCGTGAGCTTTCTGCTGACGCTGGTGATTCTGGCGCTGATCCTCTCGCTGATGGTCAATCTGCTGGTGCCTCAGCTGATCCAGTCCGGAAAAAGCATTGCCGACACCGTCCGGGACAAGGTCCCGGCCCTGCTGCAGTATCTCCAGTCCCTGAACCTGGACACCTCCGTGGTGGAGGAATACCTGCAGAAGATCGACCTGAACCGAATCGTGAGCACCTTTACGGACAATGCCGGAAGCATCCTGAATGTGGTGGCAGGCACCGCCGCCTCCACCATCGGGGCAATGGCCACCTTCGTCATGGCCCTGATCATCGCCATCTACATCATTCTGGACAAGACCACCCTCACCCACCAGGCCAAGGCGATTCTGTACGCCAACCTGAGCCGGGAGCGTGCGGACAAGGTGATCTATGTGGCGTCTCTGACCAACAGGACATATTCCAGATTTCTGTCCGGCCAGTGCATTGAAGCCCTGATTCTGGGTGGTCTGCTGATCATCGCCCTGAACATCGCCGGGGTGCCCTACGCCAGCGTCATCGGCGTCACCACTGCGGTCATGTCCTTTGTCCCCTATGTGGGGGCGTTTCTGGCCTGTGCCATCGGCGTGATTCTGGTGCTGATGGTGAACCCCGTCAAAGCGCTGGTGTGCCTGATCGTGTTCCTGTGTGTCCAGTTCGTGGAAGGGCACTTCATCTACCCCAAGGTGGTGGGCAACTCCGTGGGCCTGCCCTCCATGTGGACGCTGATCGCCGTACTCATCGGCGGCAAACTGCTGGGCCTGCTGGGGATGCTGTTCTTCATCCCCCTCACCGCCGTGGTCTACACCCTCATCACCGAGGACACCCACCGGAAGCTGAAAGGAAAAGACATCCAGGCGGAGTGCTGACATACAAAAACCCGCCGGAGGAAGCGAAAAACTTCCTCCGGCGGGTTTTTTATTGCTGTTCCAGCACGGTGAGGCGGGTCTCATGATCCTCGATGCGCTGGCCGTGGCGGTCACATTCCTCCCACAGCCTGCGGTGGGAATCCGCATTGTGCTCCGTCAGCTCCGTGAGCTTGGCATCCAGCCGCTCCACGGTCTCGCCGAGCCGGGCGATGGTAGCGTTCAGGCTCACGATGGGCTTGGCCACCGTGGCGAACAGGCCCAGAAGGGCCACCAGCACCGTAACAACGGTCCATTCGCTCATGCTTCCACCTCCCTGCTGTAAATCTCCAGTTCTTTCCAGGTCATTCCGGCACCTTCAATGGTCTGCCAGGTTAAGGCCCAGACCTCCACCTCCTGCCAGGTGAGAAATACCAGGGCATACACAATGCCCAGATGGCAGGGCAGGATCTGCTCCAGCCGCTGCTGCAGGGCCTCAAACCGGTCCGGCTCCCCCCGGACGCCGGGAAAGGCGATCTCCACGGTCTGGGGCACGGCACTCTCCGTCACATCGGCAGGGATGCCGCAGCCCGCCACCGTGTCCCGGATGTCCTGAAGAGTGAAGCTGGCATCATCGATCCGCAGCAGGGCCATCACCGCCTCCCGGCGCTCTTCCGTGGTGCCGGAGGCCGGATGATAAGGAAGGATGTCCTCATACAGCCCCAGCCCCCAGTCCTCTGCCGTGGCAGGGATGGCTTCCTGTTCAATGTCCATCAGCCGGCGGTAAAGCGCATCTAGCTGCGCCCCCTCCGCCTCCAGTTCCCCGCTGCCCAGGCCGGACGCCAGGTCATACACCCCCAGGGGCCGGAGCAGTTCTTTCAGATAGTCTGCAAATCCCACAGCTTATTCCTCCGCTTCCGTGATGGTCAGGGTGCCCAGTACCGGCAGAACGGCGGTGCCCGCTGTCACATCCGCCACCGGGGCGGTGATGGCATAGTTGACCACACCGGGCACCTGATAGATCAGATAGCCCAGCCGGGCCAGCAGCACATCCTGCCCCAGCAGCCGTCCGGTGAACTCCGCCGTCACCGCAGAGCGCACCGCTTCCAGCACGGCGGCGCTGTCATAGCCGCTGTCCACCGTCACCGCCACCGTTACATCCACGCGCTTCGTGGCGGGGGACAGCACCTGCAGGTCCACGCAGATCTCCCGCTGGGATTCCAGCAGATCCGCCACCGTGTCCAGCAGTGTCTGGGAGGGCACGCCGTTTTCCGCGGCGATCACCACATCCACGGTGCCCACGCCCCGGTTCCGGGGCAGCACCTTCACCGCCGCCACACCGTCCACATTCAGGGCCTGGGTCTCATAATAGGCCATATTCGCCCCGTTGGGCAGCTTACGGTAGCTGTTCAGCACCCGTGCCCGGAGGGAGTCGTCCCCCTCCCCGTCGCTGCCGTCGGTGAGCGCCGCCGGATTGGTCACCGCCTCCACCCCGGCAGGGGCCAGCACCATATAGGTGACAGTGTCCGCCGGCACATTCCCGGCCGCTCCGCTCTCCGCCGCCCGGGCGGGCACATCGCAGAACAGGGTCCCGGCCGCAATGGTGCCCGCCGCCGTGGTCTCAAACCGGTTTCCGGCGCTGTCGGTACACACCGTTCCGGCGGCAACAGTCAGGTCCCGGCTGGCCGCCGTGGTCACGGAGAAGCGCAGGGTACCCACACTCCGGGTGCCCGCCCGGCGTTCCATGCCCCGGACCTGGGCGTGCCGGTCCAGCCAGACGCCCTCCGCCGTCTGGGGGAAGCACTGGCGCAGTACAAACTCCGCCTGCTCCCACAGGGAGTAAAGCTGGGCCGCCACGGCGTACAGCCGCAGGGTCAGATCGCCCCCGTCCGTCACCGTCAGCCCCGTCAACTCTCCCAGCTTTGCTTTCATTTCCTCATAGATCGTTTCCATCGTCTGCATGGTTCATCCCTCCTCATACCGTGACCGCCCCGGTAAAGGCGGCGCCACCGGCGGTGAAGTCCACATCAATCCGCACGCCGTCCGCCCCCACCGGGGTGAAGCGCACCGCCGTTACCTCCACCGCCGGTTCCTCCGCCAGGGCCTCGGCGATGTACTGCCTTGCCGCCGTCTCATAGCCGGAGGGCTTCGCCGTCCGGGGCAGCAGATACAGCCGGCTGCCGTACTCCGGCAGCGGCGCAAACCCACCCCGGCGGGCAGTCAGCCGCAGGAGCACCCGCTGGGCGGTCTCCTCTGCCCCGGACACCGTCTCCGGTCGGCCGGAGGAGCCGGTCACATAGGCTCCGTTTTCCAGTTTCAGTTCCATTTTCTCCTCCTTATCCTCCGCTCAGCTGTACCGGCAACCCGTTCACCGTCAGGCCGCCGGTGATCTCCACGCTGCCCCGGATCTCGATCTGCCCGCCGGCCCGCAGCAGCACCGACGCGCCGCCGGAGGAGTGGAGATACACCTCCCCCGGCTGCATCCCCGCCGGGGGAGCGTCCATCCGCTGGCCGGACACTGCCGTCTCCCCGGTGGCACACTGTACCGTCAGCACCTCTGCGTCCCGGCCGGGAATCCACACATAGCCCCCCGGGGCCATCACCGTCAGTCCCCGGCGCTCACTGCCCACCCGGGCCGCCGGGCTGCTGCCGGGAATGGTCACCGCCGCCACCTCCGGAGCGTCACCGCTGCGCCGGATGGCCGCACTCTGTTCCGATAACCACATTTACCATGCCTCCCATACTGCCAGGGTCAGCTCCGTCCCGTACCGCCCGGCTTCCGCCCAGCACCGGGACCGGCTCACCCGGTATCTGCCCGTCAGTCCGATGGGGCTGGTGTGCAGGAACACCGTATCCCCGGCGAAGGCGGCAAACAGACTGGGCACCGTCAGGGTGCACACCACGCTGTCCGCTTTCGACTGGGCGATCTGATACTCCCCGGTGTACCGCATGGCGTCATAGTCCGTGTACCGGGGCACCTGCACCACCCGGCGGGCGCTGCCGCCCCGGGCGAGAAACGGCTCATTGTCCACAGTGCTCACCGCCCCGGACCGGGTCTTTTTCACCAGCACCCGGGACACGACGCCGTACCGGTCGTCCCGGAATTTCACATCGCTCACCGCCGTGGCGCCGCCGATGGACCGGGTGTCCCCGCCCCGGCCGCCGTCCAGCAGGAGGGTGCCCGCCGGGGTGAACCGGGGCTCCAGCCCGCCGGAAAACCGGAGAAATTCCCGGAGCACGCTCCACTGGCTCTGGCCGGAGGACACCGAAAACCGGGCCAGCTTCGGCACCTCCGCCTTCTCCAGATTCGTGATGCCCCAGGGGGTCACATGGCGTCTGAGGATGTCCTCCAGCCCCACATTGTAATACTCCCCGCTCTCCGCCTCGTTGTCCATGAGCAGTGCCGCCAGGGACCGGCCCTCCAGCTTCAGCCGCATCCCACGGACATCCGCCGTCACCGTGTAGGCGTCCACCACGCCGTAAAACACCACCTGTCCCTCGTGCACCGCCCGGAACCGCACCGCCTGTTTCAGCACGGGCAGCATCTCCGGTTCATACAGACACTCCGCCGTGAAGGCATCGCAGGGCTGACCCATACCGTGCTCGATCTCCCAGCCCAGCAGCACCGGCAGTTCCCGGATGGTGCCGGTCTTGTCCATGATATATCCTGTCATAGGTCACCTCTTACTGCACCCGGATCCGGTCGCCGGGATAGATCAGATTGATGTTCCGGATCTGGGGATTCAGCGCCACCAGTTCCGTCAGGGACAGGGCGTATTTCCTGGCGATGGCATACAGGGTGTCCCCGGAGACCACGGTGTAATACGCCTGTCCGGCGGAGCCGGCTGTGGCTGCGGCCTCAGTATTCCCGGAGGACGGGGCGCTCACCGTGGTCAGCGTGCGCTGATAGTGGTCATAGCACTCCCAGAACTCGAAGGCATAGGCCACATAGTCCTCCAGCGGCTCCTGCTTCACGGACAGCTCCACGAACCAGGCGTTAGCCGTCTGCCACACGGGATGGACCAGTATCCCCGGCGTCTCCTCGTAGAACACCGTGGCCAGCTTCTGGAATTCCCGGTAGGCCCCAGGCCCCACAAATTCCCCCTCCCCCCGGAGGATGCGGTAATCCATGCCCATGCCCTCCAGCACGCTCCGGCCGAAGGGCACATGGTGGACCGCCACATTCCGGTGGAAGGCGATCTCATACACGCGGGGATTGTGGGGCCAGACATAATTCTTGAATCGCATGGGCGATAAATTCATCCTGTCCGCTCCTTTCAGTACCGGGTAAAGCCCGGGTCATACCGCCGGGTATCCCGGCGGAAAAAGTCGGAGACCTCCCGCATCCGGTCATAGGCACCGCCGGAGATCTCCTGCCGCGTCTGCGGGACGGGTTCCCCGTCTCCGTCCGGCAGTTCCGTGTCTGTCTCCGGAAATGCCCGTCTGCGCAGCGTCATACCCCCGTCAGGCCGTTTTGTGACCAGCACTGCCGGATTCACTGCGGTTGCCGCCCCGGAAGCAGCCGGATAAAGTTTCTCCGGTTCCGATACAGGAGCTTTCTCCCGGCCGGACACGGGGCTGTCCGGCTCTCCTTCCGCCCTCCCGGCCCGCTCGGGCAGGGTGACGGACGGAGCTTCCCCCGTCAGCTCCGCCAGCAATGCCCGGGCAGTCTCCCGCCGGGCATCGTCCGTCAGGGCGGCCAGCTGTCTCATCCATTCCTCCATCCGTCACACTCCCTTCAGTTCCCGGAACCGCTCCGGGTCAAAGGCCGGATTCCCGGCGGCGGGAGCGGCCGTCTCCCGCCGCTCCCGCTCATCCAGCACCCACTGCCCAGCCAGAATCAGGCATTGTTCATCCGTCAGCGCCCGGCCCAGCCGGGACCAGGGGGCCACGCCGAACAGCCGGCACAGTTTCCACCGCAGCCGGCCCATTTCATCCGCCGCCAGGGCGGAAAGCAGCCGGTCGGTCATCATGCCGGGGTCTCCACCCGTTTGGCGGCCACCAGAGTGATCTCCTCAGCCACGGTCTCGGACAGCTGGCCGGTCTCGGCGATGCGGCTCCAGTTGCAGCCGGTGTACACTACCCGGCGGTCCGGCTTCACGATCACCAGGGAGAAATCCTCCAGATCGTAAAAGCTGATGCCGTCGGAGATTGCCTCATCCGTGGCGTACAGCCGGGTCAGCTCCAGCTGATAGGCCTTCTGGCTGGCGATGGTGGCCACCGGTTCGGCCTCGCCGAAGGCCTCAATGGTCTTTTCCGTCCGCTTGGACACGGACCGGTAGTTCTGAACCACAGCAATCTTTTTGCCGTTGGCTTCCAGATAGATGTCGCTGCTGGTGGGAAATTGAATCATCTGCTCGCTCATCTCGCACCTCCCTCATCAAACGGTGATGTGGGCCACCAGTTCGATCCGGTTCAACCCATGGACCACAGTGAAGGAGAACCGCACATTGCACACGGTGGGATCGCTCTCATCCGCCGTGACGGTCACATTGCCGTAGTCCTCAATGATCTCACTGCTCTTCTTGTTTTCCAGTTCGATGACCACCTGGGTGCGGATGGCGCCCCGGGTCTGGGCGGTGTTCTTGGTCCGGGCAAACCGGGTTTTGAGACTGTCCCGCACCGTGGGCAGCACATCGTCCACAATCAGGATAGTGGACAGCTCCCGCCAGGTAGCATCGGCGGTGCCATTGGTGGTGGTCCGGGTAGTCACGCCCCGGATCACGCTGACGATCCCGCCCAACGCCTCAATGGGCGTCACGCCGCCCCGGATCAGCACATTCACATCGCTGTCGGAAAACCGGGCGTCCGGCGCTGTCACGCCTGCCAGCTCCGCACCGCCCAGGGGCAGTGCCGGATCATTCTGGGCCGCCAGCACGCCCGCCGCTGCCGCGGCAAATGCACCTGCAGCTCCCTGGGCAGCGGGAAGACCTACCAGAGCCATGCGCTCACTATTCAGTTTCTCCGCCAGTGCCACCAGAGCGGAGGCAGTGCCCGCACTCTCAACGATGCCGATGCGGTATTTGCTTCGCTCCTCTCCGCCGGAAATAGCGGCGAGCAAGGCAGCATGGACAGCCTCGTCCCGGGAATCGCACACCATGAAGCCGATCTCACTGCGCTCCATCAGTGCAGCAAAGGCCACCTCGTAGTCTGCTCTGGCGGCGGTGCCGCTGACCACTACGGGCACGGCGTACACCACCGGGGCACCGTTTTCCAGCAGTACCTTCACCAGCCCGGTCAGGCTGCTGCTCCCGCCGTACAGGGACGCGGCGGCAGCATAGCTGGTGATCAGGGACACCGCGCCTTTCGTGCCCCCGGCGGCCACAGCCGCCACGCCCACGGCCCGGCCGGTACCGGACCCATACAGGGCGCTGGTCACCTCATAGGACGAATATACGCCCGGTCTCTCACTCACGCTCATTGCTTGTGATCTCTCCTCTCAACACAAAATCGCTCCACACCGTGCCCTCCTCCCGGGCAGTCCGGGTGAAGAACGCGGCACATTCCAGCGTGCAGGGGCACCGGAACATCCCCGTGTCCCGGTCCGGTGCCAGCTCGCCCCGGGTCAGCCGCTGGGGGCGCAGTCCGGAGGGCAGGCCGTGCAATGCCCCGCCCACGGCGGAAAACAGGGTCTCGCAGGCGTCCGCCTGTCCCGCCGGGACATACAGGTCCAGCAGAACCGTGACCTGGGTTTTCCAGCCGTAGAGCTCCGTCCACTCGCCGTTTTCCAGCTGTTCCCCCAGATAGCTGCCGTATCCGGGGGACTCCAGCGTCCCGGACCGGACCCCCACCGCCACCACGGCGGCCTTGCGGTCCAGCCCGGCGTCCGGGAACCGGGCCACGGCGTTCACCCCGGCGATGCTCAGTGCATTCAGCACCGCATGGATCACTGCCGCCGTCATGTGCCCGCCTCCTTCTTCCGCAGCACGCCCTCCCAGTGGGTGAGCGTCTCGCCGCACCAGACGGGCTGCAGGCCCAGCACCTCATAGGTCACGCTGCCGCAGGACACCGTCTCCGCCGTATGCCCGGGGGCCACCGCCTCCGGTGCCGCCAGCAGCAGATACCGGGCCGTTTCCCACACGCCGGGGGCCTGGAAATTCCCGATGCCGCCCTCCGCCATGGTGTCAGCACACTGGAGAAAGCCCCTGCAGGTCACGGCATTGCCCTGCTCGTCGGTGACGGTAATCGTCCGGCCGTACCCGGCGATCCGGGAAAACACGGAACCAATCATCCCCGCACCCCCAGAAAGGCAAAATCTCCGGTGGAATAGGGGGCCAGCAGGGACTCCGCACAGCTTTTCAGCCGTGCTGTCCGGCCGCCGGAGCCGGACCGGGTGGTTACGGACAGTTTGCCCGCAGTGAAGGACTGGATCTCACCGGTCTCCCCCGCATCCAGAAACATTCCCACCGCCAGCATGGCGCAGGCCTGCTCCAATATGGACGCCGCACCCGCTTCATCCACATCCCCCCGGAGCCGGGCACGGCACTGGGCCATGGCGGCGGCACAGTACTGTTTCAGCGCCGTCTGCTCCACTTCTGTCAGCTCCCCCAGCAGACCGGCGGCGCAGGCGAAGATTTCATTCACATCCATCTCGTTCCCCTCCTGTTCCGCCCCCGGTCATGGACCGGGGGCATCTTCTACGCAATTGTTCCAAAGGGACTTTCGCCTGTTCAGCCGCCCACATGGAGGACCTTGGAAGCGTCGGTGTACAGCTTGGCAAAGCCGGAGATGCTGGTGATGGCAGCCCGCTCCAGCTGGCGGTCGATCAGGCGGTCGTACTCCACGTTCACATCCGCTGCCTGGATCATCTCCAGGGCATAGCGTCGGTCCAGTCCGATCACGGTGCCGGCAGCCAGGGCGGATGTCTTGATCAGCTTGGCGCCCAGGGGATTGGTCAGCTCGCCGGTGCCCTGGAAGTTCAGACCGGTGAGGGGATTCTGGAACTCACTGCACTGGAGCAGGGCCAGCATGGCGTCGGGGCTGACCAGCAGGGTGTTCATGGTGTAGGGGTCAAACTGGTTCCAGAATTTCAGCAGGGCCGCGTAGTTCAGGGTGCCTGCGGTGCCGCCGATGGTGCTGTCGCCGATGGTATATTCCGCGGCGGCATTGTCGTTGCCGTCGCCGTCCACGATCACGGAGATGGCGTCATCCAGATGCATCCGCATAATCTGGCTGCCGATCTGGCGGAGCATGACGGAAAACAGGTCCAGCCGCTGGAAGCGGATGGCCTCATAGGACGCCACCAGCATTCTGCCCCGCTTGTGGAGCTTCACCAGATTCTCCCGGGCCTTCACCTCGGTCTGGGGAATGGCAGCACCCGGCTCCACCCGGTGCAGCTGCTTCTCCTCCTCGGAGGGCTGGGAGCAGATGGAGCGGTAGTCCAGGCTGTCGATGGTGGTGGTCGCGGCGGTGATGTAGGGCAGGATGTTGCTCTCCTCCATGCCCTGCTTCACGCTGCGGGCCACATACTCCGGAAACAGCACGGAGGACTCGCTGGTGCGGAAAAATTTCTCTACCGCATCGCTGCCTGCGCCTTTCACCCGGATGTCAAAGCGTTTCAGCTGGCGCTGATAGGCGTCCAGGCCCTCCAGAGGGGTGCCCTTGTAATTTTCGCTGGGGTCCAGGGACTCCAGCACCTGGGTAAAGCTCTTGCCGGGGGTTCCGTACATGCCCTTCTCCAGGCGGATTTCATTGAACTGATAAGCCATATTGCCTCTCCTCCTTTACAGTACAAAAGTCACAGTTTTACCGGTGGTGTCCACTGCCAGAATCAAATACTCCCGGCCGCTGGTGTTCACGGCCACGGTGCCGTCACTGCCGGATGCCAGCTTGCCGTAGCCCACAGCGGGGGCGGTGGAACCGGAATAGGCGCAGGTTACCACGCCGCCGGTCTGCACAGCGGCAAAGCCGCTGTCGGCCCCCACGCACACGCCGCAGAACACCGCGCCGGATGCGGCGGCCTTCACTTCGCCGTTGGCCGCCATGGCCACGCAGTCCCCGGCAGCAGCGGGGGCGGTCTCGTTGTTGGCAAAGGTCATGACGACCTCGCCGATGCCCTCAAAACTCACTTTCATGTTCTTTTCCATCCTTTCTCAGATCTGAAATGCCTCTCCGTCAAACTTCACGGTCTCGTTCCTGCCGGGCAGCTGGGCAGATACCGGGAACAATGCGGCGGAGCGCTGTTCATAGTGGGCCTTCAGCCGCTTCAGCTGCCGGGCGTCCATGCTCCCCGCCGTTTCCGACAGCACCGGGTACATCCCCTCATCGCACACCAGGCACAGGCGCAGCACCTCATTCTGCAGGTTCTCCCGGTATTCCCTACCCAGGGCCGCCTGCTGCTCCAGCGCGGCGTATTCCCCGGCGAACACACTGCCCACAGGGGTGGCCACGAAGCCCTTCAGGTCCTTTGCTCCGCCCAGGGCCTTGGTCACCCCGGCGTTTTTCTGAGCAGGCACCGCCACGAAGCTCCACTCATAGGCGTCCACCGCCCCGTCCAGCAGGATGTAGCACAGCTTGCCGCCGTACTGTTCTCCGGGCACATGGGCACAGCTGCCGTCCTCTTTCCCGCAGACGGAGCACACCCGTCTTGCCACGGCACAGCCCACGCTGGTCTCCTTTTTGATGCCGCCCTCGATCTCCGCGATCAGTTCGGCGTTGGACTGGG
Source organism: Oscillospiraceae bacterium (assembly GCA_022779345.1). GTDB lineage: Bacteria > Bacillota > Clostridia > Oscillospirales > Oscillospiraceae > HGM13010. Next base: position 28,459 of record JALFTG010000032.1, on the reverse strand, counting down.
TGCGCAGCATATAGGCATAGGCCTTCAGATACCGGTAGGGCGCGCCGTACACGGTCTGCCGTTCCGGATCGGTGACCACCTCCGTACGGTAGATCCGGGCCTTCTGATTGGCCGCGCGCCAGTCGTGGTCGCAGATGCCGGTCTTGCCCACGAACAGGTCCCGGAGCTGTTCCAGCGTCTGATCGGTGAAGCACTCATTTTCCCGGTCCACCTCGTTGTCGCACAGGATGACGGAAAAGGTGTAGACCTCCTCCGCCGTCAGCTCCGTGCGGGCAAAGGCGTTGACGGCCTCCAGCTCTTCCGGGGTGCACTGGCCGGAGCCCGCCTTGCCCGCCTTCACGATTTTCACATTCATCGCTCTCCCTCCTCACCTTCCAGCTGCCGGGCCTGGGCGTCGTACAGCCGGGCTTTTGCTTCCTCCACTTCGTCCTGGAGGTTGATGGTGTCCCACACCACTTCGGGAATGTCCGGATACCCGTGCATCCGCAGCCACAGGCGGCAGATTTTTTCCACCACCGGCGTCAGTGTCCGGCGGATGGCGGTCAGCTCACTGGTCATCAGATCCGCCTGCTGGGTGCTCATCCGCTCCGTGGAGGACCAGTTCATGCCCAGCATAAAGGGCGGAATGCCGGTCTTGGCGATGAGCTGCTCCAGAATCTGCCGCACGGGCACCTCGCTGTCCAGAATGGGGCCGTCGGCGCCGATGACTTTGATCTCCACATCCCCCACGGCCACAAAATCCCGGACAGAGCCGTTCTGCGATGCCTGCATGGCGTTGGACCACTCCGATGCGATCTGCTTTGCCCGGTCCTGGGCGAAGGCCTTGTCCAGGGCATCCCCCTGGGGCCGGTACACCACGGAATAGCGCACATTTCCCGCCCGCTCCCAGTTCAGACCGATACATTGGTAAATCTTCAGCAGAATATCCGCCAGAAAGGGCATTCCCCGGAGCAGGGACACCCCATAGGGGGACCGGGTATCCGGGTGAAAGGGCGTGAACAGCAGCAGCTCCTGATGAGGCAGGGGCTCCGGTGTCCCGGTTTCACAGGTGCACAGGACGAAGTCCAGGGGGCTGTCCCCCTCCCGGACCTGCACATCCTCCACATTGCCGCACAGTACCGCCGCAATGTCCCGGTCGCCCCGGGTCACGATCTCGCCCACCGCCCGGCCGCAGGTGAGCATGGAGTCCAGATAGCTGTCCAGAAAACTCTCCAACCCCTGCTGACCCCGGCCCACAGGCACGGTGCGGAGGAATTCCCGCAGTTCCGCTTCCGCCAGTTTGTCCGGACATTCCACGGAAAACCCGCCGGTGAGGCGGATCAGCTTCACCACCGCCGCATCGATCACCGGCACCGCCTCCCGCACCGCCCGGTACACCGCCGTCTCTCCGCCGCCCAGGGGCACATACCCGCTGAGGATGCCGAAGGGATGGGTGGCCACGCTGCGCAGCTGCACCGCCTTTGCCACATCCGGTCTCGGTCGTTTCAAAAATTTCAAGCAAACCCTCCTTTCCCTGTTCGGGAACTTCACAAATCTGCGCTTTCTCAATCTCCCGAAGCCCCGTGGACTTCGGGAGATTGATGTTCAGCGCTCGACGCTGAGAGACACAAATGCCTCTTCCCGCCCCGCCAGGGACACGGCGAAATACCGGATATCGTCCATGGCGTGGTCGTGCTCCTTTACCGGGGCATCCCGCCCCGGCTTCTCGTCCCAGCGGTACAGGGAGAATTCCCGGATGGCGTCCCGGCAGGGAGAGCAGATCACGATCTTTCCCTGCCGCAGCAGTTCTGCCGTCACCCGGATGCCGGACAGCACCCGGTTGTCCGCCTTTTCCACGGGAAATCCCGCCTGCCGCAGGGCCTGGATGAAGCTGGCCGCCGAGGGGTCCACGATCACCCGGGTCACGCTTCGGGTTCCCACCAGTTCCTGCAGGGCCTCAACATACTCTCCGTCCGTCTTTTGCCGCCCCTCTTTCCTGGAATCATAGTAGTACTCTCCGATGCGGTACCACACCCCGTCCCGCTCGCCCCACAGGCCAAAGGACGCCGGGTTGGAGGTGCCGTAATCGCAGCTGACCCGATACTCCCCGAAAGGTCCCTCCGGCACCGGCCGGACGAAGCTCTCGTCGAAGAAATCGTAGACCTGCCCCTGGGCCGCCGCCCACTCCCCCAGCACGAACCGCCGGTAAAACACCCCGGAATACATGGTACGGTACCGCTCCAGGATCTCCGGCGCCAGAGACGGATTATCCTCCATAGAGAAATGGACATACAGTGCCCGCTTTTCCTCCGCCCGGCAGATCCATTCCCGGTAGAACCAATGCTGAGGGCTGTCCGGATTGCAGGAGAACCACAGGCGGCTGCCCGCCACGGAGCACCGGGCGCAGGCCTGCTCCACGAAGCTCCGGGGCATGAGCACCACCTCATCCAGCAGCACCCCCGCCAGCGTCACCCCCTGGATCAGGGCCGCCGAGCCCTCGTCCCGGCCGCCGAACAGATAGAAGATGTTCTCATGCCCGCCGAAAGCCACCGTGATCCGGTTGTCGGACACCTGCTCCCGGCAGGAAAAGCCCAGTTCCTCCAGCACCGGCAGCACTTCCCCGATCAGGTTCCGCCGCACGGACCGGATGGTCTTGCCGCAGATTCCGAACCGCTCCCCATCAAACCGGCACATGGCCCACAGGAAAAAGGAAAGCCCGGTACACAATGTCTTGCCGCTGCGTACCGCCCCGTCGCAGATGATAGCCTCATATCCGCTGTAAGGCGATGCGGGGGTCCACCAGGTCAGGGCGGTTTTCTGGGGCCGGGAGAACGGCTGAAAGGTCACGCCTCATCGCCGTCCCCGGTGGGATTTCCCGCCCCGTTCAGCGCCCGGAAGAATTCCAGCGCCCGCTCCTGCTCCCGGTCCGGGGTTCCAACCAACTCCACCAGCAGCCGGATCAGCTCCAGCCGGTCCACCAGCTTCACCTGGGTTCCGCCCTTGTCCCCCACCTTCACATCCGTCACCATGGACACATCCAGCCCGGCAATGTCGCTGCCTTCCGGCAGAAATGCCAGGCGTACCGCGTCCGTGGGATCGGCAAAGGCGAGAGCGGCGATCTTTTGGATCAGTTTCTCTCTGTCGAATCTCTCTTCCATGAAGTTCCCTCCCACCCCTGGCCCCCCGGCGGGCATTTTTTGTATATCCCGGCGCAAAAAACCGCCCGGGACAGGGAATTTTTCATTCCCCGCTCCGGGCGGTGCCTGTAAACATACAAAAAGTGCGGTACAGCCGCAGCTGTACCGCACCGGAAAGGATTGCTTATTTGGATTTGATATAGGGTTTGCCGTTGGCGGCAGGCACATGGGACTTGCCCACGAACAGGATCAGCACCAGCACCGTGACCACATAGGGGATCAGGGAGATCAGCTGTGCAGAGATCAGGTTGGAGGAACCCAGCACCACCTTCAGGCCTGTGCAGAAGCCGAACAGCAGGCAGCCCAGCATGGCGCCCTGGGGCCGGAACTTACCAAAGATGACGGCCGCGATGGCGATGAAGCCCTGGCCCACGATGGAGATGGGCCGGAACTGGTTGGTGATGGCCATGGTCACGCAGGCGCCGCCCAGGCCGGACAGGAAGCCGGAGATGGTCACGCACAAGAACCGGGTCCGCAGCACATTGATACCCAGGGTCTCGCAGGCTTGGGGGTGTTCGCCGCAGGCACGCATCCGCAGGCCGAAGCGGGTCTTGTAGAACACGAACCACACCACGGCTACGGCGATGAAAGCCAGATAGGTGGTGGCATAGTTGGTGAACACATTCTTCAGGAAGGTGCCCACGGTGGTGGTCGTGTCAAACAGGCCGTTGAACAGCAGGGGAATCTTGGATGCAGCGGGCAGAGGGATCGTGTCCGTGGAGCTGAACATGGACTTCGCCATCATGATGGCGATGCCGGGCGCCAGGAAGTTGATGGCCGTGCCGGAGATGGTCTGGTCCGCACCCAGCCGCACAGTGGCCAGGGCGTGGAGCGCACCGAACAGTGCGCCTGCCAGACCGCCGCACAGGAAGCCCAGCCAGGGGCTGCCGGTGAAATAGGCCACCACACAGCCGGTGAAGGCGCCGGCGGTCATCATGCCCTCAATGCCGATGTTGACCACGCCGGAAACTTCCGAGAAACAGGACCCCAGAGAGGCAAACAACAGCGGCGGCGTATACAGCAGCGTCGCATAAATGATGACGCCCAGTTCTGTGATCAGAAAGTCAAGATTCATGTCTCATCGGCCTCCTTTCCCGGGTCCGGCTCCGAGACCGGCAGTTTTTCCGGTTCCTTCGGGGTCTTTTTCAGATATTTCAGATACTCAAAGATACAGGAGATGGCGATGAAGAACACCACCGTGCCCACGATGATATCCACCACCTGGGTGGGAGCGCCCACCAGATTCAGCTTGCCGCCGCCATAGGTCAGCGCACCGTAGAACAGGCCGGCGATCACCACACCGAAGGGGTTGGACACGCCGATCAGGGCCACCACAATGCCGGCGAAGCCGAAGCCCTCCTGGGAGGAGAACACGCTGATACGGCCGCCCATACCCATCAGCTGCAAAGCGCCGCCGAGGCCAGCCAGGCCGCCGGAGATGGCCAGAGCCAGCAGAATGGACCGGTTCACGCTGATGCCGCCGTACTCCGCAGCAGACTTGTTGAAGCCCACAGCCTTCAGTTCATAGCCCAAAGTGGTCTTTTCAATGATAAAGTACACAATGATTGCCAGCACAATGGCCACCAGAATGCCCCAGTTAGCCGTCGGACACAGGCCCAGGCTGCTGATGGTATCCTTGGAGAGCAGGATGCGGGCATTTTCGGAGATGTTCCGCGTTGCCTCTGCGGTGCCCTCGTTATGGATGGCCGGGAATCCGGCAATATAGTTGCTGAGGTAGAAGGCGATCCAGTTGAACATGATCATTGACAGCACTTCGTTGATGCCCCATTTGGTTTTCAGGAAGCCCACGATGGTGCCCCACAGGGCGCCGGCAGCGGCAGCAGCCAGGAAGCACAGGGGGACCAGAAGATAGCTGGGCAGACCTCCCAGCAGGATGCCCACCACGCAGGCAGCCATGGAGCCAATCACGAACTGGCCTTCGGCGCCGATGTTAAACACACCGGTTTTGAAAGAGAAAGCCACGGACAGACCCGTCACAATATATGGTGTTGCATATACCACACAGTAAGAAAAGCTCTTGGCACCGGAGAACACGCTCTTCAGCAGCATTCCGTAGGCATCGCCCACATTGATTCCCATGATCATCAGGAACAGCGCGCCTACGATGAAGCCGATGATGATGGAGAGGATGGTGTGGATCAATTTGCTCTCGGCAAAGAACTCCAGCAGCGATTTCTTTTTATCCATTCTGCTTACCTCCTGCCATCATCAGACCCAGTTCATTTTCATCTGCGTCCTTGCCTGCCACCTCACTGACGATCCGGCCATCATAAATGACATCGATCCGGTCGGACAGGCTCATGATCTCATCCAGCTCAAAGGACACCAGCAGCACGGCCTTGCCCTTGTTCCGCTGCTCCACGATGTATTTGTGCACATACTCGATGGCGCCCACATCCAGACCACGGGTGGGGTTCACGGCAATGAGCAGATCCTTGTCGTTTTCCACTTCCCGGGCGATGATGACCTTCTGCTGGTTGCCGCCGGACAGGGTGCCCGCCGGACGGGTCTCACAGTCTCTGGGGCGGATATCATACTTCTCCACCGCTTCAGTGGTGAATTCCCGGATGGCCTTCCGGTCCAGAATGCCCTTATGGGCAAACCTGGGCTCCCGGTAATTCTGGAGGACCATATTCTCCTCCACGGAGAAGTCCAGCACCAGACCGTGCTTCTGCCGGTCGGCGGGGATACTGGACACGCCGTTGACGAAGCCCACTCTTGGTGGCTTGTTATAAATGTCCACACCGTTGACGGTGATCTGGCCGCCGGTGGCTTTCCGCAGACCGGTGATAATCTCCACCAGCTCGGTCTGGCCGTTGCCGTCCACACCGGCAATACCCACGATCTCACCCTTGCGGACATTCAGGGTCAGGCCCTTGAGGATCTCCACATCCCGGTAGTCCACGCCGTGCAGGTCCTTCACATCCAGAACCACATCGCCGGGCTCCTGATCGGGCTTTTCCACCTCGAAGGTCACATTCCGGCCCACCATCATCCGGGCGAGGTCGTCCTCTGTCACCGTGTCCACATCCACCGTACCGATGTATTTACCCAGACGGATGATGGTGCAGTAGTCGGCGGCGGCTTTCAGCTCTTTCAGCTTATGGGTGATCAGGATGATACTCTTGCCGTCAGCGGTCAGATTGTGCATGATGTCAATGAGCTCCACGATCTCCTGGGGTGTCAGCGACGCGGTGGGCTCGTCCAGAATCAGCACATCGGCGCCCCGGTACAGGGCCTTCAGAATTTCCACGCGCTGCTGCATACCCACGGAGATATCCTCGATTTTCGCGTCCGGGTCGATGGACAAACCGTACTTTTCGGAGATTTCCGCCACATTTTTCCGGGCCGTCTCCATGTCCAGCACAACACCTTTTCTCGGCTCGGTGCCCAGAACGATGTTCTCCGTCACCGTAAAGGGCTGGATCAACATGAAGTGCTGATGCACCATGCCGATGCCCACGCTGATGGCGTCTCTGGGGCTGTTCATTTCCATTTTTTTGCCATTGACGATGATCTCGCCGGATGTGGGCTTATACAGGCCGTACAGCTGATTCATCAGCGTGGATTTGCCGGCGCCGTTCTCGCCCAGAATTGCGTGGATCTCACCCTTGTGCACGGTCAGATTGACTCCGTCATTGGCGGTAAAATCGCCGAATTTCTTGACGATATTCCGCATCTCGACCACTTTGGTGTTCAGATCCACATGTTCCTTTGCCAAGAGTACCCCTCCTTTCAGAATGTCGGTCAGGCGTCCGCCTGATCGAAAAGGACTGCGGCCGGGGACTGTTTTCTGCCTGTCCCCCGGCCGAGTGGCATTTCCCCGGTGGAATGGGCCGGGAAAACGGTTTAAAATCATATTGTCCGGCTTACGCCGTCAAAAGGTTTTACAAAGTTTATACGATCACCACATCCCGCAGGCCGAAGCTCCGGGCCAGATCCGCCAGCTGCTCCAGCAGCTTCCGATCCGGCGGCGTCAGCCCCCGGAATTCCGCCCGCACCCCCATGGGCCGGTAGCAGATGATCTTGTACCTGGTGTCCAGACACCCGAATTCCGCCAGTGTCTCACTGACCCGGCGCACCGTGCCCGCGCAGTCAAACAGTTCCGGCACGATCACGGTCCGCACCTCCGGCAGTTTGCCGTGCTCCGCCAGCCAGCGGAGATTGTGCAGCACCATGGTGTTGTCCTGTCCGGTAACCCGCTGATGATCCGCGCCGTCCCAGGCCTTGATGTCCAGCATCACCCCGTCGCACACGCGCATCAGTTCCCCATCGGCGGAGAAATCATAGCTGCCGTTGGAATCCAGCAGGGTATGCAGGCCTTCGGCCTTCGCCATGCCCAGCAGCTCCACCAGGAAATCCCGCCAGCGGGTACACTCCCCACCGGAGACGGTGATGCCCCGGATGAAAGGCATATTCTTCCGCACCTCATCCATCACCTGCTCCGCCGTCAGATCCCGCGTCCGTGGGGAGGCACCGTGGGGACAATGGTGGAAGCACTCGTCACACAGCACGCATTGCGTGATGTCATACCGCACCCGGCCCTCCGTGAAGGTCAGGGCGCCGGGCTTGCAGTAAGGCACACAGGTGCCGCAGTGGATACAGGTATGGATCGTCTCGGGATTGTGGCAGTACTGGCAGTTGAACCCGCAGCCCTGGAGGAAGATGGCCGTCCGGTTGCCGGTGCCATCCACAGAGCTGAATGGGATGATTTTATTGACTGTCGCTGTCGTCATGGCGGTCTCAGCGGACTCTGCGGTCCAGAATCTTGCAGTTTTTGGCGGCGCCCAGGCCCAGGCCTGTGGTGTTCTGCCGCACATTCTCACCGGAATCCAGTTTCTCCATCTCGCTGCGCTTCACCAGATAGCCGGTGACCCGGATCACATCGCTGTCGCTGCTGTAGAAGGACAGATACCGGATGTCCATGCCCAGGCTACCCCGGATGATATCCAGCACAAACTGAGGATTGTTGTGCACCGTCAGGTCCACCGGGAAAATGTCGCCGGTGCCGGACGGGAAGTATTTGTGGAACAGGTTGATGACCTTCAGGTGATCCACCAGTTCGTCCGGCTCCTCTCCGATGGGGATGCGGGTACCGGGAGAGCAGTCGTGGTCGGAGTCAATACCCACCTGAGCGTGGAGCAGGAAGTGCCCTCCGGTAGCCTCGCAGTAGGGATTGAAATGGTTGTTGTTGAAGTCATTGATGATGTCCATGATCTCCACGCCCAGCTGGTTGGCCTTCTCGCTGTGGCCAAACCGTTCGTGGCAGCCTTCCTTTTCCAGCAGGGTGTTCACGCACTCCGCCAGACCCACCAGGCCGAACATGGCGCTGAATTTATCCCGCTGGACGAAGCCCTCCCTGGCCAGGAAGCTGTTTTCAAACCAGCCGCTCTCCTCCACCAGGAAGCGGATGCGCTCGTCCATATACCGTGCCATGACATCCATCACATAGGGTAGCTGCCTGGTCTTGAAGTCCTCGATATTCTCTGCCCGCTTTGCGATGTTGGACAGGATCAGGCGGCACAGGGTATAGGAGCCGCCGCCCTCATACAGGCCGTTGTAGCAGCTGGCGATGCAGTAGCCGTCTCCCAGTTCGCCCCGGAACATCTCGTCATGGGCGAAGCTGGGCTTGGCGCACTTCAGCGCGCACTTCACCCCCGCCAGCACAAAGTCGTCCGGCGTATCTTTCGCAACCCGCATGGTCAGGTTGGGCACAGCGTTCTCCAGCTCCGCCTCCACTTCCATAAGCAGATAGCCCAGGCGGGTGGCTTTCGGACCGATGTTGGCGTGGCAGAAGGAATCCAGAATCGTCCTGTCAATGGTTGTCAGCCACAGACGCAGGGCCTTCTTCACATCCTCATCGCTCATCCCCTCAATATAGGGGTCCAGCAGTTCGTCCAGATCGCCGATAAACACAGGGTAGTTGGTGATGCTGGGGATATTGTGATACATGATCATGAGATTGGTCAGGGCCTCGGAGAAATCCTTCGCCGGGCCCAGCTGCAGGAATTCACTGCCTTCCCGCAGGAACTTGGGGAAATCAATGCAGATATACCGGGGGCGGTAAGGTGCGTCCCCTTCAAACAGATTACAGATGCACCGGGTGTCGATCTCGCACCGCATCAGTTCATCCAGTCCCTCCGGCTCATCCAGAACGGTCAGAAAATTCTCCGCTTTTCTGGCCAGGTAGGTCACCTTCTGCTCATGGGTGGTGGTGGGCTCTGTCAGCGTCTCATAAATCTCCTGCCGCATCTGTTCGATCATCTCAGGTGTCAATGTCCGTTTCATACTGTCTCCTCCTGTCGGCATAAAGATATAGTTTATTGTATCATGCTTTGTTCAAAGTTTCTACATATTTTTCTGATTTTGCACAGAGAAATATCAGCCTCAAAATCTGGCAAAACACGCAAAAACCGCCCTTCCGAAGAAGGGCGGTTTCTGTTTGTTTCTGTGCGCTTGTCAGATCAGGCGATCAAATCAGCCGACCAGAGTGAACTCGGGGCACTCCTCAGCAGTGGTGGGGACCACAACAGCGCCGGACAGAATGTCTTCCTTGGCAGCCTCGACAGCAGCGATGGCTTCCTCGGTCAGCAGATCCTGAGTGGGGGCGATATCCACGCCGCCGTTGGTCAGGTCGTACTGATGCACGCCGCCGGTGAACTCATCGTTCAGAACGGCCAGGGAGATGTCCTGAGAAGCAATGTCAACACGCTTCATAGCGGAGGTGATGACGGTGTTGGGAGCGATGTGGGACTGGTCGGAGTCAACGCCGATGGCGTAGATGCCGTTCTCGTCGCAGGCGTTGATGACGCCAGCGCCGGTGCCGCCGGCAGCATGATAGATGACATCAGCACCCTTGGCGATCATGTCGGTGGCAGCAGCAGCGCCCACAGCAGAGTCAGCAAAGGAGTTGGCATTGTACTGCAGAACAGTAGCATCGGGGTTCACGGACAGAACACCGGCGATGTAGCCGTAGCCGAACAGGTTCATAGAGTCGGAGACCATGCCCTGGACATAGCCCACGGTGTTGGTCTTGGTCATCATACCAGCAGCAACGCCCACCAGGTAGGAAGCCTGCTCCTGGGAGAACATCAGGCAGGCGACATTGTCCAGGTCAGCATTGGTGGCATCATCAATGATGGCGAACTTCTGGTCGGGGTTGGCCTGAGCGGCCTCGCGGGTGGCGTCAGCCAGCATGAAGCCCACGCAGATGATCAGGTCATAGCCTTCGTCAATGAAGGTGTTGATGTTGGAAGAGTAGTCAGCATCGGTGGCGCTCTCCAGGTACTGGACCTCGATGGAGCTGTTCTTCTCAGCCAGATCCTTCAGGCCTTCCCAGGCAGTCTGGTTGAAGGACTGGTCGTTGACACCGCCCACGTCGGTAACCATACCGACCTTGATGGTCTTGGTCTCGACATCGGTGTTGCTCACATCATCGGTCTGCTCGGGCTCCTGAGTCTTGCTGCCGCAGGCAACCAGAGACAGGACCATAACCAGAGCCAGAAGCAGAGCAATCATCTTTTTCATGTTCATGTGGTTCATCCTCCTAAATTTTTTTAATTCTTTCCGCCGGTCCGGCGGTGGAATGACATTGGAATCCGTAAATTTCCTGTGAAACTTCCCTCAAATTCCATGATGAGTATATACTATCCGCAACTATAAATCAACACCCAAACCGGGAAATTCACAGAAAAAATTACAAATTTTTACGCTTCATTCATAGCTGCGGCGGTATCCAGGGCGATCTCGATCATCTGGGTCATGGCGGTCTGCCGCTGATCGGAGGTCAGAATTTCCTCCGGCAGCATGATATGATCGGAGATGGTGCAGATGCACAGCGCCCGTTTGCCCGCCCTGGCTGCGTTCATATACAGGCCAGCGGCCTCCATTTCCACGGCCATGACGCCCATCTTGGCCCACAGGTCGCTGGGGTCGCAGTCGCCGTAGAAATTGTCGGAGGACAGGATGTTTCCCACCTTCATCTGGATGCCCTTGGCCTTTGCCGCCTCCACGGCGGTGGACAGCAGCTTGTAGTCGGCGATGGGGGCGAAAGTGCCGTTCAGGCCGAACTGATGGGCAAAGTTGGAGTCGGTGCAGGCGCCCATGCCGGCCACCACATCCATCACATGCAGGTCCGTGGACAGGGCCCCGGCGCTGCCGATGCGGATGATGTTCTCCACGCCGTAGAAGTTATACAGCTCATAGCTGTAAATGCCGATGGACGGGATGCCCATGCCGCTGGCCTGAACCGTGACGGGCACGCCCTTCCAGGTACCGGTATAGCCCTGCACGCCCCGGACATTGTTCACCAGCACCGGGTCGGTCAGGAAAGTCTCGGCGATGAATTTGGAGCGCAGGGGGTCGCCGGGCATGAGCACGGTCTTGGCGATCTCACCCTTTTTCGCGGAAATGTGCGGAGTGGGGATGGGGGAAGTTTCGTTTGCCATAACAAGGCCCTCCTTGGATGTTTCATTTGTTTGATACAATAATTATATATGGAATTGTATGTAAAGTCAAATTGCATCTTTCATTGAAATGTGGTAAAATCGAAAATTAAGAAAAAAATACGCCGCGGCGGAGGGAGAAAGACATGGGAGTATTAACGATCGGCATTGCCGGCGGCACCGGCTCCGGCAAGACCACCATCACGAAACGGATCATGGAGCGCTTCGGCGACGATGTGTCCGTCATCAACCATGACAACTACTACAAGGCTCACAATGAAATGACCTATGAAGAGCGATCCCAGCTGAACTATGACCATCCGGACGCTTTCGACACGGATCTGATGATCCGGGACCTGCAGATGCTCAAGTGCGGAGAGGAAGTCCACTCCCCGGTCTATGACTTCACCACCCACAACCGGTCCCAGGAGACCAAGCTCATCCGCCCGGCCAAGGTCATCATCGTGGAGGGCATCCTGATCCTGGCGGACCCCCAGCTGTGCCAGGAGATGGACATCCGGGTGTTCGTGGACACGGATGCGGATGTCCGCATCCTCCGCCGGATCGTCCGGGATGTGAACAAGCGCGGCCGCACGCTGGAGAGCGTGGTGGACCAGTACCTCACCACCGTCAAACCCATGCACGAGGCGTTTGTGGAGCCCAGTAAGAAAAACGCCCACATCATCATCCCCGAGGGCGGCCGGAACCAAGTGGCTCTGGATATGCTCATGGAGCGCATCAAGGCCCAGCTCTCCGCGGAATAACCCCGGGACCGGCGCTCCGGTGCCCTGCTCCATGAAAGGAGACGCCCATGAAACAGCATCTGAAGCGGACTGCCGCCGTGCTTGTCACCATCCTGCTGGCCTATGTCCTGCTCACACCCACCGGGTCCATCCGGGCCTCCATGGTTCTCTCCGGTCATCCCGTATCCGCCGTGACAGCCCAGTTGCGCCGGTCGGAGGCCGGGGATGTCCACCGCAGGAGCCTGACGAATCCCTCTGGCTCCGTCCTGTACGGCCAGACCATCTATACAGTCAGCAACGACCCGCCTCATGAGGATCTCACTGATACCGACCTGAAAAACTGGGTATCCTATCATTTCCTTTGCTTCCATGTGGGTAAATACTACGGATACCTGTAATTCAAATTCCTGATTGAAAGAAAGACCGAACTTATGGCCAAATTATATTTTAAGTATGGCGCCATGGGCTCCTCCAAGTCCGCCCAGGCACTGATCACCAAATTCAATTACGAAGAGCTGGGCATGTCCGTCTGGCTCATCAAACCCAGCGTGGATGACCGGGACGGGGCCGACATTGTCCGCTCCCGCATCGGTCTGCAGGCCGTGGCCCAGGTCATCACCCCGGAGCAGAGCATCCGGGAGGCCTATTTCGCCGCCGGACGGCACGATGTCATCATCTCCGACGAGTCCCAGTTCTTCACCCCGGAACAGATCGAGGAGCTCCGGGCGCTGGTGGACAACGAGGATGTGCCCGTGCTGTGCTTCGGCCTGCGCACGGACTTCCTCACCCACTTCTTCCCCGGCTCCCAGCGGCTCATGGAGCTGGCCGACTCCATCACGGAGATCAAGACCGTCTGCTCCTGCGGCAAAAAGGCCACCGTGAACGCCCGCATTGACGCAAACGGCCGGATCATCACCCAGGGCGACCAAGTGTTCCTGGGTGGCAACGACTCCTATGTGGCCATGTGCCACAAGTGCTGGCGGGACAAGATCGCACAGCAGAACGGCTACGGCGACCTGCTGGTGTGACGGTCAGTGGAACTCCGGGCACTCCATGATCTCCTGCATCAGCCGGGCGCCCATGCAGAACCCGATATAAAACATCTCGCCCCGCTCCCAGTCCAGGATGTCCTCTCCGGCGGCCGCCCCGCCCATTCCAACGGGTAGGGGCCGACCTGTGTGTCGGCCCGCTGCCGGGCAACCGCCGCAGCGTCGTCCGGGCGCACACATAGGTGCGCCCCTACCGTTCTGCACAGGTTCCCCCAAAATTCTGATTCTCCGAAGGGAGGCAATCCCGCCATGGACCTGGTTCTCCCCCTTGTCCTCATCGCCATTCTGCTTCTGTTCGCCGCCGGGCAATACTGGCTCTGCCGGAAAACCACCCGGCTGGCCCTCCGGCTCATCCCCCTGTACGCCGTGGCAGCCCTGCTGGTGCTGGCGGCGGTGGAGTATGCGTCCTATAACCCCGGCGGGTTTCTGGACCTGAGCGCCTTCGTGGCCGCCGTGATCGCCGTCTATGCCGCCGCCTGCGCCCTGTCCGCCGGAGTCGGCTGGCTCATCTGGTATCTGCAAAACCGAAAACAACGATAAAAAAGCTTCCCGTTCGTGTGAACGGGAAGCTTTTTTAATGAATGTTTACAGGTTCCGCACGGCCTCATAGGCATCGTCGATGGCGAACACGATCTTTCTCGGTTCGGCGCTGTCGCCGATGACCGTCACGGGAGCCACGGCCTTGAACGGCTCCGCCGCATCCGCCGTGGGCGTGAAGCCCAGGGCCAGCAGCACCGTGTCGCACTCCAGCACCTGCTGTGCCTCGCCGGTCTCTACCGTCACCTTGCAGCCGAACAGGTCGCCCTCGATGCCCAGCAGCTTCGTTTTGGGCAGGAAGGTCACGCCGGATTCCTTCATGTACTTCTTCAGCAGCTCATCGTTCATCTTGAAACCCGGCTCGGAGGGGATGGCCTTGGCCATGTCGATGCAGGTCACCTTCCGGCCCCACATATCCATCTGCAGCGCCGTCTCCACGCCGACCAGACCGCCGCCGACGACCACCACCCGGTCGCCCACATCGCAGCAGTCCCGGAGGGCGTCCGTGGCCAGACTGACCTTCGGGCTGTCCAGACCGGGGATGGAACCGGGAACGATGGGCTTGCCGCCCGCCGCCCAGATGATCTGATCCGGAGCAAAGGCCGCAGCCGCCTCCGGCGTGGCCTCGGTGTAGTACCGCACGGGCACGCCCAGATCCCTCAGTCGTACGGTGAAGTAGTTGATCATCCGGTGCATATCCCGCTTGAAATAGGGCTTGGAGGCAATCAGGGCGTTGCCGCCGATGACGCCGCTCTTCTCCCAGATCTCCACTTCGTGGCCCGCTTCTCTGGCATAAATGGCCGCCATGCAGCCACCGGGGCCTGCACCCACCACAAGAATCTTTTTTGGTGTCTCCGCTTTGGGGATGTCCCGGCTGCCGTCCTCATAGCTGCACCGGGGGTTCATGGCGCAGGTGGCCTGCTTGCCCACATACACCCGGGCGATGCAGCCCTCGTTGCAGGAGATGCAGGGCCGGATCAGGTCGGGACGGCCCGCCGCCACCTTGTTGGGCAGGTCCGGATCCGCCAGCAGACCCCGGCCGATGACCGCGATATCGCACACACCGTTGTGCAGCGCCGCCTCCGCCTTGGTCACATCGCCGAACCGGCCGTGGGTCATCACCGGCACATCCACCACCTGGCGGATCACCTTGGCGGACCGGGACTGGAGGGTCATCTGCTGCAGGCCCGCAGGGGGCATGGCATTGTACCAGTTTTCGTGGCAGCCCGCGTCCACATGGAGGGCGTCAGCCCCGTAGGACACGATGAGCTTCGCCAGCTCGATGCCCTCATCCATGGTGCGGTAGCCCGCCCCTTCCATGTAATGGTCCGGGGTGAACTTGACGATCACGGGGAAGTCCGCGCCGCCTTCCTCCTTGCAGATTTCGATCAGTTCCTTCAGGAACCGTGCCCGGTTCTCCAGAGATCCGCCGTACTCGTCCGTACGGGTGTTCCACCGCTCGGTGAGGAACTGGTCGGTGAGGTATCCGCCGTAGGCGTGGATCTCCACGCAGTCCGCGCCGCAGCGCAGGGCCGCCTGGACGCTCTTGCGGAAATCGTCCTCCAGCTCATGGATCTCGTCCAGGGTCAGCCCGTGGCAGGGCACCTTGGGCATATGCATCCAGGGGCAGTCCGATGCGCTGATGGGCACCCGGTATTTCAGACTCGGCCCGCCGATGCGGCCGTCGCCGGGCTGGATCTGGGCGCCCACTTTGCAGCCGTAGCTGTGGCACCGGTCTGCCATCTCCCTGAACAGCGGCTCCGTCTCCTCGCAGAAGAAGATGGAGTGCTCCCCGGACTCAAAGGTCAAAGATGCCCGGATGTTGCAGAAAATCATGGCCGCACCGCCCTTGGCACGCTCCACGAAATACTCCACCGTCCCCCGGCTCATATTGTGCACGGATACGCCCATGGGAGCCATGACGATCCGGTTTTTCAATTCCATACTGCCGATCCGCATCGGCTCCATCAACAATGAACCCATCTGTCCCTCCAAAAGTTTAAATTTATTGATGCTTCGCAGAATTCGCATCCGCAGATGCGAACAAAATCAAATCCGTTTTTTGGTGCAGCTTCGCTGTGCCAAAAAACACTTCTCGGCCGGCGGAGTGTGCGAGCGAAGCGAGTGCATGAAGCAGCCGCACCCCCTCCTTCAAACCGAAAGGTTTGAAGGATTATTTCTCCACATACCAGCCGCCGTCCACAGGCAGGCAGACGCCGTTGATATACTTCGCCTCGTCAGAGCACAGGTACACGACGGCCCAGGCCGCGTCCTCGGGCATACCGGTGTAGGGCATGGGGGTCACTTCCTTGAAGTGCTCGCCGTACATCTCCCACACGGGGGCGGATTTGGGCACCCACACATAGTTGGGGGCCAGGCAGTTGAAGCGGATGCCGTATTTCTTGCTCACCTGGTTCACCATGTTCTGGGTGGCCAGCTTGATGCACACCTTGGAGAAAGGATAGCCCTGCACCGCCGCACCGTTGTAGGCCAGGCCGGTGGAGGAGGAGAAGTTCAGGAAGCAGCCCCGGATCTTGTTGCGCATCATATAGCGCAGGACCGTCTGATAGGAATACAGCATGGAGTCGATGTTCACCCGGAACACTTCCTCGATCATCTCGGAGGTGATGTACGCCCAGTCATGGGTGGGAGGTGAGAAGGCCGCGGCGCCGTTGACCACGATGTCGATGGTGCCGAAGGCTTCCACGGTCTTTTCCTGGAGCATGACCCAGGTGTCCCGCTGGGCCACATCCGCGGTGAAGGCGATGGCCTGACCGCCGTTCTTCACGATCTCGGCACAGAAGTCCTGGACCTGGGGATCGATGTCCACCATGACGACCTTGGCGCCCTCCTGGACGAACAGTTCGGATGTTTTATGGCAGATGCCGCCTGCCGCACCGGTGATAATGGCAACTTTATCTTTCAGTCTGTCCATTCTGATTCCTCCTCAGTTCTGTCTCAGTTGTCCGTCCAGCAGCCGGTATGTCAGACGCAGGGTCTGGATCCGCCACCGGTCATCATCACACTTCACCAGGTCGTCCACATACAGGCCGTACCCGGAATAAGTGTCGCCGTTGTCCTTATAGGTGTGGTAGTCGTGCATTTTGGTCAGCAGCTGCGCGCTGCGGGGGCCGGTGAAATGCACGATCTGGTTGTACCCGAAATGCATGGGTACCATGTCCAGCCCGCAGGTCCGGCGGTTCTGGGCCACCTGCCTGTCCCGGTCATGGAGGCCGGGACGCCCGCTCCAGAAGGTGCGGAACCCCTCCTCGGTAAACACATCCGGCATGATGTCAAATTCCTGGTTGTCAATGCACCAGAAATACCGGCTCTTTGCCGCCAGGATAGACGGAATTTCCGCCAGCTGCTCCGGCGTGTAGGGTTTTCCTGCATCCCGGATGATCTCCCGTGCCAGTTCTGTGATTTGCTTATCTGCATCCAGCGTCATGCGAACAGCCTCCTTTGTTAATTTTCTGATTATATTGTATCAGTTCGTTTCCGTTCTGTATAGTGACGGTAATTTCAGCTAAATGCAGAAATCTTGCCGCAACTTGTCCAAATCCCCGCCAGACCTTTTGGCGGCCGGATTCCTTGTGTTTCCCCGGTTTCCATGATAGAATAAAGCCGTACCCGCTCCGGCGGACGGACCGGAGCGTGCATTTTGAAGCAACTTTTCCATTTCATACACGAATTGCCTTTTTCAGGGCAGGAGGGATTTTCATGACCTTTGGCAGCACTTTGCGGGAACTGACGACCATCTGCGGCGTGAAGCGGTGCAATCTGGCCGCCGCGCTGGGCTATGACCCGTCCTATGTGAGCCGGTGGATCAACGATGTGAAGCTCCCCGCCGTCCACAGCGACGGGACGCTGTTCCGGGATATCGGCGTCTATCTGGCCGCCAGCACTGCCCTGCCTGCCCGCCGGCGGGCGGCCGCCCGTTTTGCCCTGGACTGCCCTGCCCCGGAGGACGATGCCATGTTTGCCCGGGCGGTGGCTGAGCTGCTGGCCGGGGCTTACCGGGACACCCAGCGTTCCCAGTCCACCCGTCCCGTGAAAACCGGCCGGGAAAACGCCAGTTTCGCCCGCGCCCGGCAGACCAGTCTGTTTCCTGAAGCCATCTTTGAAGCTCTCCGGGAGCACGCAGCCAATGCGGCCCAGGTGGATATCATCTGCACCACGCCCATCCACGCCCAGTTCAAGAATGACGAGACTTTTTTCCGGCAGCTGCGGGCAGCTCTCCCCCGGGAGACGGCGGTGCGGGTGCTGCAATTCGTGGACATGGACGACTTTGTGAACCACCTGGACCTGTCCTGCAGGTCCTTCTGCTACCTCATGGGGCAGGATCACAACATCCAGTACGAATTTTATGAGCTGAAACCCGGCCGTTCCCAGGGCAGCCACATTTTCCTCATCCGGGACAGCCTGCTCCTCCAGTATGACCGCAACCCGTTTTCCCGGGAACTGATGCTCCTGGAATCCGGGGACCCGACCCTGGTCAGCCAGTATTCCGCCGCGGCGGACCGGTATATTCTGAACCGCCGGGCGCTGAATGACCATGTGCATATGCGCCGGCTGCTGGACAACCAGTACTTTCTGGACTATTTCATGCAGCCCCATTGCCGGTGTCTGCTGAAGCGGATGCAGCCTCTGTTTTTCCCGGAGCAGCTGCAGCGCAAGCTCATGCCCCGGGAGCGGGCCATTGGTGGAAAAATGGGCCTGTTTCTGGACGGCTCCCGGTTTTTCCAGACCATTGTGTGCTACAAGCCCGCCTTTGTGGACTATGTGTACACCGGCCGGATGTCCGCCTTCGGCCGGGTGGTGGAGGTGCCCCGAGAGGACCGGCTGGTCCACCTCCAGACCATGCTGGACCGGCTGTCTCAGTCTCCGGAGGTGCGCCTGTGCATTCTCTCCGCCCGGAACCCCATCTGCAATTACGAAGATCAGTCCACTTCCCTGTTCCTCAGTCCCAGTGCCGCTTTTTCCCTGAAGCACCAGGACACCCGGGATCAGGTGCTGTATACCCTGTCCTCCCCTGCCATGATCCGGCACATGAACACCTGGCTGGATCACATGGAGGCCCTGCCCCCGGATCTGTGCCTCACCGGAGATGACGCCATGGACTACATTTCCCGGTGCATCAAACTGCTGTAAATTCCGTATCCCTATCGGTGAAATCCCCGCAGGGAGTTTCCACACAGAAAAATCCTCTTTCCATTGGACCGGGGATTAAACATTTTGAACCAGCTTCGCAGAATTTGCGCCGTCCGGCGCAAACAAATCTAATCCGTTTTTTGGGAGGCTTTGCTATGCAAAAAACACCGCTCGGCCAATGAAGTGTGCGAGCGAAGCGAGTGCATGGAATGGCCGCAAATTTCTTTTGGGGGAATCCCCGCAGAGGGATTCCCCCAAAAGAAAAAAATCCCCTGTCCAATCGGACAGGGGATTTTGCTTTGAAAGTTACTTCTGGGGCTTGATGATGTGTCTGGGGCAGACAGTCTCGCAATGGCCGCACTTGATGCACTTTTCCGGGTCGATATTGGCCAGGAAGTTGGTGATGGTGATGGCCTCAGCGGGGCACTCCTTGGCGCACTTCATGCAGCCGATGCAGCCCACCTTGCAGGCCTTGGTGACAGCGGGGCCCTTGTCGTTGGAACGGCAGGACACCAGCTCGGTCTGGCTGTAGGGCACCTTCACGATGATGTGCTTGGGGCAAGCCTCGGCGCAGGCCATGCAGGCCACGCACTTCTCGCGGTCCACCTTGGCAACGCCGTCCACCAGACGCATGGCACCGAACTTACAGGCATTCACACAGTCGCCGTAGCCGATACAGGAGAAAGAGCACACCTTGGTGCCTTTTCCGCCGTAACCCATGGCGGCCTGGCAGGTCTTGGGGCCGGTGTAGTCGAACTTCAGAGCCGCATTTTCGGAGCTGCCGGAGCATGGCACGAAAGCGATCATCTTTTCGGAGCTGCCGGCGTCAACGCCCATCACCGCGGCAATCTTTGCAGCAGCCTCAGCACCGCCGGGGCCGCACTTATCGGTGGGAGCCTCGCCCGCCACCACAGCGGCAGCGTAGCCGGAGCAGCCGGGATAGCCGCAGCCGCCGCAGTTGGCGCCGGCCAGGCACTCCAGAACAGCCGCTTCCCGGGGATCCGTTTCCACAGCAAATACTTTCGACGCCACGCCCAGCAGAGCCGCGAACGCCGCGCCCATCACGCCAAGGACGAGAACCGCGTACAGAATATTGATCATACTCTCAGTTCCTCCTTAAAAGATCTTCATGCCGCTGAAGCCCATGAACGCCAGGGCCAGCAGACCGGCAGACACCAGAGCGATGGGGAAACCCTCAAAGCTCTTGGGATACTCGGCAAACTGCAGCCGCTCACGGACAGAGGCGAACAGCACGATGGCCAGCAGGAAGCCCAGGCCGCCGGTGATGCCGTAGACCACGGACTCAATGAAGTTGTAGCTGTTCTGCACATTCAGCAGCACCACGCCCAGAACGGCGCAGTTGGTGGTGATCAGGGGCAGGTAAACACCCAGTGCGGAATACAGGCTGGGGATGGTTTTTTTCAGGAACATTTCCACCAGCTGCACCAGGGAGGCGATGACCAGAATGAAGGCCAGCGTCTGCATATAGTCCAGACCCAGTTTCACCAGGACGATGTTCACCACATAGCACAGGGCGGAAGCCAGACCCATGACGAAGGTAACGGCCAGGCCCATGCCCACAGCGGTGTCCACCTTCTGAGACACACCCAGGAACGGGCAGATACCCAGAAACTGGGAGAAGATGAAGTTGTTGATCAGAATGGCGCCCAGAGAAATGGACACCAGAGAACCAAACAGATTATCCATTATTCAGCCGCCTCCTGTTCTTTCAGTTCTTTCTTTTCCGCGCTGCGCCGCAGCAGATACTGCATCAGGGCGATCAGACAACCCAGCGTGATGAAGCCGCCCAGAGGCAGGATCATGAACAGGCTGCCGTAAGCATCGCCGTTGAAGACCTGGATACCGGCACCGGTGCCGTCCATGGTGATGCGGAAGCCATTGGAGATATCGATCAGGCCGCCGCCGATGGAGCCGTTGCCCAGGAACTCACGGATCAGGCACATGGCGATCAGCACCAGGGTGTAGCCCAGGCCCTGAGAAATGCCGTCGATCAGAGAAGCACCCACGGAGCTCTTCTGTGCAAAGCCCTCCGCCCGGGCCATGATAATGCAGTTCACCACGATCAGGGGGATGAACACGCCCAGTGCGTCTGACAGAGCAGGAACGAAAGCCTGCAGCATCAGATCCACGATGGTGACAAAGCCGGCAATAATGACCACGAAGATGGCCAGACGGATATCATTGGGAATGATTTTGCGCAGAGCGGAGATCACCACATTGCAGCAGGTCAAAATGATCAGAACGGACAGTCCCATGCCCACGCCGTTAAACAGGGAGGTGGTGATAGCCATGGTGGAGCACATGCCCACCAGCTGGACCAGAACGGGGTTGTTGGTGATCAGGCCCTCTTTGAATTGCTGTTTAATATTCATATGCCGTGCCCTCCTTAACCGATTTCAGCCACAGCAGCCATAGCGGTGTTCACCGCATCGGTCACTGCGCGGGAGGTGATGGTGGCACCGGTCAGTGCCTGGATGCTGCCGCCGTCCTTGTTCACAGCGGCGGGGGCGTTCACACCGATGTACTGGTCACGGTAACTGCTTTCCGTAGCCTTGGCGCCCAGGCCCGGGGTCTCACCGTGGTTAATGATGGACACGCCGGTGACCACACCGTCGTTATCCACGCCGACCACCAGGTCGATCATGCTCTGGGCACCGGAGACAACCAGCTCCACTACATGGCCGCTGGGAGCTTCCCACACATGGGTGATGGTGCTGTCGCCGGTATAATCCAGCTCGGTATAGGTTTCGCCCTCGTTGACCGGCAGAACTTCCGCCAGGGCGTCATTGGTTTTCTGCTCGGTGATCGCGGCGATCTTGTCCTTGGTGATGGCGTTGACGCCGCCCAGGATGGCGGCCACCACAGCGCTCACCAGCGTCAGGACGATCACCAGCTTCACGATGTTGGGCCCGGATTTCTTTTCGGTCATCTCTTACCCTCCTCTGCGTGCAGTCTTTCGACCTCTTTCTGCAGCTTCTCCGCCTTGATCGCTGCTTTCGTGGCTTTCTTCTCGGCATCTGCCACCTTCATGTCAGCCTTGGAGATACCGAACTGCTGCTGCGGGGTGGCCTTGTCGATGGCCCAGGTCAGCAGGTTCATAAGCAGGATGGCGTAGGAAACGCCTTCGGGATAGCCGCCGAAGTACCGGATCAGCACGGTGAGCACACCGCAGCCGACGCCGAAGATCAGCTGGCCTTTGGGGGTGACGGGGCTGGTGCAGTAGTCGGTGGCCATGAAGATGGCGCCCAGCATCAGACCGCCGGAGCACAGGTTGCGGAGCATCCATTCCACATGGCCGTAGCCCTCGCCGCCGAACAGCAGTGTCAGGATGGCAACGGTACCGATGAAGGTGCCGGGGATGCGCCAGGTGATCACGCCGCGGTACAGCAGGTAAGCCCCGCCGATCAGTAGCGCAAGGGCGGAAATCTCGCCCATGCAGCCGGGAACCCGGCCGATGAACAGATCCATCAGGGAGTAGCTGGTGGCAGCGCCGTCATACAGGCTGCCCAGGGGGGTAGCCATGGTCGCGGCATCCACACCGGCCATGGAAGTGGGGACCACATAGGTGGTCATCAGCGCCGGGAAGCCGGCCAGCATCAGGGCACGGCCCGCCAGAGCGGGGTTCAGGAAGTTCTTGCCGATGCCGCCGAACAGCTGCTTCACCAGGACGATGGCGAACAGGGCCGCCCAGACGATCATCCACAGGGGGACGCTGGAGGGCATGCAGAACACCATCAGCACGCCGGTGACGCAGGCAGACAGATCATGGATCGTGCTGTCCTTCTTCATGAGCTTGCGGTAAGCCCACTCAAAGAACACGCAGGATGCCACGCTGACCACCACGCGGATGATGGCCTGGACACCGAACTGCCACACGGACACACAGAATGCGGGCAGCAGGGCGATCAGCACATCCAGCATGATGCGCTGGGTGTCAATCTTGGACCGGACAAAGGGGGCGCCGGAAACATGATAGAGCATCTTTTCTTCGTTCATTTTGCAGCCTCCTTCTTCGCAGCCTCGGCTTCCGCCTTGGCTCTCATCTCCGCATCCCGGGCCTTCAGCATACTCTTGCCCATCTTGAAGGTGGGGGTCAGCGGCAGACGGCCGGGGCAGTTATAGGTGCAGGAGCCGCACTCGAAGCAATCCGTCACATGGAACTTGTTCATGTTGTCGTAGTCCTTCTTCAGCGTATACATATACATATGGATGGGCTGAAGCTTCATGGGGCAGACCTGGATGCACTTGCCGCAGCGGATGCAGGTGGGGTGCTCCACATCCCGGTTCTCCTCCTCGGAGAAGCACAGCAGGCCGGAGATACCCTTGATCAGGCCGCAGCTCTGGTCAAAGGAGGCGAAGCCCATCATGGGGCCGCCCAGGACCACGCGGTCAATGGGTTTGGTGAAACCGCCCAGCTCGTCGATGACATGCTGGATGGGGGTGCCGAAGCGGACCATCACATTGGCGGGCTTGATGGCGCTGCCGCCCACGGACAGCACACGCTCGATCAGGGGACGGCCTTCATAGCAGGCCCGGTACACGGACCAGCAGGTGAAGGTGGAGACCACATTGCAGCCCACGCCGGAGGGGATGCCGCCGGGCTTGACTTCCCGGTTGGTGTTGGCCTTGACCTGCATTTTCTCAGCGCCCTGGGGGTACTTGACCTTCTCAGGCACGATGACCACGCCGTACTGGGCAGGGTTCAGGGAGTTCAGCAGATCGATGGCGTCCTGCTTGTTCTCCTCAATGCCGTAGTAAGCGGTGTCCACACCCTGGGCGATACGAACCAGCTCAATGCCCTTGAGCAGTTCTTCAGGATGCTCCAGCATGGTGCGGTGGTCACCGTTCAGATAGGGCTCGCATTCCGCGCCGTTGATAATCAGGGTGTCAACCTTACCCCGGCCGCTCTGGATCTTGAAGTGGGTGGGGAACATGGCGCCGCCCATACCCACAACGCCGCCTTCCCGGATACGGGTCAGGATTGCATCGGGATCTTTCAGCTGTTCGGGGGTCAGGGGAGCCAGGTCGGTGCAGGGGGTGTCCAGTCCGTCATTGTCGATCACGATGGAGGGCACCACATCGCCGGTGACGCAATGGCGTCTGGGCTCGATGGCTGTGACCGTGCCGGAAACGGTCGCATGGATAGGCGCGCAGAGCGCGGCAGGGTTGTCACCGATCTTCTGGCCCATCGTCACATGATCGCCTACTTTCACCAGAGGCTGGCAGGGAGCGCCGATGTGCATCTGAAGAGGAATGACGACCTGAGGCGGCTGTTTAATATAAGAAGTAGCCAGTGTGGGCTGCTTCATTTCATCCGGATGAACGCCGCCGTAATACTTAAAGGGCATTAGCATCACCTCTCTATAATTTAACTCATACATATTAACATACTGTAAACGGGATGTCCATATGCAAACGACGAAAAAAGCTGTCCAAAGCAGAACAACTTTTTAACAATACTGAGAGATTTTTGACAATTTTCCACAGATTGTGCATGGATCCGACAGTGGATATGTGCGTCTCCCGTGGACATTTTCCCCATAAAACACGGCAAAAAGCGATCGTTTCCGACCGCTTTCCGCACATAAGCGCTCCGTTTCAGCCCAGGTTCCGGGAGACGGAAACGCCGTCCTTATGCAAATAGACATCCAGCTTCACCCGGTCACCCCGGATCAGGCTCTGGGTAAACTCATAGGCCTGCCCGCTCTCGGTTCTGGTGACCCGCTGGACAGAGAAGGCCGGGCTGCCCGGACGGCAGTCCAGAAGTTCCGCCTCCCGGCGGCTCATGACCACGGCCTCATAGGAATCCACCGCTTCATAGGGCACAATTCCCTGTTCATAGAGCAGACTGTAAAAGCTGTGGGTTTCCAGCATGGGGCGGGTCAGTTTGGGATAGAGGTACTGGGGATAGAAGGAGGTCTCCAGGATCATGGCCTCCCCGTCCACATACCGGATGCGGGAAAACTTGTAGACGGGAGTGGCGGGATTATCCAGCTCCAGCATCTTGACAATATCCGGTGTGGGCTCGATCACATCGTATTCGATCAGCTTGGATGACGGCGTCAGTCCCAGCGAGGAAATCTCGGAGGTGAAGGAATACAGTTTTTCAGTTTTTCTGCGGACCTTCGGTTCGGCCACATAGGTACCTCTCCCCTGTTTGCGTACCACAAGGCCTTCATCTTCCAGCATGCTCACCGCCTGCCGGACGGTGCTGCGGCTGATGTCGAAATTTTTACACAGTTCGGATTCAGAGGGCAGCTGATCACCGGGGTTCAGGGTTCCGGCGGTGATATTGCGTTTGATAATATTCACCAGCTGACTATACAGGGGAATATCGGATTCCAGGGACAATCTGCTCAGCAGGACTGGATTTTTATCCATGTTCGCACCTCTCCTTTTCAAATTCCGGGCATGACCGGCCGTCACGCTCCCCAAATCGTTCCCGTCAGGTCTGCCTTGTCATATTGTCTATTATTATAGATGAAACCGTCGTTCCATGCAAGTTTCCCGTCAAATTTCAGGCCAAAATTTTTTCCGTTTTTTCCACATAAATCGAAATTTTTATATAATCAGTCAAATAGAAGCCCATAGGCCTTGAACTTTTTGTGAATTCCTTGAATTGAAACAATCTTTTTCAGGTGCTACAATATTTTTACTCCGGCGACATTCGTTTTTGTGGTGTGGAACACCTCACAGCGGTGGAGTGCAGAAAACAGAGGAACAGAAATGTTCGAGAAGGAGACATCTTTATGGAGCTCATCGTCAAAATCAACGGTATATTGAACAGCTTTGCCTGGGGACCTGTCATGCTGGTCCTGCTGGTCGGCACCGGCATCTTCCTGACCGCCCGCACCGGATGCATTCAGGTCCGCCGCTTCGGCTATATCATGAAGCACACCATCGGCTCCCTGTTCAAGAAAAGTGACAAGGACCACGGTCAGAACCTCTCCCCGTTCCAGGCGGTGACAACCGCTCTGGCAGGCACGGTGGGCACCGGCAACATCGCCGGCGTGACCGGCGCCATATTTGTGGGCGGCCCCGGCGCCGTGTTCTGGATGTGGGTGTCCGCCTTTTTCGGAATGTGCACCAAATATGCTGAGATCGCCCTGGCCGTAAAGTTCCGGGAAGTGGACGAAAACGGCGCCAACCACGGCGGCCCCATGTACTACATTGAAAAAGGTCTTGGCAAAAACTTCAAGTGGCTGGCCGCGATCTTCGCCATTCTGGGCGGTCTGGCCTGCTTCGGCATCGGCAACATTGCCCAATCCAGCGAGATTTCCGGCGCCATGAACGCCCTGTTCGGCCTCAGCCCTCTGGCCACCGGCATCATTCTGGCTATCCTCGTTGCCGTCGTCATCATCGGCGGCGTCAAGCGCATCGGTCAGGTCACCTCTTTCCTGGTGCCCTTCATGGCCATCTTCTACATCGCGGCCGGTCTGGTGGTCATCATCCTGCGGATCACCGACATCCCCGCAGCCCTGGTCCTGATCTTCAAGAGCGCATTCAGCCTGAAGTCCGTTGGCGGCGGCATCTTTGGCTACGCCATCATGCTGGCCATGCGCAACGGCTTTGCCCGCGGCGTGTTCTCCAATGAAGCCGGTCTGGGCTCCGCGCCCATGGCCCACGCCGCCTCCTCCACCGAGGAGCCTGCCGAGCAGGCCATGTGGGGTGTGTTCGAAGTGTTCGTGGACACCATCGTCATCTGCACCATCACCTCTCTGGCCGTCATCCTCTCCGGCGTGCTGGACACCCCGGGCGGTCTGGACGCATTCAGTTCCAAGGGCGCCGCTGCCGCCGCCGCTTTCAACACCATTCTTCCCGGCACCATCGGCGGCACCATCATTCAGATCAGCCTGCTGTTCTTCGCCCTGTCCACCATTCTGGGCTGGAGCTACTACGGCGAGTGCTGCTGGGGCTATCTGACCCGCAACAACAAGGCCGTCAACATGGTCTTCAAAGTGATCTTCACCCTGATGTGTATTGTGGGCGCCACCGGTTCCGGCACCCTCATGTGGGACATCTCCGACACCCTGAACGGTCTGATGGCCATCCCCAACCTGGTTGCCCTGCTGCTGCTGTCCGGCGTGGTGGCCGCCATCACCAAAGAGTACTTCGGCAAGACCGACCTGGAAAAAGCGAAAAAGTAAACTGCCCGCATTTGCGGATCGTTTCCTCCCCCCTGCCGCCGACCCTCTCCGGCGGCAGGTTTTTTGCCTGCTGCCCGCCCCGGATCTTCTGTCCGCCGGCCGGTTTTTTCTCCCACCGTTCGCTGCCGGTGCTATTGATTATACCGGACACATGGAGTATAATCGTCATACTTTGCAATGGCATCATGGCAAGTGAGGCTGTATATTTTTTATTTTACGGAGGTAACAATAGATGAAACGCGCACTCGCACTTCTCCTGGCACTTACGATGGTGCTTTCTCTCTGCGCCTGCGGCGGAAACAGCAATGACGGAGCGGCCGACAGCGGAGAAAGCAGTCTGACGGCAGAACAGCAAATGATCGTTGATGCCGTTTGTGCGCAGACACAGTCCGACGATTTTGCCGGATGGCAGGCACTTTATCAGGACTTTTCCGGGGAGACCCCCAAGGCTGCTGAAGTGACTGCTGTCAAGCACTTCGCCATTGATGATTTTGAAGGTGAGAAACTGGACTGCTATCTCGTCAACATTTCTGCGGATGTCGCCTGGTGGGTCAATGAAGAAGCCCAGCAGGGCATCACGGATACGCAGTTCCAGCTGTTTGTCAGCAGCGACGGAAAAACCGTCATGAACTCCATTCTTGTGGATGCAGGCAATTTTGACGGCGATATTTCCACCCCCGAAGGCAGAGCGATGTACCTTCTCTGGATCTTTGGCAACATGATGAGCGGCAATTATGACGGCAGCTTCGTGAATGACAGCGAAACCGT
Source organism: Oscillospiraceae bacterium (assembly GCA_022779345.1). Classification (GTDB taxonomy): domain Bacteria; phylum Bacillota; class Clostridia; order Oscillospirales; family Oscillospiraceae; genus HGM13010. The sequence continues at coordinate 402 of JALFTG010000032.1, read as the reverse complement.
CACTGACTGGTCTGCCGACGAGCTGGCAGTCATCAACAAGAACCTGTAACATCCGAAAGGAGCGGGACATCCCCGCTCCTTTTTTCATGCCGCAACGGTACAAAAAAGAGGAGACCACTTTCGTGATCTCCTCTTATCATTTGTGTCGGGGTGTTCGGGATTACTCCTTCTCGAACATATCCTTGCCCAGGCCGCAGACCGGGCAGACCCAATCTGCAGGAACCTCTTCCCAGGGAGTGCCGGGGGCGACACCGTTTTCGGGATCACCCACAGCAGGGTCATACACATAGCCGCAGGGGCATACATACTTATCCATATCGGTGTCCTCCGTTCCGGTTCAGAACATTCTCTTCAGGAAGCCTTCCAGAGCCTTGCCGTGACGGGCCTCGTCGCGGGCCATCT
>JALFTG010000014.1 GCA_022779345.1 Oscillospiraceae bacterium | reverse complement strand
ATGTTGTTCTTCTGGCCACGCGGTGGCACACCGCCAATCCTGACAGTTCCCAGGGAGAAATTCTCCATGAGGGGTATGATGTTTACCTCCGTTACGACGGCAGTCTGAACTGAAAAACGCTCCCGGAGTTCGGGAGCGTTTCTTCATGCCCGGGGATGGGCTTTGTTATAGACATCTTTCAGCTGTTTCTTGACCACCTGGGAGTAGACCTGGGTGGACGAGATATCAGAATGACCCAGCATTTCCTGAATGGAGCGCAGGTCTGCCCCGTTTTCCAGCAGATGCGCCGCAAAACTGTGGCGAAGGGTGTGGGGCGTGATGGTCTTTTCAATCCCCGCCATCTGCTGATAGTGCTTGATAAGCTTCCAGAAACCCTGACGGCTCATGCGCTCCCCGTTTACATTTACAAACAGTGCCTGCTCATCCGGAGAGGCGATCATCTGGTCCCGGATGAACTCAATATACTCTGACAACGCCTGCACCGCCGCCGGATACAGGGGAATGTACCGCTCCTTGTTCTTGCCCCGGCACCGGAGAATTCCGGCAGCGAGATTCACATCCGACACATCCAGCGCAATCAGTTCGCTGACCCGGATGCCCGTGGCATACAGCACTTCCAGCATCGCTTTGTCCCGGTAGCCCTTCATATCCACCCGCTGGGGCTGCTCCAGAAGCAGTTCCACTTCCCGGCTGGTGAGGATTTCCGGCAGCTTATGCTCGCTTTTCTCCGGCGTCAGGCCCAGAGCGGGATTCTCATTCAGATAGCCCTCGGCACACAGATAGCCATAAAAACACTTCATGGAGGCAATGCACCGGGATACGGTGGCCGGAGATTTCCCGTCGGCCTTCAGCGATGCGGCATACTGGTGGAGCAATTTGCTGTCCGCCTCAGCCAGCCCCTCCCGCCGGTGCGCCCGCAGCCATGCGGACAGCTGGCGGATGTCCCGCATATAAGAGCTGAGTGTATTATCAGATACTTTTTTTATATCAGTCAGATACTGTTCAAACAGTTCAAGACAGAAGGAATCAGGCATATTCTGCCCCTCTCTTTCGTCAGATTAAGCAGGAAAGCAGGAACGGGATCAGCAGGCATTGGGCCAGGGCCGCCAGGATCACACTCAGCACCGTGACCGCAAGGTCATGGGCAAGCGTGTTCCGGACAGGCAGGCAACTTTTCCCCGCCGACAAAGCCCTGAGCCGGGCCGACAGGGCAAACCCGTCCAGTTCCAGCAGGAACAGGCTGGGCACCGTCAGTACCGCCGGGATACCGCAGATTATCAGTGCCGCAGCGGCGCCGTGTTCCGGCAATGACGCCACCAGAGCCGCCGCCGTACAGGACAGGAAATATCCCCTCCCTGCCGATACCAGCGGAATCACGAACACTCCCGCCACGGATGTTGCCGCGGCCAACACAATCAGATGATATTGACCAGAGCGCACCAGCTCCCGCAGAAAATCAGATACACCTGTGTCGGTGTGTCCGGTCAGATAGTCCGTGAGCCCCCCGGAACCTTCCGCTCCCCGGCCCACAAAACATCCGGTCACCGCCCCCAGCAGGAATCCGGCGAACAGCAGCGCAAGCACCGGCATCTGTGTCCGGTCCGCACCGTATCCGCCCCGTTTATGATGGAAAATCTTCCGTGTTCTCACCGCTACCACCCCGTACAGGCTTATGCGCCGGGACACGGAATATGCTGATTTACATAATGTTTGCATCTGAAACTATAATACATGAAAAGACTACATTCAAGAGGGTTTGTCATAATTCGTTAATTTTTGTTAAAATTGTCTATTTATTATGTTAATAATATTATGTTAACTTCGAAAAAGCCTTATTTTTCAACGGTATTTCCCGGTTTCGGCCCATATTTTGCAGTTTCAAATGGTTACAACACAAAATGTAGGTTTGTGAAATTTGATATCCGTCCCATCATCTTCCGTTCTTTCTTCTCCGGTTCGGCGTTCTGCGGCGGGTGGCCAGCATTCCCCCGGCCAGGCTCCCTGCAAAGATGGCAACCAGCAGCTTCATATACCGGCCCGTGAAAAACAGCAGACCGTTTTCCGCCGCAGAGGCAATCGTGATTCCCAGAAGTACCACTGCCCCGCTGACCAGTGCTGTCACGCCGGCGGTTCCGCCCTGGCATCGCACAGCAGCCCGGCCGCCGAAAAAGGAGGCCAGGATCAGCGCAGTCAGCACAGATACCTCCATCAGATCCTCCGGGATCCGGCCGGAAGCGATCAGCCATGCAAAAATCAGCAGGATCACCGTTCCGGACAGGACGGTAATGCCCGCACCTTTCAGGGCACAGATTACCCATTGTGTTATTCGTTTCTGTTCATTCATAAGATTCAGCCTCCTTTGCAGCCATTGGGATCGGTACATCCTATGGATGCAAAAGAGGCTGCATTCCGGTTCGACAAAACCTGCCGGATTTCGATCGTCCCCGGACATAACAACAGCACCGCGGGATTCCGCGGTGCTGTAAAAGACATATTCCGGATTACTTTCTGGACTTCTTGGCCCGTTTCTTCTCCTCAGCCTGCTCCTTGGCTTTGGCTTCGGCTCTCTCGTTGGTCTGGATGGCCCACTTCTTGATCTGGATCCGGACGCGATCCTCACCGGTCTCAAAAGTGACGGTTTCTTCAGTGATCTGCACAATCTTACCGGTCATGCCGCCAATGGTGACGATCTCATCACCCAGGGACAGGTTGCTGCGCATCTCTTCCGCCTGTTTTTTCCGCTTGTTTTCAGGCCGGATCAGGATGAAATACATCACAGCAAAGACCAGGACCATCATCAACAGAGAATATGTCGTTTCGTTCATTTGATTACCTCCGGTAAAAAATTACTAAAGCTGATTATAGCTTGATTTTGCAGGAATTGCAAGACAATTATATCCGTTTGTCCAAAATTGTTGCATACCGCCGGCGGAATTCCGGGAAAGTGCCCGCATCCAGAGCATCCCGGATGCGCTGCATCAGATCGTTATAGAAATACAGGTTGTGCATCACGGCAAACCGCATGGCCAGCATCTCGTCGGCTTTGAACAGGTGGCGGACATAGGCCCTGGAGTACCGGCGGCACACGGGACACTGACAACCGGGGGCGATGGGTGATTCATCCCGCTCGTATTTGGCGTTGCGGATGTTGATGACGCCGTCCCAGGTGAACAGATGGCCGTGCCGGCCGTTCCGGGCGGGCATGACACAGTCAAAGAAATCCACACCCCGCCAGACAGCTTCGATGATGTTGCCGGGTGTTCCCACACCCATGAGATACCGGGGTTTGTTTTTGGGCATATGCTCTTCCACCAGTTCAATGGTGTCATACATCTCCTGGGTGGTCTCCCCCACCGCCAGACCGCCAATGGCATAGCCGGGCAGATCCAGCTGGGCAATCATATCCATGTGTTCCACCCGCAGATCCGGGAAAGTGGCACCCTGGTTGATACCGAACAACACCTGACCCGGGTTCACAGCGCTGTCCTCGGCGTTATACTGCTCCAGCGCCGTTTTGCACCGGACCAGCCAACGGTAGGTTCGTGAAATGGACTGGCGTACATAATCCCGGGGAGACGGGATCTTGATGCACTCGTCAAAGGCCATAGCAATATCAGACCCCAGGTTGGACTGGATCCGCATACTCTCCTCCGGTCCCATAAAAATGTGCCGGCCATCCACATGGGAGTTGAAGCTGACACCCTCTTCCCGGATCTTACGGAGCTGAGCCAGGGAGAAAATCTGGAATCCGCCACTGTCCGTCAGGATAGGCCCGTCCCAGGTCATGAATCTGTGCAGCCCCCCCAGATCCCGGATCAGCTCATCACCGGGCCGGACATGGAGGTGATAGGTGTTGGACAGCTCAATCTGGCAATGGATGGTCTGCAGGTCCTCCGCGCTCAGTGCGCCCTTAATGGCGGCCTGGGTACCCACATTCATGAACACAGGGGTCTGAACCGTGCCGTGGGGACAGGTGAAAGTGCCCCGCCGGGCCCGGCCCTGAGGGGTGATATCGTGTACTGTAAACATATTTGCTCCTTTAATCAATCAGCATCGCGTCACCGAAGGAGAAAAAGCGATACCGGTTTTCCACAGCGGTTTTGTAAGCGTTCAGAACATGTTCCCGGCCGGCGAGTGCGGACACCAGCATAATCAGGGTGCTCTCCGGCAGGTGGAAATTGGTGACCAGGGCGTCCACACACTTGAAACGGTAGCCGGGATAGATAAAGATGTCCGTCCAGCCGGAGGTCTCCGGCATGGTGCCATCCTCCCGGGCGAATGACTCAATGGTGCGGCAGGAGGTGGTGCCCACAGCGATGACCCGGCCGCCGTTTGCCCTGGTCTCGTTGATGGCATCCGCCGTCTCTTTGGGCATGATGCAGAACTCCGAGTGCATCTCGTGTTCCTCGATCTCATCCTCCTTCACAGGCCGGAAGGTACCCAGGCCCACATGAAGGGTCACAAAGCAGACCTTCACGCCTTTGGCACGGATTTCGTCCAACAGCTCCGGTGTGAAATGCAGACCGGCGGTAGGGGCCGCGGCACTGCCCACCACTTTGGAATAGACCGTCTGATACCGTTCATTGTCCTGCAGTTCCGTGTGGATATAGGGTGGCAGGGGCATTTTGCCCAGGCGCTCCAGCACCTCCAGGAAAATACCTTCATAATGGAACTTCACCCGCCGGGTGCCGCCGTCACCGGTAGACAGGACGGTTGCAGTCAGTTCCCCGTTTCCGAAGGTAATCTCCGCGCCGGGGCGGGTCTTTTTGCCTGGCTTGGTGAGACACTCCCACTCGTCATTGCCCAGATCTTTCAGCAGAAGGACTTCCACCTGGCCGCCGGTGGGCCGGTGGCCGATCAGCCGGGCGGGCAGAACCCGGGAATCGTTCAGGACCAGGCAGTCCCCGGGGTTCAGGAACCGGGGCAGGTCCGAAAAGTGCAGATGCTCAATTTCCCCTGTCTCCTTGCTGAGATGCATCAGGCGGGAGCAGTCCCGCTGCTCCAGCGGGGTCTGAGCGATCAGTTCTTCCGGAAGGTCAAACCAGAAATCAGATTTTTTCATCGAATATATACTCCGTAATAATAGAACTTTATGATTTGGGACGCAGTCATCCCGTGATTTTTTGCCATGGAATAGGCCCCCCATTGGCTCATTCCGCAATTGTGACCCCAGCCGCCGCCATTGATGACAAAATTACCGGAGGCGTTTTTTTCCACAGTAAAGTGCAGGCTCTTCAGGTCCAGGGCGTAGTAGCAGTTGGTACGCTTCACCGTATAGCTTCTCCCACTGGTATCCGTAAATGTGAGCTGGATCACATTCTCCGTCTCGCTGTATACGGGGGTTATGGCCGCAACGGGCCCCAGGGAGCAGTCGGAAAATTTGGCATTGATCTTCGACTGGACCTGAGCAGGTGTGAGTGTTACAGTCCAGCTGTTGCTTCCGGTGTCTACCTGTGCCTCATAGGGGTCATAGACGCCCTGGAGATATTCCAGCTCCGTGCCCCACACATTCAGACTGGACTCCGTGGAACCGCCGTCAGAGGAGAAGAAGAATGTTTCGCACAAATGGCCATGGTACCAGATATACTGCCCCGCCGTGGCATCCACGGCAGCATTTGTCGCAGCGGTGGCCAGGTTCAGGCCCCGATAGACCTGGGAATAGGTGTCATTGGTCACATCAAAGCCGAAGGAGCGATACTGGTTGAAATGACTGGCAACATAGGTCCGGGCAGTGAGCGCCTGTGCCTTCAGTGCCTCCAGTGGCCAGTCGCCGCTCATTTCATAGGGCAGGACGCCCTTGGTATAATCCTCGATGTCCACAAAGTTTACCACAGTGAGATACTCGTTATCGTTCAATCGGCTGTACTGGAAATCCCCGTAATATTTGTATCCCTTGAACCAGGTGACCGCTTTTCCGGAGGAACTGACCGGCCGGATGGCCAGAGAAAAACTGGAACCATAGTCAAACTCGAACAGAATCCTGTCCGTACCCGTCTGGGTGACCACCACACACCGACTGGATGCGGAATATACCGAGCCGCTCAGTCCCGTGGAGGCCAGGGCCGCCGCCGCGCTGTCAGCGCTGGTGTAATTGCCGTACAGAGCATAGTATGTTCCGCTGTAACAGGCCGGGAAACCGCCCACGGCATCTGCCGCGGCTTTTGCCTCGCTGAAACTGCCGTAGCTGCCGGAGAGCAGGATGTGATAACATCCGATGGTATTGCCGGAGGAGGTGGTGATGTTCTTGTCCCCCACCATGGTCAGCTGGGTCACGGAAGTGGAGCCCACCTCATGGAAGGTGCGGGAAGAATCATAATAGCCGAACAGATACCCACTGCCCACAGCGTTTTCCAGCCGGGCTTCCGTCAATGCGTTGGAGCCATAGTACAGCCCTACCTTGACCGTGCTGTACGGGATGGGATCATCCGTCCATTGGGAGCCGTCGTCATCAATGGGCGGGCGGGTCACGGAGGAACTGCTGATCTCCTCCATACCGGTGGAGGTCATGGCATAGACCTTGCTGCTGCCCAGCTTTCCGGTATCACCGGCGCCGGAAATTGCATACAATGAGGAAAGATCCCCGCTGACGGGGCTGGAGGAATCATTGACATAGATCTTTCCATCTGTGCCCGCTGCGGCCGCCGGAAGCATCCCAAGCGCCAATGAAATTATAAAAAATATACATATTATCGCCGAAAATCGAAAATATTTCATAAATTATGTACTCCGCCGGATCGATTGACCTGAAATAGGCCATATGTTATAATGTATCATCCATATATCTATCTGCAGGATCAGCCGCAGAAACTGTCATCTTTTGACATTATACTGTCTGTGGAACATGATTTCAAGTTTTTTATGCGTGACAGATATTGGCTGTATCTTAATAGGGCGGATGTGTTCCGCCGAAAGGATGGTCTCCATGAAGAAATATCGTGTAGGTGTGATCGGCTGCACCGGAATGGTCGGTCAGCGTTTTGTGACGCTCATTGACCAGCATCCCTGGTTTGAGCTGAAAGTCGTTGCTGCCAGTGCCAGAAGCGCAGGCATGACCTATGGGGAAGCGATCGGCAAACGCTGGAAGATCGACACCCCCATGCCCGAAGCGGCAAAAAACCTGGTGGTCATGGATGCCACAAATGACATAGATAAAATTGTCTCCCAGGTGGACTTCGTGTTCTCCGCCGTGGATATGAAGAAGGAAGAGATCCAGGCGCTGGAAGAGGAATATGCAAAGCATGAGTGCCCGGTGGTCTCCAACAACTCCGCCCACCGCTGGACTCCCGATGTGCCCATGATCATTCCTGAGATCAACCCGGAGCATCTGGAAGTGATCCACGACCAGAAGAAGCGTCTGGGCACCTCCCACGGCTTCATCGCCGTCAAGTCCAACTGCTCCATCCAGACCTATGTGCCTGCCCTGTCCCCCTTCATTAAGAAGTACCCCATTGAGAAGATTCTGGTGTGTACCTATCAGGCCATCTCCGGCGCCGGCAAGACCTTTGAGACCTGGCCGGAAATGGTGGACAATGTGATTCCCTTCATCGGTGGTGAGGAAGAAAAGAGCGAGCAGGAGCCTCTGAAGGTCTGGGGCCATGTGGAAAACGGTGTCATCGTCAATGCCGCCGAACCCTGCATTACCGCCCAGTGCATCCGCGTCCCCGTGTCCAACGGCCATATGGGCGCCGTGTTTGTCAAGTTCAAAGACGCCAAGCCCAGCAAGGAAGAGATGATCGAGACCTGGGCTTCCTATAAGGCCCGTCCCCAGGAGCTGCAGCTCCCCTCCGCCCCCGAACAGTTCCTGCAGTATTTCACCGAGGATAACCGTCCCCAGACCGGCATGGACCGGATGCTGGGCAACGGCATGACCGTTTCCATCGGCCGTCTCCGGGAGGACACCCAGTACGATTACAAGTTTGTCTCCCTGGCTCACAACACCCTGCGGGGTGCTGCCGGCGGCGCGGTGGAACTGGCCGAGCTGCTGTGTGCCGAGGGCTGGATGGACCGCTGAATTTTCATTCTGTTCAAAGAATTTTCAAGTTTTTCCCGTGTCAATCGGATAATATGGAACAGGGAGCTTTCCGTTTCTCAAAGGAAAGCAGTCTTCCCGGAGTCCATAAAGCATCGTTAATGCAAGGAGGCATTTTATTATGAAGAAAGAACCTATTTTTACCGGTTCCTGTACTGCGATCGTCACCCCCTACTGCGAAAGCGGCATCGATTTCCAGAAGATGGGTGAACTGGTGGATTTCCAGGCCAAGAACGGCACCTCCGCACTGGTCGTGTGCGGCACCACCGGCGAGAACGCCACCCAGAATCTGGATGAGCACGCCGAACTCATCGATTTCGTGGCAAAGCACAACGCCGGCCGCATGAAGCTGATTGCCGGCATCGGTTCCAACGATACCAACACCGCCTATCATCTGGGCAAGGCCGCCGAGGCCGCCAAATATGACGGCGTGCTTATGGTCACTCCCTACTACAACAAGACCACTCAGGCCGGTCTGGTGCAGCACTTCACCTATGTGGCTGACCGGGTCAATGTGCCCATGGTGCTATACAATGTACCCAGCCGCACCGGCATCGGCATCACTGCGGATACTTACAAGATCCTGTCCCAGCACCCCAATATCAACGGCGCCAAGGAAGCATCCGGCGATATGTCCCTGTTCTCCAAGACCCGCTACCTGTGCGGCGATGACCTGAACATCTGGAGCGGCAATGACGACAACACCGTGGCCATGATGGCGCTGGGCGCCAAGGGCGTCATCTCCGTGGCGTCCAACATCGTTCCCAAGGCCGTGGCCGAGATGTGCGATGCTGCCCTGAAGGGTGACTTTGCCACCGCGCAGGCCATCCATATGCAGTACGCCGAGCTGTTCTCCACCCTGTTCATCGAGACCAACCCCATCCCTGTCAAGACCGCTATGAACCTGATGGGCATGGGCGTGGGCCATCTGCGTCTGCCGCTGGTGGATATGCAGCCGAAGAATCTGGAGACGCTGAAGGCCTGCATGCAGAAGCTGAACCTGATCTGATCGGAGTTGTACAAAAGAAATGTATCGATTTATCATTTCCGGCTGCAACGGCCATATGGGCCAGGTTGTCGCCCGGATCTGCGCATCTGACGAACAGGTGCAGGTTGCGGCGGGATTCAACCGGACGCCCATTCAGAAAAATGACTTCCCCGTCTATGCCGATCCCATGGAATACACCGGCACGGCAGATGCGGTGATCGACTTCTCCAATCCGGCCAACCTCACTTCCCTGCTGCGTTTCTCCGTGGAAAAGCAGATTCCTGTGGTGCTGTGCACCACAGGCTACTCCCCCGAGCAGCTGGCGGAGATCGACCGGGCCGCCGAACAGGTTCCCGTGTTCCGCTCCGGCAATATGTCCCTGGGCATCAATCTGCTGCTGGCACTGGTGAAGAAAGCCACGGCCGTTCTGGGCGGGGATTACGACATTGAGATCGTGGAGCGGCACCACAACCGGAAGGTGGACGCCCCCAGCGGGACGGCCATTATGCTGGCGGATGCCGCGGCAGACGGTCTTGCCTATAAGCCGGAGTATGTCTATGACCGGCACAGCGTCCGGAAGAAACGGGAAAAGACCGAGATCGGTATTTCCTCCGTCCGGGGCGGCAACATCGTGGGCGAGCACGAGGTGATCTTCGCGGGCAATCAGGAGGTCGTGGAGCTGAAGCACTCCGCACTGTCCCGGGATGTGTTCGCCGAGGGCGCCGTGAAAGCCGCCATCTTCATGAGCGGGGTCCGGGAACCGGGCCTGTATGATATGCAGGATGTGCTGGCAGAGGTTCTGAACAACTGAAACAGTCCCATACAAACGGGAGCAGACAAATGTCTGCTCCCCTTTCTTATCCTTTGCCAGGAAACAGCCTGACAAAATTCACAATTTGTCTATGGAAACGAAGACAGATTTCTCCTATAATATCATTAAATTTCTGATGGATGGAGCGAGACATTTTTCATGGAACCCAAACAGGAAAAACCGTCGTTCTGGGAGAAGCTCGCCACGCTGATCGTGGACAAACGGAACTTCTTCTTTCTGGCTTTTACCATTGCAGCTGTCTTCTGTGCCATTTCCTCCGGATGGGTGCGGACCAATGATGACATCACTACCTATCTGCCGGAGGATACAGAGACTCGGCAGGGGCTGGATATTATGGACACCGAATTCACCACCTATGCCACCGCCCGGGTCATGGTATCCAATATCCCGCTGGACCAGGCGCTGGAGCTGGCAGATCGTCTGGAGCAGATCCACGGCGTGACCTCTGTGGATTTTTATGACCCGGACAATGACAGCAGCGTCCTTTCCGACTATTATCACAACTCCGCCGCCCTGTTCACAATTACCTTTGCCGGGGAGACGGAGGACGCAGTCAGCGCAAAGGCCATGGAGGGAATCCGGGAAAATCTCCAGGGCTATGATTTTTACATCAGCAGCGAGGTGGGCAACAGCATCAATGATGTGCTGGGCAAGGAAATGCAGATCGTCATGATCATTGCCGTGATCATTATCATCACCGTCCTGCTGCTAACATCAAAAACCTATATGGAAGTGCCGGTCCTGCTGATCACTTTCGGTGTGGCCGCACTGCTGAACAAGGGCACCAACTTCCTCATGGGCGAAATCTCTTTCGTCACCAATTCCATCGCCGTGGTGCTGCAGCTGGCGCTGGCGGTGGACTATGCGATCATCCTCTGCCACCGGTACACGGAAGAGCGGGAATTCCGGGAGCCCCGGGAGGCCTGTATCGCCGCTTTGAGCAAGTCCATCCCCGAGATCGCCGGGTCCAGCCTGACCACCATTTCCGGCCTGATTGCCATGATGTTCATGCAGTTCCGGCTGGGCTATGATATGGGCATTGTGCTGGTAAAGGCCATTCTGCTCAGTCTGATCACCGTGTTCACGCTGATGCCGGGTCTGCTGATGGTGTTTTCCAAAGGCATCGACAAAACCCATCACCGGAATTTCGTGCCCAGGGTCACAGTTCTGGGCAAATGGGCCGTCAAGACCCGGTATATTGTGCCGCCCGTCTTTGCGGTGGTGCTGGTGGCGTGCTTTATCTTCTCCAACAACTGCCCCTATGTCTACGGACAGTCCACGCTGTCCACCTTCAAGCAGAATGAGGCCCAGATCGCCGATGCAAAGGTCAATAAGACCTTCGGCAGTACCAATTCAATGGCCCTGCTGGTTCCCTCCGGGGATTACGCCAGAGAGAAGGCCCTGCTCACCGATCTGGCAGAACTGGAGCATGTGGAATCCGTCACGGGACTGTCCAATGTGGAGATCAAGGACGGCTATGTGCTGACAGACCAGCTCACCCCCCGGCAGATGTCCGAGCTGATGGACATCGACTACAGCCTGGTCACCCTGCTGTATGCCTCCTATGCCGCGGATCAGGAGAGCTACGGCCAGATTGTCAGCGGGCTGGAGGACTACAGCGTCCCGCTGATCGATATGTTCTTTTATTTATATGATATGAAGGAAACCGGGTATCTGTCCCTGGACGGCGACCTGAGCAAAACGCTGGATGATCTGTATGCCCAGCTGACCGATGCCAAAGCCCAGCTGTCCAGCGATGATTACAGCCGTATCGTACTGAATCTGGACCTGCCGGAGGAATCCCAGGAGACCTTCGACTATCTGCAGGTTCTCCATCAGACGGCGGAGCAGTATTATGACACGGTCTACATAGTGGGCAATTCCACCAGCGACTATGACCTGTCTACCTCCTTTGTATCGGATAATCTGCTGATCAGTATTCTATCCGCCCTGTTCGTGCTGGTTGTGCTGGTGTTCACTTTCCGGTCTGCAGGACTGCCGGTGCTGCTGATTCTGGTGATTGAGGGCAGTATCTGGATCAACTTCTCCTTCCCCTATCTCATGCAGCAGAATATGTTCTTCATGAGTTATCTTGTGGTCACTTCCATCCAGATGGGCGCCAACATTGACTATGCCATTGTGATTTCCAGCCGGTATCTGGAACTGCGGGGACGGATGAATGCCAAAGAAGCCATTGTGGAGGCGCTGAATCAGGCGTTCCCCACCATCCTGACCTCCGGAACCATGCTGGCCTCCGCCGGAATTCTGATCAGTCTCCTGTCCTCCAACCCGGTGGTGGCCTCCATCGGGGAATGTCTGGGCCGGGGCACCATCATTTCCATCATTCTGGTGCTGGGTGTCCTGCCCCAGATTCTGGTCCTTGGGGACCTGCTCATTGAAAAAACCGCTTTCGTCATCAAGCCCCGGCTCAGCACCCGCACAGCCAGCGGCAATCTGGCCGTCCACGGCCATGTACGCGGCTATGTGAACGGACTGGTGGATGCGGATATCCACGGCATCATACAGGGCACCGTGTCCGCCATGGTGGACACCGGCGTCATTGACAAACAGCCATCGGGTGAAACGGAACAGCTTGAGGAAAACGAGGTGATCTCCCATGAAGCGTAATGCCACTCTGTCCCGGGGCTTTGCCCTGCTGCTTGCGATGTGTCTCCTGATGAGCAGCTGCGTCTTCCCGGTGATGGCCGGTGACGGAACCGTGCATATCCGCTCCCTGGAGGACTGGAAACAGCTGGCAAAAGACTGCACGCTGGACACCTGGTCCCAGGGCGTAACGGTGGTGCTGGAGTGCGATCTGGTGCTCACGGGGAGTGAGATCATTCCCACTTTCGGCGGCATCTTTGACGGAAACGGCCATTCGGTCACCGGACTGAATCTCACCGCCGAGGGCTCCCATGAGGGATTGTTCCGGTATCTCCAGTCCGGAGCCGTGGTGAAAAATCTCACCGTCACCGGCTCTGTGACTCCTGCCGGAACCTGCAGCGCCATCGGCGGCATTGTGGGCACCAATCACGGCACGGTCACCCAATGTACATTCCGGGGCACCGTGGAGAGCAGCGCCGGCGTGGGCGGCATTGCCGGTGTGAATGAGGCGGACGGACAGATTCTCAACTGTACCGTGTCCGGCAGCATCGGCGGCGAACACTATACCGGCGGTATCGCCGGAGAAAATTACGGCAGCATCGTCCTGTGTGAAAACCAGAGTCAGGTGAATACCCATGAGACTGCCGTCTCACCGGAACTGGACAATGTGAACTGGTCCCGGCTGAATGATATGGAAAATATGCCCGTGTGCACAGATTCCGGCGGCATCGCCGGATATTCCAAGGGCATCATTCAAAACTGCACCAACCGGGGTGCCGTTGGCTATCCCCACACCGGTTATAATGTGGGCGGCATCGTGGGCCGGCAGGCCGGGTATGTGGACGGCTGCACCAATACCGGCACCGTCCAGGGCCGGAAGGAAGTGGGCGGCATCGTAGGGCAGATGGAGCCCTACACCCTCCTCCAGTTCCGGCAGGACAGCATGAACCGTCTGCTGACAGCCATGGAAACCCTCAGCAGTCTCATGGGCACCACGCTGGAACACACCCGCACTGCGGGGACGGACCTGTCCGGTCAGCTCTCCGCCCTGTCTGAGACGGCGGATGATGCCCGGGGCAATCTGTCGGAAATGCTCAGCAGCGCCGGAGACTGGGCGGACGGCACCATTGACACGGTAAACGATCTGAGCGCCCGGATCGCCCGGGTGCTGGAATTGTCCGGTCCGGTGCTCTCGGATCTCAGCGATGCCAGCGCCGCTTTCAGCGAGGCGGTCCGGCTGATCCGGGATGCCATGGCGGCCATGGATGCCGTCACGGACCCCAATTCCCCCACATATCAGCAGATCAAAACCGCGCTGGAAGCGCTGGAGACCGTCAGCGATGAGCTTCATCAGCTGATGGAGCAGATCACCGGTCAGATCGACGCCATCAAGGGTGCGCTGGGAGATGACAGCGCTGTGAAAACCGGCATGGAAACACTGAAAACTATGCTGAAACAGCTGGCAGAGAAGCTCCGGGAGGCCAGCGACCGGGCGGACGATCTGTCCACAGCCCTGGATGGGCTTACCGGACTTTCCCAGGAGGAACAAACCGGTGTGGATACTGCTATTGCCGTGCTGTCGGAAACGCACAGCGACCTGACCACCATGGCTTCCGCCATGGACAGCTGTGCTGAAGCAGTTGAGACCTGCTTTGATCCGGACAGCGGAGAGGATCCCTTCCGCAAGGCCCTGCAGGAGATATCTGAGGCACTGGGTCATGTTACTGCCGCCGGGGAAGCCCTGCATACAGCCCTCCATAATCTGGCCGAAGCCAGCGGCCCCATTGCCTCTGCCCTCTCGGTGGCGTCTGATCAGGTGCAGGCCGCGCTGACCCAGCTGGCGGATTCCGCCGGTTCCCTGTCCTCCGGGCTGGAAAATCTGCGAAAACTCGCGGCAGAGCAGGCAGCGGCTGACCCGCTGGAGCTGCCAAAACTGGACAGCAGCTTCCACGAACAGCAGGACACCCTGAACACCAATCTGGACAGTCTGTCCCAGCAGCTGAGCAGTCTGAAAGAGACAGCCGGGGACTCCGTCGGGACACTGGCGGCGGATCTGGAAAAAATCAATCATCAGTTCGCCGTCATCACGGGGATTCTCCGGGATGTGGTCAGCGAAGAAGATGATTCTTCCGAGCAGGTCGTGGATGTATCCGGCGAGGACAGCGAAGCCGTGACCATGGGCAAGGTCATCCGGTGCAAAAACCGGGGCGCTGTCAGCGGCGACATCAATGTGGGCGGCCTGACCGGCGCTATGGCCATTGAATTCGACTTCGATCCCGAGGATGATATCGCCCGGGAAGGCAGCACCTCCGCCAAATTCCAATTTCTCACCCGTTCCGTTCTCCGGGACAGCGTGAATTACGGCAATGTGACTGCCCGGAAAAACTGTGTGGGCGGCGCCGTAGGCTGGATGGATCTGGGTCTGGTGGACCGGTGTGAAAACTACGGCAGCGTCACCAGCACCGCCGGCGGGTATACCGGCGGCATTGCCGGACAGTCCGAAGCCGTTATCCAGAACTGCTGGGTAAAGTGCAATATCTCCGGCCTGCGGTACTTGGGCGGAATTGCCGGATCCGGAACGGACATCAGCGGCTGCCGGGTCTTTGCCAGTATCGATGAGTCCGCTCCTTATACCGGCTCCATCGCTGGTGAGGCGGTCGGAACGCTGTCTTTGAACTATTTTGTGTCTGACACGCTGGGCGGTGTGGACGGAATCAGCTATGCCGGCAAGGCACAGGCAATGACCTATGACGAGCTGATGGCGCTGGAGGGCGTACCTGATGAACTGAAGGCATTCACGCTCACCTTCCTGGCCGACGGAAAAGTGGTTACCTCCCGGGTGTTCCGGTACGGGGACAGTCTGACGGCTGACCGGCTGCCGGAGGTTCCGGAAAAGGCGGGATTTTACGGTGTCTGGGAGGACTTTGATATGGACCGGCTTGTGTTCGATATGGAAATCGAGGCGGTCTACACTCCCTGGACCACCACACTGGAGGCCGGCGGCGGCACTCTTCTGGCGGAGGGCAGCTTCACGCCGGAGACGATATTGATTGCGGATTCGTCCGATGTCCAGCTGCCGGAGGATGCCGGGGAGGCCGCCCAGGCCTGGTCCGTCCGTCTGTCTGATCCCGACCAGCAGTTCACCGGCCTGCGGATCCGCCAGCCGGAGGGCATCCGGCATCCCAGGGTCTGGATCATGACCGACGGTGTCTGGACGGAAGCGGACTGCTCCGCGGACGGGTCTTATCTGTACATTCCCTGTGCGGCAAATGCGGCGCAGGTGTGTATCGGGGAATCCGGCAGCAACCTGCTCCTGTATGCCGCGGCGGGCGGCGGAGCGATTGTTCTGCTGGCCGCAATTCTCCTGATCCGGCGCAGTAAACAGCAGACATAAAAAAACTCCCGGAAAGCCATAAATCTTTCCGGGAGTTTTTTCAGTTCAGAACTGCCCGAGATTCCGTAATTTTCCGAACAGGAACTGGGCGCAAAGACCGGTGAACAGTCCGGCCAGGATGCCGGAGACCATCAGCACCGGGAGATACACCACAATTCCGGGGGTTCCGGTCATGACAATGGCCACCAGAATCTGCCCGATGTTGTGGAACACCGCACCGATGACACTGGCCACCCAGATCTGCCGGTCAGACAGGAATTTCCGCAACAGCACCGTGACGCACCAGCACAGCAGACCGCCGGCCAGACTGTAAAACACAGTGGTAATCTGTCCGGAGAAAATGCTGCCCATCACCACCCGCACCAGCAGGATCAGCAGGGCATCTTTCGGACCATAGGCAAACAGCGCAAAAATGGTCACAATATTTGCCAGTCCCAGCTTCACCCCGGGAATGGGAACCAGACTGGGAATCTGGGCTTCGACCATAAAAATGGTCAGGGCAATGGCGGTGAGTACCGCATCGCGGGTCAGTTGTTTCAGTTTCATGGTCTCCTTACTGGACTGCAATATCAATATCCGAATTTCCTCCGCCCTCGATCCGGATCACCAGCTGATGGGGCAGGCAAACAATGGGGATAACCCCGTCGCTGATCCAGCCGGTGTTCACGCACACATGGTCCGGGCAGTTGGCATCCGAAATACGGATGCGGCCGGGCTCCACAGAGATCACATTCTCTCCGCCGTCCCGGTCGGTGACGGTCAGCTCATAGGGGCTGGTCACCGTGTCCAGATTGATGCGCTCGATGAGGGTGCCGTTCTGATAGATGCAGGCCATCGTCCCCACACCCCGCCACAGGTAAACCCCCGCAGCGACGGCAACGGAGAGCACCAGCACCACACCGATCAAAACCGCCCAGAATTTCGTACTTTTCATAGTGTCCGTCCTCATTGATTTATGCCCTCAGGCACCGAGGGTGAGTTTATTGTAGCACAGATACTGGCCTGTGAAAAGACAAAAACGGCGGAAAATCCGCCGTTTTTTGTGTTTGATCAGTTACTCACAGATTTCCTGGACGCCGATGCCGATCAGACCGGGGCCTGTGTGCACCACCAGGGCCGGGCTGACATGGGTGCGGTAAATATTCCGGGCACGAGGGAAATTCTCATGGATCACGGCCATCAGCCGTTCCGCATCCTCCGGAGCCGCACCGTCACACACGGCCACATTATAGGCCGGATACCGCTCTGCGTATTCTCTCGCCAGGCGCAGAATCTCTTTCAGCGACTGCTTCTCGCCCCGTGCCAGCTTGACATTATAATAGATACCGTCATCATTGCAGGAGATGATGGGCTTGATATTCAGCACATTGCCGATGATCCCGGTGACCAGACCGATCCGGCCGCCTTTCCGGAGATATTCCAGCGTTTTCAGAGAGAAAAAGATCTTTGTATGGGCAATGGTGTCCTGTACCTTGGCCACCACTTCCTCCACATCTGCCCCGGCTGCCACCAGTTCCGCAGCTGCAATGGCGGAGAATCCGGCACCGATGCCGATGTTTTTCGTGTCCAGCATATGGATCTCCAGCCGGTCATAGTCCCCTGCCAGCACACGGACCGCATTAAAGGTGCCGCTCAGGCCACTGGACATGGTCACAACCACGGCCGTATCGTATCCGTCGGCCACAATGCGGTCAAAGGTACGAATCACATATTCCGGTTCCGGCAGGGATGTGGTGGGTATTTCCCGTTCCAGCCGGTCATAGACCTCCTGTTCGGTGATCTCCACCCGGTCCAGATAGGACCGGTCAGAATACTGAACCACAACGGGAAGCACATAGATGCCATACCGTTCCAGCAGCTCCTTCGGCACATCTGTACAGGAATCCGTTACCACCGCAATCTTCTTCTCGCTCATGAAACCCTCCAGGTGATCATCAAACAAAAGATGTTTTAAAATCACATACTACGACATTTAGTATTTAAAACTAATATATCCTTTTTTCATGACATTGTCAAGGCCGGAGCCGGGAAATTCGGGGAATAAATTGTTAAAAAAATAACTTCTCTTCCTATTCGACGATGGTCAGGATATAATGAGGTCATAAGACATCAGACGACTCCAATGAAACTGAGGTAACATTATCGTGGCACAGATCAATGACAAAAAAAGCCTGGCTCAGCAGACGGCGGATGAACTGGCATCGCTGATCCTGGACGGAAATGAATTTCATCCCGGTGACCGGCTGCCTAACGAGATGGTTCTGTCCTCCCGTTTTCATGTCAGCCGTACCACACTGCGGGAAGCCATCCGGACACTGGTGGTCAGAGGACTTGTGGAGGTCCGCCACGGCAGCGGCACCTTTGTGGCGGAGAAGCTCCCTGCCCCGTCTGACTACGGGTTCCAGGACCTGAAGCACCTGAAGGTGGACGCCAGCGATCTGTATGAGGCCCGGCTGATCTTTGAACCCCAGGTGGCATCCCTCGCCGTCCAGCGGGCGACCGAGGAGGAGATGGCGGAGATCCTGCGTCTGGAAGCGGAGATCGAGGCGATGTACCGCCGGGGGGAGAATCTGAGTGAACTGGACCGGCAGTTCCACAACGCCATCGTGCGTTCTTCCCACAACCCGTTTCTGGAACAGATCATCAACATCATCAATGAGGCCATCAACAACCTGTTTCTGCTCATTGACTACACGGAAGTGCAGGATATGGTGCACAATGATCACCGGTATATCATGAATTTCGTCCGTCAGCGGGATCCGGTAGGCGTCAAATGCGCCATGAAGGTCCATATTCTCCACGGTATTCAGCTGTTCGAGCAGCCGGAAAACAGGGATCTCCTCGTGTGATCCCAACAAAAACAGAAAACCGGGGCGCTGCCTTTTGAAAAGGCAACGCCCCGGTTTTTTTGAATCGGTTGTCAATCACATGACCTTCTTCATCCGCTCCAGGCGGTTCAGCGCCTCATTCAGCGTTTCCTCGCTCTTGGCAAAGTGCATACGGATATACCGGTGCTCCGGGATATCGTAGAACGCGGAACCGGGCACGGCACCGACGCCGACCTTTTCCGCCAGCTTCACACAGAAGTCCACATCCGTGTCATAGCCCTTGAACTCGGAGATATCCAGCATCACATAGTAGGCACCCTCCGGGGTATTGTGGCGGATATCCAGCCGGTCCAGACCGTTCAGGAACAGGCTGCGGCGGTCCGTATACAGGGCCAGCAGATCCCGGTAATAGTCGTCGCCCAGATTCAGACCTACAACGGCAGCCTCCATCAGCGGAGCGGAAGCGCCCACTGTCAGGAAATCATGGACCTTTTTGGCGGTATCGATGATCTCTTCAGGTGCGATGATATAGCCCAGACGCCAGCCGGTCATGGAGTAGGTCTTGGACAGGGAGCTGCAGGAAATGGTACGCTCAAACATACCGGGCAGAGAGGCCATGTAGGTGTGGTGATAGGGTTCGTAAATGATATGTTCATACACCTCATCGGTGATGACATAGGCATCATACTTCTTGGCCAGATCAGCGATGATGGTCAGTTCCTCCAGGGTAAACACACGGCCGGTGGGGTTGGAGGGATTGCAGACCACGATGGCCTTGGGATGCTGACGGAAGGCGTCCTCCAGCTTCTCAGGATCGAAGGTGAAGTTGGGAGCCTCCAGCTGCACATAGATGGGCACAGCGCCGGTGAGGATGGTGTCAGCGCCGTAGTTCTCATAGAACGGGGAGAAAATAATGACTTTGTCACCGGGGTTGCACACGGTCATCATGGCGCACATCATCGCTTCAGTGCTGCCGCAGGTAACCAGCACCTGCGTGTCCGGATCAATGGGCATCCCCATATATCTGGTCTGCTTGGCCGCCAGCGCCGCACGGAAATTGGGAGCGCCCCAGGTCACGGCGTACTGGTGAGGGCCGATGCCGGAGATTTCCGCCAGACGGTCCGTGATGGCCTTGGGCGGGTTGAAATCCGGGAAACCCTGGGACAGGTTGATGGCATCATACTGCATGGAGACACGGGTCATCCGGCGGATGAGTGAATCCGTGAAAGTTGCTGTGCGGTCAGAAAGCTTTTGCATAATTACATTTCCCCTTCTCTGTTCTCTTGCCCTTCATATAAAAATCCGAGAGTTTCTTGCAAACTCCCGGACACACACGATAGATGGATGTTATATCCAGAATCGGCCGGCAACATTCCAGTCTGAAATAACGGATATAATCATATCTTATTTGTAGGTTTTTGTCAACACTTTTCTCAGAAAAGAAATCGCAGACCGATTGAGCGGGAAGGCCGTCACGCCGTTCCCGCCCAGTCGCCCCGGCTGACCACTACCTGATAGCCGATGCGGCGCATTCGGCCCTCCATGCAGTGATGGCACTCCGCCGCCTCATCGCCGGTACAGATCTTGCCGTCATACAGCAGGTATTTTTTCCGCACGGAGGTTGGCGACAGATTGGGCATCACCACATTGGCCCCGGCCAGGATACCCTTCTCCCGCCCCTGCGGGTGGATGGTACCCAGAGCCGTGGTGGCCGGGAGAAGCGCATTGGGCAGCATCAGCCGCAGGATGGCCAGCAGATGCAGGGTGTCCTCCAGCGTGCCGGGCGCCTCGTCCCGGAAGGGGGTGTCCTTGTGGGGGATGAAAGGCCCGATGCCCACCATGTGGGGCTGCAGGTCTGCCATGAAATGCAGGTCCGCGATGATGTGCTCCGGGGTCTGGCCCGGGGAACCCACCATAATGCCGCAGCCCACCTGATAGCCGATGTCCTTCAGGTCCCGCAGGCACTGCTTCCGGTGCTCAATGGACAGGTCTGCCGGGTGGAGATACCGGTAATGGGCCGGGTCGGAAGTCTCCTGCCGGAGCAGATACCGGTCCGCCCCCGCGTCGAAATATTTCTGATAGCTTTCCCGGGATTTCTCCCCGATAGACAGGGTGACGGCACAGTCGGAGAAGCGGCGCTTGATCTCCCCCACCAGAGCGCAGATGTGATCATCGTCATACCACACATCCTCGCCTCCCTGAAGCACAAAGGTGCGGAAGCCCAGGGCATGTCCCTGCTCACAGCAGTCCAGAATCTGCTCATCCGTCAGGCGGTACCGCTGGGCATTGCAGTTGCTTTTCCGGATACCACAGTAATAGCAGTCGTTTTTGCAGTAATTGGTAAACTCGATCAGGCCCCGCAGGTACACATCCCTGCCGTAGACCCGGTGACGGACCTCTCTGGCGCGCTCATACAGGTATTCCCCGTCCTCCGAGGACAGGTCCGTGAGCAGGGCTGTGAAATCCGCATCCGGCAGGGTCCGTTCCCGCTCCAGCTGGTCGATGATCTCCCGATGGTCCTTCACAGCGTCCGCTCCTTCATCATTCCGTTCAGTACGGTGCGGGCCTCCTCCGGGCTGTGCGCCTTCACCACCCGGGTAACCGTATCATATCCCAGGGCGGAGATATAGGAGGCGGCGTAGGCATAGGTGCCCTCCAGATTCTTCCGGCACCCCTCCGCATCCGGCTCCAGAGGCTGGATGCACTTCTCCCGGAACAGCTTTGCCGCCCGGGTCATCAGCTCCAGGCTCTCAAGCAGGCAGTCGGCGATCAGGGGGAAGAAGGCGTTCAGCTCAAACTCCCCATGGGCCGCCGCCATGGTAATGGCCGTGTCGTTGGCGATCACCCGCATGGCGCACTGCATGACCATCTCCGGGATCACGGGATTCACCTTGCCTGGCATGATGCTGCTGCCCTGCTGCAGGGCCTTCAGCCGTACCTCGCCCAGTCCACCGTGGGGGCCGGAGTTCATCAGGCGCAGGTCGTTGGATAGTTTCATCAGGTTCACGGCCATGGCTTTCACCAGGCCGGACACTTCCACAAACACATCATTGTTCTGGGTCAGGTCCATGGGGTACTCCGCCGCCGCCAGACCGAATCCCGTCAGCCGCCGCAGTTCTTCCACCACGCCGTAGCGGTATTTCCGCTCCGCGCCGCCGGACAGACCTACGGCTGTACCCCCCAGATTCACCTGACGCAGGCGCTCTTCCACTTTATACAGCCGCCACCGGTCCCGGGCGACAGCCTGGGCATAGGCTCCGAACTCCTCCCCCAGGGTGACGGGCACGGCATCCATCAGCTCCGTGCGGCCCAGCTTACGCACATCCTGCCAGGCGTTCTCCTTTTCCTGCAGGGCCGTCTGGAGTTTGGCACACTCGTCCGACAGCTCCCGAAGCTGTCCGATGGCGGCAATGCGCAGGGCGGTGGGATACACATCATTGGTGGACTGGCCCCGGTTCACATCGTCCAGGGGGTGGATCACCTGATAGTCCCCGGGCCGGTAGCCCAGCTCCACCAAGGCAAGATTGGCGATCACCTCGTTCACATTCATATTTGCCGAGGTGCCCGCACCCCCCTGCAGGGCCTGGACAGGGAAGCTGTCCCAGTAATTGCCGGAGAGTACCCGGTCGCAGGCGGTGATGATGGCGTTCTCGATATCGGAGTCCCGGAGATTTTTGTCCCGGTAGGTGATGGCCGCCGCCTTTTTCACCAGCACAATGGCCCGGAGCAGGTTCCGGTTCATGGGCCGCTGGCCCAGATCAAAATTTTCCAGCGCCCGGGCGGTGTTGATGCCGTAAAGGGTGTCCTCCGGCAGCTCCAGCACGCCCAGCGCGTCCCGTTCAGTTCTCATATCTCACTCCTCCAGTTCTGCCAGCAGATGGGGAAACATGGAGATGCACCGGCGCAGGATGCCCTGCATATACGCGATGGTCACGCCGTAGTTGGTGATGGGCACCCCCTGGGCACTGGCCCGCTTCATCCGGCTTCGCACCTCCCGCTCATTGAGCATACAGCCGCCGCAGTGGATCACCAGAGCAAACCGGGTCAGGTCCTCCGGGAATTCCCGGCCGGAGCAGGTCTCGATCTCCAGCTGCTTGCCCGTGTGGTTTTTCAGCCACCGGGGGATCTTCACGGCGCCGATGTCGTCGCACTGGCGATGGTGGGTGCAACCCTCGGCGATGAGGACCCGGTCCCCGTCCTTCAGCCGCTCGATGGCGGCCACGCCCCGCACCGCCTCGTCCAGCAGGCCCTTGTACCGGGCCATGAGGATGGAGAAGGAGGTCAGGGGTACGCGCTCTGGCACATCAGCGCTGACTTTGGCGAACACCTGGCTGTCGGTGATCACCAGCGCCGGGTCATTGGGCAGCTTCTCCAGCAGGCCCCGCAGCTCGTATTCCTTCACGCACACAGCCACGGCGTCCGCTTCCAGAATGTCCCGGATCACCTGCTGCTGGGGCAGGATCAGGCGGCCCTTGGGGGCGGCCTTGTCGATGGGGATGACCAGCAGCACCAGATCTTCCGGGTGGATCAGATCGCCCACCAGCTGGAATTTTGTGTCCCCGGTCTTGCCCAACTGGGCAATGCGCTCTTTCAGGAGGTTGATATTCACCTTTTCCGTGGCGCTGACATAGATCTCCGTGTCCGTGCAGGGCGGGACGCTGTCCAGCAGGTCGCACTTGTTCCACACCACCAGATAGGGTTGCTGCTGACGGCGGAACAAATCCAGCAGCTGCCGGTCCCCCTCCGTCATGCCCTCGGTCACATCCACTACCAGGATGGCCACATCCGTACTGCCCAGGACCTGCCGGGTCTTCTGTACCCGCAGTTCGCCCAGAGCACCCTCGTCGTCAAAGCCCGGGGTGTCGGTGATCAGCACCGGGCCCATGGGCAGCAGCTCCATGGCCTTGCTCACCGGGTCGGTGGTGGTGCCCTTGGTGTCGGACACCACGGCCAGGGACTGGCCGGTGACCGCGTTCACCACGCTGGATTTGCCCGCGTTTCTTCTCCCGAAGAAGCCGATATGTACCCGCTCGCCCGAAGGCGTATCGTTCAGACTCATGTTGGTCCCTCCCTATCTCAAAAGTTCCAGTAAATTCGGCATCTGCTTCCGGAAGCACCGCCCGGAAAATGCCTGATGGGGCAGTTCATACAGCCGGGCCGTTTCCGGGCA
>JALFTG010000181.1 GCA_022779345.1 Oscillospiraceae bacterium | reverse complement strand
GGTGGGCATCTTCGCCTCCGTGCTGTTCCTGATCATTTCCCAGTCCTGGCTGCTGTACACCACTTCTCCCTCCGACTGGGCCATGCCGTCCTTCCAGACCCTGTTCTCCAACACGCCCCGGATGCTGTTTGCCAGCCTGTCCGTCTATGCCATTTCCCAGATCTTCGATGTGTGGCTGTATCACGCCTGGTGGAAGCTGACGGAACAGAAGAGCGGTGACCACCGGAAATTCCTGTGGCTGCGCAATAACGGCTCCACCCTGATTTCCCAGCTGGTGAACACGGTGCTGTTCAATCTGCTGGCCTTCTGGGGGATGTACGATATGCCCACTCTGGTGAGCATCATCGTGGCCGGGTATGTGATTTATATTGTCACCAGCCTGCTGGACACCCCCGTGGTCTATCTGGCCCGCCGTATGAAGGAGCAGGGCAAAACCGGCGCTCTGATGGGGGAGTAAGTTTATACAGAAAAAAGCCCTGGCATCGGGAATGTTCCCAATGCCGGGGCTTTTTGATTGGGTTACCCGTCCAGGGCGTCCACGGTCTTCCCATAGGCAACTTCGGAGAAACCGGTGGAGCGTTCGTTTAGAATCCCACCATCCCTGTCCAGAAACCACACATGAAATTCCCCCAGCGTCTCCGACAGTGGGATCACTTCCAGAAACGGCACGGCATCCACCTGGCAGGTCCACAGCTCCTGACCGTCCACTTCCACACGGACGCTGTCCAGGGCCGGATCGTTGCTGAGAATGGCCTGGAAGGTGTTGTCCACCGTCCAGGGGGCATCCTTTTCCCCGCAGACAATGGTGTTCATGCTGGTTTCGGAAATCTTGGCGTTTTCTTTCCGAAGGGTATGGGCATCGGTGATGCGGCAGGCATCCCCATCCCTGGCCACAACGGCGTAGCCAATGACCTGGTTCCAGAGTGCGGACTCGTCCGTGTAGCCCACGATGGCATAGCCGGGGGTGTGTTCCGGTTCGATCACCGAGAACACCACAGGCTCCCCGCCCAGTTCTTCTTTCAATGCGGCGTTCAGTGACCCGGTGTCAAAGTCCTCCGCCGTTGGGTAGCCGCACAGTTCGTCCGCCCCCAGGGGGATGAGCGTATCGCCCAGAGAGATGGCGGTGATATGAGCGGGGTCGAAGATCTGGTCGCCGGGGCCCACGGACCAGATCAGCTGGGTGGGGGCGTCCTCATAACGGGCGGTCTGCCGCATGGAGCCGCGGATGGGATACAGCGCCCCGTTTTTGTAGACCTGCAGGGGATTGCCGTTCTCCTCATCCCCCACGATGTCCTGTGTCACGGCCGTCACCGTCACGGAGAAGGGGGTCACCCGGACGGACTGGACAAGCACGGAGAGGCTGTCCGACAGCACGGCGGTGGTGCTCAGGGCGTACTCCTGAGCGGGAGCACTGTCTGTTACCGTAAAAGTGAACTCGAACGGCCCGGCGATGGTGGTGGAGCCAAGCTCCAGCTGGTCCAGGTGGAGGATGTTTTCTCCCGGATGGACCGATTTGGCCCTGATGAACAGGCGGTAGTCCTCTGTACCCGGCCGGTTCCAATATCGCATGGTCAGGTCGCTCCAGTCTTTCAGCCGCTCCCGCCAGCCGTCCAGGCCGTTCTCATCGTAGTAGGAGCTGACCATCATCATTTGCCGGATGGTGGTATCCGACGGGACGATCCAGGAATCCATATCCGCCACGGAGATGAAAGAATCTTCCGGACCGTTCTCGATGTCAAAGGAAACGGACAGATACACATCTCCGTCAGCGCACAGGACGCCCTCCAGCGTAGCGGCGACACCGTCCGCTGTCTGAGACTCGTTGATCACCGTGCCGATGGAGCGGAACAGCTCCTCGGATGCTTCCGGGTCATTCCGGTCCTCCGCAAGGCACCAGAACATATCCGCAAAGGTGACATCGGCAGTGTCCTCCGCCTTCTTCGCCCGGTCGGTGGACAGACCCACGGTCAGGGCAACGGCGGCGATGAGGGCCACGACCACCACCCAGAACCGGGGCCGGCGGTAGTTCAGCACATGACGGATGCGGCCTTTTGTGTCGCTCTCCCCGAAGGCCAGGGGCGCGGCGGCCAGAATGTGCCGTCCGGCGGACAGGCGCAGCAGAGATGCGGAGTAGTCCTGCCGGATGTCCGTGCCCAGTTTTTTCAGCACCGCCTCGTCGCAGGAGCGCTCCATATCGTGACCGGAGCACACGAAGGCGATCCACACCAGCGGATTGAACCAGTGGACCGTCAGTGCGATCCAGGCCAGCAGCCGGGTGAGATTGTCCCGCCGGGCGATGTGGGTGCGCTCATGGAGCAGGATGTATTCCAGCTCCGACGCTTCCAGCGTGGAGGGCAGATAGATCTTCGGCCGGAACAGCCCCAGCACGAAGGGGGAGGGGATGTGGTCTGCCAGCCACACATTGCCCTCCAGGGGCACCGCCCCGATGAGCCGCCGCCGCACCAGTACCAGTGACACGATGGCGTACACGGTCACACACCCCATCCCGGCCAGCCAGATTATGGCCAGCACGGTCATCTTGTCCGGCCTGGCAGCGGGGGCGATCTCTGCCCGGCCGGGCTGGGGCTGGACGGTATCACTGCCCGGCGCGGTGTCACTGGTCACCGGCAGGACCGGGGTGACCGGTTCGGTCCGGGCGGTGCTCTGCTGTGTTTCCATCCGGGTAGCCGGCAGCGTCCGGTCCGGCATCAGGCTCACGGGGCTTTCGATGGTCACCGGGCAAAGCAGCCGGAACAGCACCACCGCCCACAGAGCGTAGCTGATCCACTTCGGCGCCCGGTTCAGCACCAGCCGGGCCAGTAGCACGCACACAATGGCGATGCTGCCCGCCGCCGTCAGGTCCAGCACAGTGGAAAATAGGGAAGTCAGGGTCATGGGTTCACCCCCTGTTCTCATCGATCAGCTGCTGGATGGCAGCGATCTCCTGTTCGGACAGTTTGTTCCGGCTGGTAAAGGCGACCAGGAACCGAGGCAGGGAGCCGTCAAAGGTCTCCTCCACGAACTGGCGGCTCTGCCGGGAATAGAAGTCCTCTCTGGTCATGAGCGCCGTCACGGTGCCGCCCTCGTTCTGAAACAGGCCCTTCTGGCACAGACGGCGGAGAATGGTGTAGGTGGTGGATTTTTTCCAGGACAGCTCCTGTTCCGCCAGCTTCACCAGCTCCCCGGAGGAAACGGGAGCCCGGTCCCAGATCAGCTCCGCAAACCGGGTCTCAATGGGGCCGAGAGATGTATCGGGCATAGGAGTACCTCCTTTTGGTTTACAGATTGTAAACCTTGTTCTGATGTGAGTTTACAATCTGTAGACCAATTTGTCAAGAGGGATTGTGTGTGCTTCCGGAAAAAAGAAGGGAGGACCCCCGCCGGGGGTCCTCCCTCTTTTGCGCTGTTTTACAGCGCAAAATTCACCTGCTCCTGCGCTGAATGGGGCAGGAGGGGATTGCGCCGTCTGCGGACGGCGCCAAGGGGCTGCACGCCCCTTGACGGGCGGTCGCTTTTTGGAAAAAGCGACGGAAAAACTTCCGGTCAACGCTGATAGCACAGGACAGCGATTTCTACGGTTTCGTCCAGTTCATGCAACTGGCGGAGCTTGTCCTGATCGGTCCGGCCGGTTTTGTAATAATAGGGCGTCATGGTGAACAGGTTCCAGATGTCCTCCTGACAGGGGAGGTGGATGGAAAACCGCACATCCTCCCGGGACAAAAGTGTGAAGCCGGGCAGTTCCGTTGCCGGAGCGGGATTGGCGTAGGGCGTGTCATATACGGCGCTTTTCAGGCCCCACAGGTGTCCCTCCAGGGGCAGCGCCCGGATCAGCACCCCGCCGGGCCGCAGGACCCGGTGAAATTCCCCCAGTTCTTCCGGAGAGAAGATGTTCAGCACCGCGTCACAGCTTCCGTTCGCCACAGGCATCCGGGCCGTGCTGGCCACAGCCAGTTCCGCACCGCCCCGCTTGTGGCCTTCCCGCAGGGCTTCCCGGGAAATATCCACGCCGCCCACGGCCGGATGAAACGCCGCCAGTTCCCGGGCGAAATACGCCGTGTACCAGCACTCCCCGCACCCGGCATCCAGGATCCGCATCCCCTCCGATGCATGGGCGCGCAGCGCCCGGAGCACCGCTTCCCGTACCGGGGCATAGTAGCCCTTGTCCAGAAAGCCGCTCCGGGCCAGAACCATAGCCCGGTCATCCCCGTGGCGTTTTTTCCCGGACTGATTGGACCGCAGCAGGTTGACATAACCATATTTGCTCCGGTCAAAGCAGTGCCCGTTCTCACAGTTCAGCGTCTGTTCCCCCACCAGGGGTTCCCCGCATACGGGGCAGACAAAAAAGGAAGTCATAAGCAGTTCTCCTCAAAAAGACGGCGGCCGAAAAATCGACCGCCGTGATAAAAAGCCTCGCAGAGTTTGCGTCTGCAGACGCAAATCAATTTTGATCCGTTTTTTGGAGTGGCTTTGCCACTTCAAAAAACACTTCTCGGCCGGCGGAGTGTGCGAGCGCAGCGAGTGCATGGAGCGGCCGAAGTCCCTCGTTCAAACCGAAAGGTTTGAACGAATGATTTATCCAAACAGAGCCAGCAGGAAGCCTGCTGCCACGGCGGAGCCGATGACGCCGGCCACATTGGGACCCATGGCGTGCATGAGCAGGAAGTTGGAGGGATTGGCCTTCTGGCCCTCGGTCTGGGACACCCGGGCGGCCATGGGCACGGCGGACACGCCGGCAGAGCCGATCAGCGGGTTGATCCGGCCATGGGTCAGCTTGCACAGCAGCTTGCCCAGCAGCAGACCGCCCACGGTGGAGAAGCTGAATGCCAGCAGGCCCAGCACGATGATCTCAATGGTCTGCAGGTTCAGGAACCGGTCGGCCACGGTGGTGGCGCCCACGCTGATGCCCAGGAAGATGGTGACGATGTTCATCAGGGCGTTCTGGGCGGTGTCGGACAGACGGTCGGCGCAGCCGGATTCCCGCCACAGGTTGCCCAGCATCAGGCAGCCGATCAGGGGCGCGGTGGAGGGCAGGAGCAGGATGACGAAAGCGGCGACCACGATGGGGAAGATGATCTTCTCTTTCTTGGACACCGGGCGCAGCTGCTCCATCTTGATGGCCCGCTCTTCCTCGGTGGTCAGCGCCCGCATGATGGGGGGCTGGATCATGGGGATCAGGGCCATGTAGGAGTAGGCGGCGATGGCGATGGCGCCCAGCAGTTCCGGGGCCAGCTTGGAGGTCAGGTAAATGGCGGTGGGGCCGTCCGCGCCGCCGATGATGCCGATGGCGGCGGCCTGGTTGCCGGTGAAGCCCAGAATGATGGCCAGCAGGAATGCACAGTATACGCCCAGCTGGGCCGCGGAGCCCAGCAGCAGGCTCTTGGGGTTGGCGATCAGAGGACCGAAATCCGTCATGGCGCCCACGCCCAGGAAGATCAGGGACGGGTACAGGCCGGACTTCACACCGATGTACAGGATATCCAGCAGTCCGCCCTCATGCATGATGGTGCCGTAGCCGATCTCCCCGGCGATGAACTGATCCCACAGCTCCGGGTGGTACAGGCCCGCCCCGGGCAGGTTCGTCAGCAACATACCGAAAGCGATGCCGATCATGAGCAGGGGCTCGTATTTCTTCACGATACCCAGATACAGCAGCACGCAGGCCAGCACCAGCATCACGATGGTCTTCCAGCCGATGGAGGCAAAGCCGGATTCCAGCCAGATGGTCTGCAATACATCTAAAATCGTAGACATGGCGTCACCTCTCAGCTGAGGACGACCAGAGCGTCACCGGTGTTGACCGTGGCACCCTTGGCGGCGACGATCTGAGCCACCGTGCCGTCCCGGGGGGCGAGGACTTCATTCTCCATTTTCATGGCTTCGATGATCAGCAGCAGCTGACCGGCTTTCACGGCCTCACCGGCGCTGACCTTCACCTGCAGCACCGTGCCGGGCAGGGGGGAGGCCACCACTTCACCGGCGGCCTGAGGGGCTGCGGCGGGAGCCGGCGCGGGAGCCGGGGCGGCTGCGGGAACGGGAGCGGCGGCAACCGGTGCCGGGGCGGGAGCGGGCACATAGGCCTCGTACTCATCCACCAGCATGGCGGTGCCTTCCTCCACTTCCACTTCGTAAACTTTGGAATTGAGTGTGACTTTGTATTTCATTGGTCCGTAACCTCCCGGATGGAAATAAAGCGCAGTTCATTGAGGGGTTTGCCCAGAGAATCGGCCACGATGGCCATGACCATGGCGGCGTCCCGCTCGTCCACATGATACAGCTTCAGCTGTCCGGCAGTGCCGGGAGCGGGCTTTGCGGCGGGCGCCGGTGCCGCAGGGGCCGCGGCGGGGGATGCGGGGGCAGCTGCCGGAGATTCCGGGGCGGTCTCTTTTTTCTCCCCGCTGAAACGCTCCATGATCTTGATCACCAGCATCAGCACCACCAGCACTGCGAACACGATGGCCATGCCCAGAATGGAATAGCCGATGGCAGCGGGGATGGAGACATCAGACTGAAAAAGATGCATATCCCGGCCTCCTCAGATCTGTTCGATGGTAAAGCGGACCATCTTCTCTTCCCGGGCCTTCCGTTCCTCAAAGAACTTCTCCGCCACCTGGGGGAAGGCGATGTAGCTCAGCACATCCTCGTCGCTCCGGGCGGTTTCGCCCAGCTCGGCTTTCGTTTTCTCAAACAGGGGTTCCAGGGTGTCGGCATACCGGCAGGTGAGGGGCTCCTCGTCGCCCAGGATCTGCTTGCGGAGAGTCTCGTCGATCTCGCCGGGGGCACGGCCGTACTCGCCCCGGAGGTACGCTTTCACTTCCTTGGACACATTCTTATACCGCTCGCCGGAGAGCACATTGTTCACGGCCTGGACGCCCACCATCTGGCTCATGGGCGTGACCAGCGGGGGATAGCCCAGATCCTTGCGCACCCGGGGAGTCTCCTCCAGGGCCTCGTCCATCCGGTCCAGGGCGTTCATGGTCTCCAGCTGGGCCATCAGGTTGGACAGCATGCCGCCGGGGACTTTGTAGGTCAGGGCGTCCGTGTCGGTGGCCATGGCCTTGGGCTTCAGCAGACCACTGGACAGGCACTCGTCCCGGTAGGGCTTGAAGTGGTCGTTCACCTGCTTCAGCACGGCCCGGTCCATATTCATCTCATAGCCCATCTGAGTGAGGGCGTCATACAGCGTCTCGGTGGCGGGCTGGGAGGTGCCGCCGGACAGGCAGGAGGAGGCGGAGTCCACAATGTCGCAGCCTGCTTCCACGGCCTTGATCACGGACATGAAGGCCATGCCGGTGGTGCAGTGGGTGTGCAGCACCAGGGGGACATCCGGCAGGGCGTCCTTGATGGCGCTGACCAGGTCATAGCTCTCCTGGGGCGTGATGACGCCGGCCATGTCCTTGATGCAGATGGTGGAGCAGCCCATGGCCGTCATTTCCTTGCACAGCTGCACATATTTCTCCAGAGTATGTACGGGGCTGGTGGTGTAGGAGATGGCGCCGGAGGCGATGGCTCCGCACTTCACGGTGGTCTCCACCGCCAGCTTGATGTTGCGCATATCATTCAGCGCGTCAAAAATACGGATAATGTCGATGCCGTTGGCAACGCTCCGCTCCACAAATTTGATGACCACATCATCGGGGTAGTGTTTGTAACCCAGCAGGTTCTGACCCCGCAGCAGCATCTGCAATTTGGTATTGGGCATCTCCCTGCGGATGATCCGCAGCCGTTCCCAGGGATCCTCGCTCAGGTAGCGCAGGCAGGAGTCGAAGGTAGCGCCGCCCCAGCATTCCACGGAGTAATACCCGGCTTTGTCCATCGTGGAGAGAATGGGCTTCATCACCGACATGGGCATTCTGGTTGCGAGCAGAGACTGGTTCGCATCCCGCAAAACGGTCTCTGTCAGTTGGACTTTCTGCATTCTCAATTCCTCCGGTCTATCAAGATTCCATCATGCTCCGCCGCCCGCCGGGACCCGGCAGGCGGACGGAATGGTTTATTTTACACTTTGGGGCCGGCGGCAATGACTTCCGGGCTCATCTTGGTGTACTGCTTGAAGTTTTCCACGAAGGAGGCAGCCAGCTTTTTGGCAGTCTCCAGATACTTCTCCTTGTCCTCCCAGGTGTTCTCCGGGATCATCAGCTCGTCGGGCACGCCGGGACAGGTGGTGGGCACGGACACGCCGAAGATGGGATCGGTGACGAACTCGCTCTTCAGCAGCTCGCCGGTGAGGGCGGCAGTGACCATGGCGCGGGTGTAGCTGAGCTTCATGCGCTTGCCGGTGCCGTTCCAGCCGGTGTTGATCAGCCACACGCTGGCGCCGGCCTTCTGGACCTTGTCAGACAGCATGGAGGCGTACACGGAGGGATCCAGGGGCAGGAAGGGGGCGCCGAAGCAGGTGGAGAAGGTGGGCACAGGCTCCTTGATGCCGATCTCGGTGCCGGCCAGCTTGGAGGTGAAGCCGGACACGAAGTAGTACATGGCCTGGTTCAGATCCAGTCTGGAGATGGGGGGCAACACGCCGTAAGCGTCGGCGGTCAGGAAGATGACATTTTTGGGGACGCTGGGGCTCATGCCGGACAGCTCGGCGTTGGGGATATATTCAATGGGGTAGCCCACGCGGCTGTTCACCGCCAGGGAATCGTCATCGAAGTCAAACTCCCGGGTGTCGGGATCCATGACCACATTTTCCACCAGGGAACCGAAGCGGATGGCGTTGTAAATCTCCGGCTCGCTCTCGGCGGACAGATTGATGCACTTGGCGTAGCAGCCGCCCTCGAAGTTGAACACGGAGTCATCCGCCCAGCCGTGCTCGTCATCGCCGATGAGCAGGCGGTTGGGGTCGGCGGACAGGGTGGT
>JALFTG010000062.1 GCA_022779345.1 Oscillospiraceae bacterium | reverse complement strand
TCCGGCAGGGTCTGGTGGCCCTCGATCTGGCCGATGATGGTCAGGCAGTGGATGCTGCTCTTCCCCCGGGCGCTGCCCAGCTCCTGAAGGTCCTTGCGTGCGTTTTCGTTCATAGAAAAATCCCTCCGATCGCTTTAGTGTCTGCAATCGGAGGGATTTTTAAACTTTCAAACGGATTTATTCCGCTTCATAAACGGCAAGAACGCCTTTATAGGTCATATAGCAGTCAAATTTTGCCACGATTTCAAAGGGGGCGTGCATACTCAGGACGGGCACACCGGCGTCGATGGTCTCGATGTTCCGGTTGGCCATGTATTTGGCGATGGTGCCGCCGCCGCCCTGGTCCACCTTGCCCAGCTCCGCCATCTGCCACACCACGCCGGCGTTGTCGAAGATCCGCCGCAGCTTTGCCACCGTCTCGGCGGAGGCGTCGCTGGTGCCGCTCTTGCCCCGGGAGCCGGTGTATTTACAGATGCCCATGCCGTAGTTCATTTTGGCGTTGTTGTCCTTCTCGCTGACCTCCGGGTACAGGGGGTCATAGCCGTTGCACACATCGGCGCTGATGCAGAAGCTGCGCTCAAAGCACCGGCGCAGGGGCACATTCTGCTCATCGCACAGATCCTCCATGAAGGTGTCGAAAGCCTGGGACAGCATACCGGTCACGCCGTCAGACCCGGTCTCCTCCTTGTCCGCCAGAATGCACACAGCGGTCCGGGGCGGGGTATCCAGATCCAGAATGGCCTGCAGTTCCGCAAAGGCGCAGGAGCGGTCATCGTGGCCGTAGCCGCCGATCATGCTCCGGTCCAGACCGATGTCCCGCACTTCCATGGCCGGGACAGCCGCCAGCTCCGCGGACAGGAAGTCCTCCTCCGTGATGCCGTACATATCGTTCAGGATGCTCATGATTGCCAGCTTCACCCGGTCCTTGCCCTCGCAGGCATAGGGGACGGAGCCGATGAGCAGCTTCAGGCCCTCGCCGGTGATGGCCTCGGACAGGGTCTTTTTCCCCTGATCGGCTCCCAGATGGGGCAGCAGGTCCGTGATGACGAACTGGGGGTCTCCCGGCTCCCGGCCGATGGAGATGTCCACGGTCTCCCCGTTTTTCAGCACGACAACGCCGTGCAGCTCCAGGGGGATGGCCACCCACTGGTATTTTTTGATGCCGCCGTAGTAATGGGTGCGGAAAAAGGCCAGCTCCTCCTGCTCAGTGAGGGGACGCTGCTTCAGGTCCAGACGGGGAGCGTCAATGTGCGCCCCGGCGATGACGCAGCCCTCGCTGAGAGGCTGCTCGCCCATGACCGCCAGAATCAGGGCCTTGCCCCGGTTGCTGCAATAGACTTTCGTGCCCGGCTGCATGGGCATCCCCCGCCGGTACTCCACAAATCCGGCTTCCTCTGCCATCCGGATGGACAGCTTCACCGCCTCCCGCTCCGTGCGGGCTTCGTCCAGAAACGCCTTGTACTTCTCCGCGTATTCCTCGATCAGGATGCGTTCCTCCCGGTCAATGCAGTCATAGCCGTTTTTCGGCTGAAAGAACAGTTCCTCCCGGATATCCGGCTCTTTACTCATGGTCATGGCGCAGTACCTCCGTAAAATAATCTCTGCATAAAGCGGCAAATGCCTCGGCTGTGCCGCTGTTTTCCAGAATTTTGTCGCAGTGCTCGGCGTAGAAGCTGTCCGGCTTCTGGGAGTCAATGCGGTGGCGGGCGTAGTCCTCGGTGATGCCGTCCCGGGCCATGATCCGCTCCATCCGCAGATGTCTGGGGGCGGTGATGCCCACGATGGGGTGGTACTTCTCCGCCATTCCGCTCTCGATCAGGGCAATGGCGTCCACTGCCGCCACGGTACCGCCCCGCATGGCCCAGTCTGACAGCCGCCGGTCCACTTCCTCCCCCACTGCCGCGTGGGTGATGGCGTTCAGGTCCAGCAGGGCGTCCGGATCATAGAACACCACCCGGCCGATGGGCTTGGTATCCAGCACGCCGCTGGCGTAGCACTCCGGGCCGAACCGGGCGATGAGCCGCTCCTTCAATGCCTCGCTGGTCTCCCCCAGCTCGTGATACACCGCGTCGCAGTCCAGCACCAGGGCGCCCATCTCCTCCAGCACATTCAGCGCCGTGGTCTTGCCGCAGCCGGTGCCGCCGGTGATGCCGAAAATGGTCATATGCTCCACCAGCGCCCGGACGATCTCCGCCTCCGGCAGGGCACCCTGCCGCAGGATGCGGTAGGGGGTAACCGTCAGGTCGATGATGGTGCTCTCCCGGCCGATGCCGCATACGCCGCCATCGATTACCCCCTCGATCACGCCGTCGAAATATCCCAGCACCTCCCCCGCCGTCTTGGGGCTGGGGGCACCGGACAGGTTGGCGGAGGGGGCCGCCAGGGGCAGGCCGCACGCCCGGAGCAGCTTCAGCGTCATGGGGTGGTCCGGGCACCGCAATCCCACGGTCTCTCCCCCGGCCCGGACGATGGAGGGCACGCATGGTTTTGCTTTCAGGACAATGGTCAGGGGGCCGGGCCAGAATTTCTCCGCCAGCACATATGCCGCTTCCGGCACATCTTCGCAATATTGCTCCATGGCAGCGGCGTCATGGACCATGAGGGACAGGGGCTTCACCTCCGGGCGGCCCTTCACCTCATAGATCCGGTGGACCGCCTCCGGGTCCAGCCCGTTTCCCGCCAGGCCGTAGACCGTCTCCGTGGGGACGGCCACCAGACCGCCGGTACGGATCAGCTCCGCCGCCTGTTCCGGATTTTCGGTGATTACAGCAGTTTTCATACGCTCATCTCCGTGTTCTGCAGCCGCTGCGCCTGGTCAGCGGTGACGATGGCATCGATCAGTTCATCCAGATCGCCGTTCAGAATCTGGTCGATCTTGTACAGGGTCAGGCCGATCCGGTGATCCGTCACCCGGCCCTGGGGGAAGTTGTAGGTGCGGATGCGCTCATTGCGCATACCGGTACCCACCTGGGAGCGGCGCTCCGAGGCGATGGAATCCGCCTGCTTCTGCCGCTCGATATCATATAACCGGCTGGCCAGAATGCTCAGTGCCCGGTCCTTGTTCTTATACTGGCTCCGCTCGTCCTGACATTCCACTACCATGCCCGTGGGCAGGTGGGTCACCCGAATGGCGGAGGAGGTCTTGTTCACCTTCTGACCCCCGGCGCCGGAGGAGCGGAAGGTGTCGATCTGGACATCCTTCAGGTCCAGATGGAACTCCACAGGGTCCACCTCCGGCAGGACCGCCACGGTGGCGGTGCTGGTGTGGATGCGGCCGCCGGCTTCCGTCTCCGGCACGCGCTGGACCCGGTGGACGCCGCTCTCGAATTTCAGCCGGGAGTACGCCCCCTCCCCTTCGATGACGAAGCTGATCTCCCGGATGCCCCCCAGCTCCGTCTCGCTGAGATTGGCGATCTCCGTTTTCCAGCCCCGGGCGGCGGCGTACATGGAGTACATCCGGTACAGATTCCCGGCAAACAGGGCGGATTCCTCCCCGCCCACGCCGGCCCGGATCTCCACAATCACATTCCGCTCATCGTTGGGGTCTTTGGACAGGAGCAGAATCTTCAGGTCATGCTCCAGCTGTTCTTTTTTCCGTTTGTTTTCTTCCAGTTCCTCCTGGGCCAGCTCCCGGCACTCCGGGTCGCTGAGCAGGGCCTTTGCCCCCTCCAGATCCCGCAGGCAGGTCTCATAGGCCCGGAAGGTCTCCACCAGAGGTTCCAGCTGGCTGCGCTCCTTCTGCAGCCGGGCGCAGGCGGTCATGTCGGCATAGGCCTCCGGCTGGCTCAGCCGCAGACCGATCTCCTCATAGCGTTTTTCGATGTTTTTCAGCTTGTCCAGCATGGCGTCCTCCCGGGTGGAATGGATCAGGCGTCGCCGCCGTCCAGCAGTGTGGTCTGCTGCTCGCCCCGGTCCTCGGGCCGGAGCAGGGCGCCGGCGGCGGGCAGGGTTTTTGCCTTGTAGCGGGTTTTGTTCTGAATGCCGCTCAGCTCCGCAGGGGCGGCGCTGACCACTTTGTATTTCACTTTCAGCTTCATGACCGCCACGCCCTGGGTGGTGCGGGAGGCCTTGGTCTGCAGGTCCTCAGACCGGAACAGCACCGCCCGGCCCTCACTGGAAGTCAGGACGAACTCACCCTCCTCCCGGATGGGCAGGACCTCCACCAGGGCGGCCTTGTCGGAATAGGCGCCGGTCTGGCGCTTCCGGTTAGTCTTGGTCTCATACACACTGCAGGGGAATCTGGCCACCTTGCCGTTGTCAAATACCAGCAGCAGCGTGGTGTCAAATTCCGCGGGGATCATGGTGATGACACTCTCCCCCTCGTCCATGCCCAGTTTGGCAGGGAGATAGGTGCCCAGCACGGAGGCCTTCGTGTCATCCATATCCCGCAAGCGCAGCTTATAGACCTGCTGTTTGTCGGTGAACACCAGAAATTCCTTCCGGTTGCTGGTCTCCATGGAAATGCGCAGGCTGTCCCCGTCCTTGTATTTCTGCTCCGCGTTCATCCGCAGGGACTGGGGGGTGATCTTCTTGAAATACCCCTCTCTGGACAGGAACACGGTGCAGGGATAGTCGGGCACGATGTCCTCGTCCCCCAGCTGCTCCACCTCGTGGGCCATGACGATGCCGGTGCGCCGCTCCATGGGGTATTTTTTCATGATGTCCTTCAGTTCCCGGACGATGATGGTTTTGATCCGGGTGCGGCTGTTCAGGGTGGCCTCCAGATCGGCGATATCCTTTTCCAGCTCCGCCGTCTCTTCCAGACGCTTCAGGATGTACTCCCGGTTGATGTTGCGCAGCTTGATCTCCGCCACATAGTTGGCCTGGATCTCATCGATGTCAAAGCCCTTCATCAGGTTGGGGACGACCTCCGCTTCCTTCTCCGTCTCCCGGATGATGCGGATGGCCTTGTCGATGTCCAGCAGGATTCTGCCCAGGCCCTGGAGCAGGTGCAGCTTATCCTGCTTCTTCCCCAGGTCAAAGTACACCCGCCGCCGGACACTGTCCATCCGCCAGGCGCACCACTCGGACAGAATCTCCTTAACGCCCATGACTTTCGGATAGCCGCCGATGAGCACATTGAAGTTGCAGGGGAAATTGTCCTGGAGGGGCGTCAGCTTGAACAGCTTCTGCATGAGCAGTTCCGGGTCGGCGCCCTTTTTCAGGTCGATGGCCAACTTCAGGCCGTTCAGGTCCGTCTCGTCCCGCATATCGGAGATCTCTTTGATCTTGCCGGTTTTCACCAGCTCTGCCACCTTATCGATGATGATCTCGGACCGGGTGGTGTAGGGGATCTCGTATATTTCGATGATATTCGCCTTCTGGTCATACCGCCACCGGGCACGGACCGGGAAACTGCCCCGGCCGGTGTCGTAGATTTTCCGCATCTCCGCTTCGTTGTAGATGATCTCGCCGCCGGTGGCGAAGTCCGGGGCGGGCATGGACTGCATGATGTCGCAGTCCGGGTCGTTCAGATAGTCAATGGCGGCCTGGCAGCACTCGGTCAGGTTGAAGCCGCAGATGTTGCTGGCCATGCCCACGGCGATGCCCATGTTGGCGGACACCAGAATGTTGGGGAAGGTGGTGGGCAGCAGGGACGGCTCCTTCATGGTGCCGTCATAGTTGTCCACGAAATCCACGGTGTCGCTGTCGATATCCTTGAACAGCTCCGCGCAGATGGGGGACAGCTTGGCCTCCGTGTACCGGGGGGCGGCGTAGGACATATCCCGGGAGTACACCTTGCCGAAGTTGCCCTTGGAGTCCACGAAGGGGGCCAGCAGGGCGCCGTTGCCTTTGGACAGGCGGACCATGGTCTCATAGATGGCAGCGTCGCCGTGGGGGTTCAGCCGCATGGTCTGGCCCACGATGTTGGCGCTTTTCGTCCGTGGGCCGGTGAGCAGGTTCATTTTATACATGGTGTAAAGCAGCTTCCGGTGGGAGGGCTTGAACCCGTCGATCTCCGGGATGGCCCGGGAGACGATGACGCTCATGGCGTAGGGCATATAGTTGCTCTCCAGGGTCTCAGTGATGGGCTGTTCCACCACCTGTGCCCGCAGTCCCATCACATTCGGGTCCCCCGTGGGCCGCTTCAGTTGTTTTTCCGGTTTTTTCTTAGCCATTGGGCGTTTCTTCCGTTTCTGTCGTTAATTTCAAAGGATTCTGCAATATGTAATCCCGAATATGTAATCCCGGACCTCCATCAGTTCCTCATCATGGCGGATCACATGTTCGTAATATCCCCGCTGCCAGACATGATCATGGAACGGCGGACATTCTCCGCACCTCACCATGCGGATATACGCATTGATGGTCTGTGTTTTATACCACTTTATGATTTCGGGTAGGGGCGCACCTGCGTGTGCGCCCGTGAGAACCAGAATGACATGAATATGGTCCGGCATTACGCAGTAGGTATCAATCTCTGTTCCGGGAAATTTTCGTTCCAGCTCAAACAGCCACGACCCGATCGGGTCATCCGGGGTGCGGTCCGGGCGCACACACAGGTGCGCCCCTACCCATGAATCAAACAAAGGCTGTCTGTCGCAGGTGCAGATGGTGATGTAATAATATCCCGGCTGACTGTAATCATAATCCCGCAGCCGAATATTTTTTCGGGTCTCCATGCTTTCTCAGCTCAGGTCCGCGAACTCTAAATAGTACCCGCCCTCCTGGGCGATGTAGTCTTTGCGGCCCTGGAGGTTGTCGCCCAGGAGGAGGTCAAAAATCTCTGCGGTGTGGGCGGCGTCCTCGGGCATGACCCGGATGAGCCGGCGGGTCTCCGGGCACATGGTGGTCAGCCACATCATCTCCGGGTCGTTCTCACCCAGACCTTTGGAGCGCTGGATGGTGCATTTCGCGCCGTTCAGCTCCTCCAGAATGCTGTTTTTCTCCTCGTCCGTATAGGCAAACCAGGTTTTTCCTTTGCTGGTGATCTCATACAGCGGCGTCTCGGCAATATACACCATGCCCTCCTGAATCAAGGTGGGCACCAGCCGGTAGATCATGGTGATGATCAGGGTGCGGATCTGATAGCCATCCACATCCGCATCGGAGCAGATGATGATCTTGTTCCACCGCAGGTTCGCCATGTCAAAGGCGGCGATGTCCTTGATATGTTTGTCCCGGACCTCCACGCCGCAGCCCAGTACCCGAAGCAGGTCCGTGATGATATCGCTGGCGAAGATGCGGGCATAGTCGCTTTTCAGGCAGTTCAGGATTTTGCCCCGGACGGGCATGATGCCCTGAAACTCGGAGTCCCGGCTCTGCTTGCAGGCGCCCAGAGCGGAGTCGCCCTCCACAATGTACAGTTCCCGCCGTTCGGTGTCCTTGCTCCGGCAGTCCACGAACTTCTGTACCCGGTTGGACAGGTCCATGTTCCTCGTCAGGTTCTTCTTGATGGACTGGCGGGTGCGCTCGGCCTGTTCCCGGGAGCGCTTGTTGATCAGGATCTGGTCAATGATCCGCTCCGCTTCCATGCGGTTTTCCGTAAAGTAGATTTCCAGCTGTTCCTTAAAGAAGGCCGTCATGGCCTCCTGAATGAACCGGTTGGTGATGGACTTTTTTGTCTGGTTCTCATAGGAGGTCTGGGTGGAGAAGCAGTTGGTCACCAGGATCAGGCAGTCGGCGATGTCCTGGAACATGACTTTGGACTCATTGCGCTGGTACTTGCCCTGTTTCTTGATCTGGTCGTCCACAGCAGAGACAAAGGCGGACCGGGTCGCTTTGTCCGGGGCGCCGCCGTGCTCCAGCCAGGAGGAGTTGTGGTAATATTCAATCCGGTTGACCTTCGTGGAGAAGCAGAAGGCGGCGGACAGCTTCACCTTGTACTCCTTCTTGTCCGCCCGGTCCCGGCCCCGGCGCTCGGTCTGGATGAACACGGGGGCGGACAGGGCCGTCTCCCCGGCGATCTCTGCCACATAGTCCCGGATGCCGTTCTCGTACAGGTATTGGGTGGTTTCAAAGCCGTTTTCCCGCTCCACTTTCAGCACGAACCGGACCCCGGCGTTCACCACCGCCTGGCGGCGGAGCACATCGTGGAAGTATTCCTCGGGGATGTTCACATCCGTGAACACCTCGATGTCCGGCTTGAAGCGGATGGTGGTGCCCGTCTGTTTCCGGTCGGTGTCCTCGATGAGCAGTTCCCTGCCCTTCTTCCCCACGGGTTCGCCCTTGCGGAAGTGGAGGGTATATTTCTTCCCGTCCCGGCGGACGGTCACATCCATGTACTCGGAGGAATACTGGGTGGCGCAGGAGCCCAGGCCGTTCAGGCCCAGAGAAAACTCGTAGTTCTCCCCCTCCTCGTTGCTGTATTTGCCGCCGGCGTACAGCTCGCAGAACACCAGCTCCCAGTTATACCGTTTTTCATTGGGGTTCCAGTCCAGGGGGCAGCCCCGGCCGAAGTCCTCCACCTGAATGGAGCCGTCGGCAAAGGATGTCAGGGTGATGGTGTCACCGTAGCCCTCCCGGGCCTCGTCAATGGCG
Organism: Oscillospiraceae bacterium; assembly: GCA_022779345.1. Classification (GTDB taxonomy): domain Bacteria; phylum Bacillota; class Clostridia; order Oscillospirales; family Oscillospiraceae; genus HGM13010. The sequence goes on along the minus strand of JALFTG010000062.1, from coordinate 1,523 downwards.
TTGGACAGGATCTCAAAGACTGCGTGTTCGCAGCCCTCCAGTCCGTCGGAGCCGAAAATCACCCCCGGGCGTTTCCGCACCCGGTCCGCACCTTTCAGTTGTGAAATACTGTCGTTGCCGTAAGTTTCCGCCATGTCTGTTCCTCTCAAAATAAAATGTCAGATTTGATCTTTAACTGATTTAGTATATCCTATCATTTCCAAAAATGCAAGCTGTGATCAATCTGTCCGGAACAGAGGAACATCCGGGACAGCAAAAGAACAGAGATGTCTGTCACATCTCTGTTCAATCGGTCCGCAGAATTTACAGTGCCCTCCATGAAACCGAATGGTTTGATGGAATAAAAAAAGCGGGAACCGTATCAAGCACAGCCCCCGCCCGCGGCGGAGGCCGTGCCTATGTATGGCACATTCTCCGTCACTTGACTTCTTCCTCGTTGGAAACATTTCTTATCTGTGGATAAGCCTCATGTTTCTGCCGGATGGTCCGGGCGCTGACCTGCCCGGTCCTGTCATCCAGCACCGTTTTCCGGCGCTTATCAAAGGCCCGATCTTACAAGAGATCCGTCTTTACGCCATGCGGTGCTCCCGGCTTTGCCGCCGGGCGTCTCCGACAACCGGATCCTTCGTCCAAGCATAGTATCACCCGTTGTTCATAAAAAATAACTTGCATTTTTCTCCTGGATTGTTTATTTTTATAGGACGGTGAATAGAATATACGGAAAAGCCCAAGGAGGTCTTTTCATGTCACGGGAGAAAAAAGCCCGGGCCGCCCGGCGCCGGGAGCGGGACAGCCTGTGCTCGGAGGTGTGGAACCTGCACAACGAGCTTGACGAACTCTATTCACGCTTTGATCTGGTCACGGACGCCGACCAGGTGGATGCCTGCATCTACGAAATGAACGCCCTGCTCTCAAAATACGACTACGCCGTCAGATGCCTGAAGGAATTTGACGGCAGCGCCTGAAGAAAGGAAGGTTACATATCCCCATGGAAATGCTGGGAATCGCGGTGGTGGGGATCATCGCCGTTATCCTGATTGTGAAGCTGCTGTCCGCCCCTATCCGGTTCGCGTTCAAAATGCTCATCAATGCCCTGGTGGGCTTTGCGGTACTGTTCCTGCTGAACTTCGCCGGAGAGTTCGTGGGATTGTCCCTGGGCATCAACTGGATCAACGCCGTGGTAGTGGGCGTGCTGGGCGCCCCGGGCGTGGTGCTGCTTCTGCTGCTGAAATACTTTTTGTAAAAAGACAGCTTCCTGCAATTCTATAGAAAGCCGACAGTCAAAATCATGTCATTCCGAGGAGGGGCACAGCCCCGACATGGGAATCCGCATCCCCTTCACAAATCGAAAGGGAGAACGGATCGCCGCGTCGCTTCGCTCCTCGCAATGACAGGAAACCGACTGCCGGCTTTCTGTTTCAGCAGGATTTTTCTTTTCGTTTCAGCGTTTTTAAGTATGCCTTGGTCTCCGGCGGGATCTTCCGGCTCTCCACGGCTTTCTGGATGGCCTTGTTGTGAACCCA